>JBBSHF010000001.1:0-70221 GCA_038253355.1 Candidatus Limnocylindria bacterium
CACGCGGCTGCGAGGCCTCGGCTTCGAGGTGTCGGCCGGCCGCTTCGGCGCCTCGATGGAGGTCGAGCTGGTCAACGACGGCCCATTCACGCTCGTGCTCGACTCGGACCGCGATCTCGCCGGCTGACGGGCGCCGGCCGCGATGCGCCGTCCGCGATGCACCGTCCGCGCCGACCTGGCATATGTCGGTGGTGGTCGCGCTAACGCGGTCGGGAGCGTCGCGCGAAAGGCACAAGCCGCCTGGCTGAGCGTGCGCATGCAAGCTGGCGCGCGCTGGACTGAGTTACCGCGACTGAGACCGACATCTGCACCCTCGCGGCCGGGCGCGACGAAACCGCTGGGGCATCGGTCAAGCGGGAGGCGTCAGACCTTCTGGGCGGTCCGGCGGCAGCGCGAGCAGGCCTTCACGTTGACCGGATGGCCGCCGCGCTGGACCACCATCGGCTGCAGGTTCGGGAGCCAGCGGCGCAGGGCGCGCTTACGGTTCATCCCGACCGACTGCGGATTCCAGCCAGTGATCGGCTTCTTGCCGCAGATATCGCACTGACGTGCCATGGGAAAGGGTCTCCAGTCACGAACGAACCGGCGCGCACGTTGGGCGGCGCCGGAGCGACCGCGATGGTAGCACGCTAGGATCGGGCCATGCAATCGAGCCGACCCAGCCGACCCAGCCGACCGAGCCGACCGAGCCGACCGATGCTGGTGATCGTGTCCGGCGCACCGGCCAGCGGCAAGACGACCCTCGCGACACTGCTCGCGGCGGAGCTGCATTTACCGCTGCTGACCAAGGATGGCATCAAAGAACGGCTCGCCGACGTGCTGGGTGTTTCGGACCTGCAGGCCTCGATGCGGCTGGGCGAGGCGGCCTATGCCGTGCTATACGCCGTCCTCGGCCGAGTGCTGGCAGGCGGCCCCGGCAGCATCGTCGAGAGCAACTTCCGCCGAGACCAATCCGAAACGGAGCTGCGGCCATTCCTCGCCGACGCCGAAGCGCGACTCATCCACTGCCAGGTGGCGCCAGACCTTCTCGCGGAGCGTTATGCGACACGGATAGGTGCCCCCGGCCGCCACTCGGCTCACCGGGACGAGGCACGCCTTGGCGCCCTGACCGATGAGCTCGCCGAGGGTCGCTTCGAACCGCTGCGTCTCGACATTCCCACGCTGCGCGTCGACACGACCTCCGGCTACCGCCCGCTGCTCGGCGAGATCGTGGCTTTCGCCGCCGGCGCGGTGGCAGCGTGACCACGGTGCCAGCGTGACCGCGGTGCCAGCGTGACCGCGGTGGAGGCGTGACGACGCTGCAGGCTCCACGTCAGCTCGATGCAGACGACCTGGACCAGCCTCTGCGCAGCGTCCTGCCCGACCTTGCTCGGCACGCCGCGGCGCTCCAGCGGCTGGGGATCGCCACACCGCGGCAGGCGCTCTTCTACCTGCCGTTCCGCTACGACGACTTCAGCGACCTGCGGCCGCTCGCCGGCCTGATCCCCGATGAGAAGCAGTCCGCCCAGGTCCGTGTCGACTCGCTGAAGATCGAGAAGGGCTTCGGCCGCAAGCCCCAGCGGGTCATCGCGCAGCTCTCCGACGCCAGCGGCAGCGCCGAGGCGGTCTGGTTCGGTCGCCGCTACGTCGAGACGAGGCTGCATCCTGGCGACGAGATCGTGGTCAGCGGCAAGGTCACCGAGCGTGGCTGGCGCGCCCAGTTCACCAGCCCCGACTTCTCGCCGGCGGGCAGCGAATCGGTGCATACGGCGCGGGTCGTGCCGGTGTACCGCCTCTCCGGTGGCGTCACCCAGAAGCGCGTCCGTGAGCTCCTGGCGCGCATCCTTGACCGATGCCTGCCGCTCGTCGCAGATCCGCTCCGGTTTGATGAGCGTGAAGGCCTTCCCGGCCTGACCGATGCGCTGCACACCGCGCACTTCCCTGAAGAGACCGATGACGTCATCCCGGCACTCGACCGCCTTGCCTTCGACGAGCTGCTCGCCCTGCAGCTGACCCTTGCCCAGGCGCGCGCCGCACGGTCGGGCCTGCGTGGTCCGCGGGTGGGCGTGGCGCCGCAGCAGCTCGCCACGATCATCGCGCAGCTCCCCTTTGCGCTGACTGGTGATCAACAACGCGCGGTCAGCGAAATCGTCGCCGATCTCGCCTCTGAGCAGCCGATGCGACGCCTGCTGCAGGGGGACGTCGGGAGCGGCAAGACGGCGGTCGCGGCGGTCGCCCTGGCGGCAGCGGTGCACGCCGGCTGGCAGGGCGCCCTGATGGCGCCCACTGAGATCCTGGCCCGGCAGCACCACGCCGGGTTGGCCCCGTTGCTCGGGGCGCTCGACGTGCGCGCCGAGTTCCTGTCCGGATCACTGGCTTCCGGCGAGAAGCGGAAGGTGCACGACGCCATCGAGTCGGGCGAGGCGCAGGTCGTCATCGGTACGCACGCGGTGATCAGCGAGGCGGTCACCTTCCCGCGCCTGGGCCTCGCGGTGGTCGACGAGCAGCACCGCTTCGGGGTCGGGCAGCGGGCCCGACTGCAGGCCAAGGGCGATCGGCTGGAGCCGCACGTCCTGGCGCTGACCGCCACGCCGATCCCGCGCACCCTGGCCCTGACGGTCTACGGCGACCTGTCGATCAGCACCATCCGCGAGCTGCCGCCCGGCCGGCAGCCGATTCGCACCGAGCTGCGCGACCGCCGTGCGCTGCCGAAGATCGAGGCCTTCGTGGCGGACGAAGCGGCGGAGGGGCGGCAGTCGTTCGTGGTCGTGCCGCTGGTCAACGAATCGGAGGCCCTCAGCGTGGCTTCCGCTGAAGCCGAGGCGGAGCGGCTGCGCGACCGGCTGCCGGCGCTGCGCATCGGCCTGGTGCATGGCCAGCAGAAGGCGGCCGCACGCGACCAGACGATGCATGCCTTCGCCGCCGGGCAGCTTGACCTGCTGGTGGCGACCACGGTCGTCGAGGTCGGGATCGACGTGCCGAACGCGTCGGTGATGCTCATCGAGGACGCGGAGCGCTTCGGCCTGGCGCAGCTGCACCAGCTGCGCGGGCGCGTCGGTCGTGGTGCTGACCGGTCCTTCTGCATCCTGCTCTCCGACTCGGACGACGAGATGGCGCGTCGACGCCTGGAGGTGGTCCGCGGCTCTTCGGACGGCTTCGCCATCGCGGAGGCCGACCTGCAGCTGCGTGGCGCCGGCAACGTGCTGGGCACCCGCCAGTCCGGCCTGCCACCGCTGCGCGTGGCCTCGCTGTTCGAGCCGCGCCACCTGCGTCTCGCCGAGCGCGCGCGGGAGCTGGCCGACGTACTGGTCAGCGCTGATCCCGACCTGCGCGATCGTCCCGGGCTGGCCCGCCTGCGCGAGGACTTCGCTCCGCTCGAGGAGGAGGGTGGCGCTGCCTGATGCGGGTCATTGCCGGCAGCGCGCGCGGCGTTGCGCTGATCGCGCCCAGGGATCGCGCCACTCGACCGATCAGCGACCGGGTCAAGGAGACCCTCTTTGGGATCCTGGGCGAGCGCGTGCTGGACGCGATCGTCCTCGACCTGTACGCAGGCAGCGGGGCCATCGGCATCGAGGCGCTCTCCCGCGGCGCGGCGCACTGCACCTTCGTGGAACGTGGCCGCCCGGCGCTGGCGGCGCTGACCGGCAACCTGCAGCGAACCCGCCTCGACGCTGCGGCAACAGTGCGATCCGGCGACGTGCTGCGCGTGCTGGGGGCCGAGCCCGATCATCGGTATGGGCTGGCCTTCCTTGATCCGCCGTACGCCGAGCATGCTATCCTCGCGCCGCTCGAGCGCCTTCAACCGCACCTGAGCACCGATGCGATGGTGGTGGTCAAGCATTTCTGGCGGACCGCGGTGCCGTTGCCGCCCGGCCTGGCGGTCTGGCGCGAGCGGCGCTTCGGCGAAACGAGCCTCACTTTCCTGCAGACCGATGGAGCAGCCGAGCCATGAGCCGCGTGGCGGTCTTCCCCGGATCGTTCGATCCCATGACCAACGCCCATCTCGACGTCGCACGCCGGGCCGCCACGCTGTTCGATCGGCTGGTCATCGGCGTGCTGCACAACCCGAAGAAGCGGCCGGTCTTCGACGTCGGAGAGCGGGTGCAGCTGATTCGTGCGTCGGTGGCCGAGTTCGCCGCCAACGTCGAGGTGGAGGCCTTCGACGGCCTGACCGTCGACTTCGCCAGGCGCCAGGGGGCCGGCTTCATCGTGCGCGGGCTGCGCGCCGTCAGCGACTTTGAGGCAGAGCTGCAGATGGCCCACACCAACCGCAAGCTGGAGGCATCGGTCGATACCGCCTTCCTGATGAGCGCGCTGGAGTTCGGCTATCTGTCATCGACGCTCGCCAAGGAGGTGGCCCAGTTCGGCGGCGATATCTCGGGGATGGTGCCGCCGCCGGTCGCCGCCGCGCTCCGGGAGCGCGTGCAGGAGGCAGGCTAGGCGAGGTCTATAATCCGCTGCAACCAGGCGCGCATCGCGTCGTCGGAGGTCTCAGCCACGGACATCATCTTCCTCGTCGAGCGGCTCGAATCGGTCGTGGCCAGCAGCAAGAAGCTCCCGTTGACGAACAACGTGGTCGTCGACCAGTCAGCCCTGCTCGAGCTGGTCGACCAGCTGCGCGTCTCGATCCCGGAGGAGGTGCGCCAGGCAAAGCGCATCAGCGAGGAGGCCAGCAGGATCACCGCTCGGGCCAGCGAAGAGGCCGATGCGGTCATCGCCCGCGCGCAGGAGCAGGCCGCCCAGATGCTCGAGGAGCGTGAGCTGGTGCGCATGGCGCAGCAGCGTGCTGCCGAGATCCTGGACGGCGCAAACGACGAGGGAGCCGAAGTGCGCCGTGGCGCCGACGAGTATGCCGCCGGCGTCCTGATTCGGCTGGAGGGCGAGTGCATCAAGGCGCTGACCAGCATCAAGCGCGGGATCGACATGCTCGACGAGCGTCATCGTCTGCCGGACCCACCGCGACCCACCGACGGCCGTGAACCGGTTCTTCCCTTCGAGCAGGAGCCAGCCGAGCCAGCGCAGCAGCCATGACCTCGTTCAACGCCGCGGGTCTGCTGCGGGAGCCACCCGGAGCGTTCCGCGACTTCCGCCTGCACGATCACTACGTCACCCTCGGGCCGGAGCTGGAGCTGGCCGGACCGATCGAGCTCGACCTCCGGCTGCAGCGCACCAACCGCGGCGTCCTGGTGCGCGGCCGCGTCAATGCCCCGCTGCGGCGCACCTGCGCGCGCTGCCTCGATCCATATGTCGATGAGGTCGGGGTCGAGATCGCCGAGGAGTTCCTGCCGAGCGTGGACCCCGACAGTGGCACGCCGCTCGCGGCGCCGGACGAGGGCGAGGGAGTGCTGGCCATCAACGCGCACCACGAGATCGAGCTGGACCCGGTGCTGCACGACGAGCTGCTGCTCACCGAGCCGATGCACCCGCTGTGTCGCCCTGATTGTCCGGGTCTGTGCGTGACCTGTGGGCAGAGCCTGGCGGGCGCTGCGCACGACCACGGCGAGCCGGAGATCGATCCGCGCCTCGCTGTCCTGGCGCGGCTCCTCGACCACGCTGACCGGTAGTCGCGGGGGGTACGCGGGCTGGGGTTCGCCAGAGTGCTCGATCGCCGACTATACTGCGGCGTCCCGTTCGAACGTCTTCCGAGGAGTCACGCGTGGGTGTTCCCAAGCGAAAAGTGTCAAAGGCCCGCCAGGGCGAGCGTCGAGCCCACCTGGCGATCAGCGCGCCGCCGCTGGTCGAGTGCGACCACTGCCATGAGCTGAAGCGCGCGCATCACGTGTGCCCGACGTGTGGCTATTACGATGGTCGCGAGGCGGTCCCGGTCCGGTCGGCCACGCCGGCGGAGGGCCAGGGCTGACGCCCACACGCTGATGCGCATCGCGGTCGATGCGATGGGCGGGGACCACGCCCCCCGCGAGGTCGTTCGTGGCGCCCTCAATTACGCGGCATCGCACGCCGACGAAGTGATCCTGGTCGGCGACCTGCTGCGCATCGAGCGCGAGATCAACGAGTACGGCCACGGCCGACCGGCGAGCGTGCGCTTCGTCGACGCCCCCGAGGTGATCGGGATGGGGGAGGCGCCCGCGGCTGCGCTGCGTGTCAAGCGGCGCGCCTCGATCCGGGTCGCCACCGACCTGGTGCGCAATGGTGAGGCCGATGCGGTGGTCAGCGCCGGCTCGACCGGTGCCCAGATGGCGGCGGCGATCCTGCGGCTTGGCCGCATCGAGGGGATCGACCGACCGGCGCTGCCGGCGCACATGGTCACCGCCACCGGTCCGATCATGCTGCTCGATGTGGGCGCCAACGTCGATTCGGACGCCGCCAACCTCGTCCAGTTCGCGGCGATGGGCGCCATCTTCGCTGAGCGCGTGCTCAGAGTGACGCGGCCACGGGTCGCACTCCTCAACATCGGCGAGGAGCCGGAGAAGGGCGATGTGCTCACCCGCGAGGCGAACGTGCTGCTGCGCGCCAGCGACCTCAATTTCGTGGGCAACGTCGAGGCGCACGAGATGATCGGTCACGTGGCCGATGTGGTCGTCTGTGACGGCTTCGTGGGCAACGTCGTGATCAAGCTCTTCGAGGGCCTCACCGGCTACATCTTTCGCGCGCTGCGCAGCGACCTGCAGCAGGGCCCCATGGCGCCGCTGGCGCTGCTGGCCCTGAAGCCCGGCTTCGAGCGCATCAAGCAGCGCTTCGACTACGAGCAGTACGGTGGCTCGCCACTGCTCGGTGTGCGTGGGGTCAGCATCGTGACCCACGGACGGGCCAAGGCCTGCATGGTCGAGCATGCCATCCGGGTCGCCTCCGAGGCTGCCGCCGCTCACATTCCGCAGGTCATCGCCGACTGGAGTCGCAGCCATCCGTTGCCGTCGTCGTCCGACGATCGTCGGACGGCCAGCCAGGCGGTCGCGGCCGGCCCGGAAGTCGGGGACTGAATCGGATGGCCGCCGCCCATCGGCCAGTCGAGGACGGTTCGGGGCTGCAGGCACGACGGCTGGCGCTGCTGGCACTCTTCGAGGCCGAGTTCCGTCCGACCCAGGCGAGCGCCGCGATGGAGCGCCTGGCCGCGGACCGCGATCTCGAGGCCGACATCGTCGAGCATGCTCGACGGATCGTGCAGGGGGTTGCCGAACATCGGCCTGAGCTGGACCAGCGGATCGCCGAAGTGGCGCCCGCCATCCCGGTCGCGGAGCTTGGCAAAGTCGAGCGTACGATCCTGCGGAGCGCGCTGTTCGAGGTGCTATACTCCGCCGCGACCCCGAGCGGGGAGGCGATCAGCGATGCCGTGTCCCTCGCCCGGATCTATGCCGGAGATGCGGCCCGCCGCCTCGTGAACGGCGTCTTGGGGAGCATTGCTAGATCATCGGGTGGAGGTGTCTGACGGTGACCGACGGTACGACGTATGACCGGCTCAAGAAGATCATTGTCGAGCAGTTGGGCGTGGACGAGGAAGAGGTTACGCCGCAGGCCTCGTTCGTCGAGGACCTCAACGCCGACTCGCTCGACCTGGTCGAGCTGATCATGAGCCTCGAGGAGGAGTTCGGGATCGAGATCTCGGACGAGGACGCGGAGAAGATCCAGAAGGTCTCCGACGCGACCGAGTACATCGAGGAGCATCAGCAGTAGCATTCGTCGATGGCAGCTCCGCGCATCGACGAGCTGGGTGACCGTCTGGGCATCAGGCTTCGCGAGCCCGAAGCCATCCAGCAGGCGTTCGTCCACAGCTCCTATTTCAATGAGAACCCGCGGGGCGTCATTGGCCACAACGAGCGCCTCGAGTTCTTGGGCGACGCGGTTGTCGGCCTGGTCGTCAGCCGCTTCCTGTACGAGCGCTATCCGGATGAAGACGAGGGATTTCTGACAGCGCGTCGCGCGGCGCTGGTCAACCGCGACGCCCTCGCTGCACTCGCACTGCAGCTTCAGCTCGACCGCTACCTGCTTCTCGGCCGAGGTGAGGCCGATGCCGGCGGCGCCACCCGTCCCTCACTGCTCGCCGCCACCTTCGAGGCGGTCGCGGGCGCCGTCTTCCTGGCGGAAGGGGTCGATGCGCTGGGCGACTGGCTGCGGCCGCTCTTCGCCGAGCGGCTTGAGGCGCCCGGCGATGGCGACGGTCCACCGAAGTCGGCCAAGAGCCGCCTGCAGGAGTGGACGCAGCGCCATCGGCACACCAAGCCGCGCTACGAGCTGGTCGCCACCGGTGGCCCGCCGCACGAGCAGACCTTCCAGGTGGCCGCTGTGCTCGACGGTCGACGGCTGGCGATTGGCGAGGGATCGAGCCGACAGCGCGCCGAGGAGAATGCGGCCGCCGCTGCATTGGTCGCGCTCGCCGCAGAAACGGCGAAGCCGGAACGCGCTCACCGGTGAGCCGGCTGCGCGAGCTGCGGCTGCACGGCTTCAAGACCTTCGCCGATCCGACGCGCTTCGTCTTCGAACCGGGCGTCAACGCCGTCATCGGTCCCAATGGCAGCGGCAAGAGCAACATGGCCGATGCGGTGCGCTGGGTGCTCGGCGAGCAATCGAATCGCTCGCTGCGCACGCGTCGTGCCGACGATGTGATCTTTGCCGGCTCGCAGCATCGCCAGCCGCAGGGGATGGCCGAGGCCGTCCTCACCCTGGACAACGCCGATGGCTGGCTGCCGATCGACTTCGGTGAGGTCAGCATCGGACGGCGCGCATATCGCTCCGGGGAGAGCGAGTACCTGATCAACGGGGCACGCGCCCGCCTGCGGGACGTGGTTGAGCTGCTGGGCGAGGGACGCCTGGGCGCCAACGAGCTGGTGGTGGTTGGCCAGGGAACGGTCGATGCCGCCCTGTCGCTGCGCCCCGAGGAGCGTCGCCAGCTCTTCGAGGAGGCGGCCGGCGTCAAGGGTCTGCAGGTGCGCAAGAACGAGGCGATGGCCCGCCTCGCCAAGGCACGCGATAACCTGACGCGGATCACCGACCTGATCGGCGAGCTCAGGCCGCAGGTCCGCCGGCTCAGCGCACAGGCGCAGCACCAGCAGGAACACGACGGGCTGCTGCTCCACGCGCGGGCCCTCGTCGGGGAGTCGCACCGGCGTCGCGAGCGTGCTGCGCGGGCCGGACTCGGTGAGGTGCGCCGGCGGGCTGCTGCCGCCGAGGCTGCACTCGAGTCGCTGCGAGCGGAGCAGCAGGCCGGCCAGGCCGAGCAGCAGGCTGCCGAGGAGCGCTACTGGCAGGCAGAGGCCGCGGCGCGCGCCGCGGCTGAGCAGCGCGAATCGACGCGCGAGGCGCTGATCCGGGCCGAGAGTCGATCCGACGCGATGGCGGCGCGCCGCGAGGAGCTGCGCGCCGCCATCGAGCTCGGCGACCGTGAGCTGGCCGCGGCCCGCCGGGCGCGGGCGGGGCTGGTCGAGATGGCGCCTGAGGCCGAGATCGCTGCTGTCCTGGCGCGATCCACGGCGGCAGAAGGTGACTGGCAGGGGACGATCGCGATGCTGGCCGCCGCCGACGCTGAGCTGCTTGCCGCCGAGGACGCACTGGCCGAGGCGCGTCTTCGCGACGCGGAGCGGCTGGCCGCCGACGCACGACGCCGCGAGACGCTCTCCGCCACGCTCGCCCGACGAGAGCGACTCGAACGAGATCTGGCCGCGCAGGGTGAGATGTTGGCGCGGAGCCAGGCTGCGGTCGAGGCGGCGCGAACAGCGCTCTCCGCGGCGGACGCGCAGGAGGACGCAGCGCACCGGCGCATGCTCGCGGTCCAGGCCGCGTTGGCCACCGCGCAGCAAGCCGCTGATGCGACCCGCCTGCGGGCTGCGCAGCTGGCCGGGCAGGCAGAGACGGTCCGAGGCGAGCTCGCCGCGCTGCGCGAGCGGACGGAGGGCGGCAATCGGCTGGGGGCGCTGCTCGCCGCTGGCGGCTGGTCGACCCTGCTCGACGCCGTCGCCGCTCCCGAGGAAACGTGGCCAGCGATCGAGGCGCTGGTTGGTGGTGAGCTTGGCGAGGCGCTGCTGTGGCGAGACCAGGAGCTCAGCGGTGACCTTGACGTCGGCCGCGGCGTCGCGCGCCTGCTGGCCGGAGGTCCCGCAGCAGCCGGTCGCAGCGCGGCGGCCGAGCGCGAGGCCGCGTTGCGCGCGGTCGGTGCGACCCGGACAGTGGCCGAGTGGGCAGGGGCGGCCGACGTGCCGGCCATCTTTCATCGGGCCGTGGTGGCCGCCGATCTCGCCGCGCTGCTGCGGGGCTGGCGCGACCTGCCCGCGGGCTGGTCGGCGGTGACGGTCCAGGGCGACCTGGCTGATGCTCGCGGCGTGCTGACCCTGCGCGGCCGGGCCGAGCCTGCTGGCGGCAGTGCTGCGCGGGCCCACGCCCGACGACGCGAACTGGCGGAGCGGATGGAGGCGCTCAGCGCCGAGGAGCTGCAGGCCGCCGCCACCACCGAGGGCGCTGCCTCAGAGCTCGAGCGGCTGCGTCGCGAGCTCGCCGAGGTGCGGCACGCGCACGAGGAGGCAGAACGCGTGACGCGCCGCGCACGCGCCGAAGCCGATCTGGTGCAGGCAAACCGGGAACGCGGCGAGCGTGAGGCGGCGGAGCTCGACACCCAGCTGCGGCGCGCCCGGGCTGCCGAGGCGACAGCGGGGAGCACTCCGGACGCCAGGACGCCGGGCGATGGGCAGCTCGACCGCCTCACGCTCGCTGTCGTCGAGGCGCGCCGCCGTCGAGACACCGTGGCCGCCGAGCGCGACAGCGCGCGCGCCGGGTGGCAGGAGGCGCGCGCGGCAGCCGAGGCGGTCGAGACGAGCAGCGTCGGGCAGCGACGCGAGCGCGGTCTTCTCGAGGCGCGGGTGGTGCAGCATGAAGCGGCGCTTCCCACGCAGCGCGCGGTGCTGGCCACGATCGAGCAGGAGTCGACGACGGCCGGCGACCTGCTTGCGGCGGCGCACACACGCGACGGCCTGGCTGCCCGAGCGCGTGCCGCGGCCGATGCCGAGCGTGAGCGGCTGCGCGCGGAGCTGCTTGCCAAGGAGCGCGGCAGCGGAGCCGCCGCTGCACGCTTCGGCGAGCTGGAGCGTGACGCGCAGGCATCGGCGATCGAGGCCTCGCGACAGGAGGACGCGCTCAGCGCGCTGGAGCGCGAGCGCGAGCTCGCCCTGGAGAGCCTTCCAGAGGCGGATGAGCCGTCAACGGTCGGCCAGTCGCCCGAATCTGAAGACCCACAGCTTTTCGGGATGGACGAGGCGAGCCTCGATACGGAGCTGCGCCGTGTGCGTCGCACGCTCGGCCAGATCGGATCGGTCAACCCGTTTGCCGTCGAGGAACATCGCGAGCTCGCCGCGCGGCTCGACGACGTGTCGACGCAGGATGGCGACCTGCGCGGCGCCATCGGCTCCACTGAAGAGCTGCTCGGACGACTGGACGCCGAGATCGCCGACAAGTTCAACCTGGCCTTCTCGGCGATCGGCGATCGCTTCGACGAGTTCTACCGGCTCCTCTTCGCCGGGGGTTCGGCGGCGCTGCAGATGAGCGACGACAGCGACGGCAGCGACGGAATCGACGGCGAGTCGCCTGGCGGTATCGAGATCGTGGTGCGTCCGCCCGGCAAGCGGCCGCAGCGACTGGCCATGCTCTCCGGTGGAGAGCGCGCGCTGACCGGCGTGGCGCTGCTCTTCGCCATGCTGAGCGTCAATCCAGTCCCGTTCTGCATTCTCGACGAGGTGGATGCTGCGCTCGACGAGGCGAACATCGGCCGCTTTGCCGATGCGCTGCGCAAACTCAGTGAGACGATCGACTTCGTGGTGATCACCCACAACCGCGCGACCATGGAGGTGGCCGACACGATCTACGGCGTGACCATGACCGATGCGGCCGTGAGCCGCATCCTGTCCCTGCGCCTGACCGATCTGCCGGTCGAGGTGCATGCCTAGATGTTCCGCCGCCGCCGCACCGAAGGCGCGCCTCCGCCGGATGCGCCGGATGAGCCGCTGGCTGCCCAGCCGATGACCGTCGCGCGGCCGCGCCGCGAGCCGAGTGGCATGGGGCTGCGCGGCCGGCCGAGCGGCCTGGGTGCTCGCCTGCGCTCGATCCTGGGTGTCGCCACTCCGGCTGGCGAGGCGACCTGGGACGAGATCGAGGAGGCGCTCATCGGCGCGGACGTCGGCCCGACGACCAGCCTGGAGCTGATCGACGCGGCGCGCGAGCGCTATCGGCGCAGCGGCGGCCGCACCGGCGACGACGTGCGCCGCCTTCTCGCCGACGAGGTCCGCGAGCGGCTCGAGCGAGTCGGCTCGGGACGCTTCGAGCTGGGTTCGGCACCATCGGTCATTCTCTTCGTGGGCGTCAACGGCACGGGCAAGACGACCACCATCGCCAAGCTGGCTGCGCGTCTGAAGGCGGAGGGTCACAGCCTGCTGCTGGCGGCGGGCGACACCTTCCGGGCGGCCGCGATCGAGCAGTTGCGCATCTGGGGCGAGCAGGTCGGCGTGCCCGTCGTCGCTCAGCGAGCCGGAGCCGATCCGAGCGCGGTCGCCTTCGATGCGTTGACGGCCGCCGAGTCGCGTGGCACCGAGGTGGTGCTGATCGACACCGCCGGGCGGTTGCACAACAAGACGCAGCTGATGGCCGAGCTGACCAAGATGCGGCGGGTGATCGAGCGGCGGCTGCCCGGCCAGCCGCGTCATGTGCTGCTGGTCCTGGACGCGACGACCGGGCAGAACGGGCTCGCCCAGGCCGAGACGTTCAGCGCCGAGGCCGGGATCACCGGGATCGTGCTCACCAAGCTGGACGGGACCGCCAGGGCCGGCGTGGCGGTGGCCATCGCCAGCCGGCTGGGCGTGCCGATCGTCTTCGTCGGCGTCGGCGAGGAGCTCGACGCGCTCGCGCCGTTCGATCCCGCCTCGTACGTGGAGTGGCTCTTCGCCGCCTGAGGGGCCCGACGCGTTGCCGCTCGACCCGACCGGTAGTAGCATGGGCCGCCGCGCGCCGGTCGCCCGGCGCGACTGATTGTCAGCCCGCATCGGTCCACCCATGTTCGAGTCCCTATCCGCGCGGCTGCAGAGCGTCACCGAGCGCCTCCGCGGCAAGGCGAAGATCACCGAGGCCGACCTCGACGTCGCGCTGCGCGAGATCCGCCTGGCGTTGCTGGAGGCGGACGTCAACTTCAAGGTCGTCAAGCCGTTCGTGGCGCATGTCCGCGAGCGCGCGCTCGGCAGCGAGGTCCTGACCGGGCTGCATCCCGGCCAACACGTCGTCAAGATCGTCCACGACGAGCTGGTTGCCACGCTCGGTGGGGAGCAGCATGTCCTGCAGCTCGCCGAGAAACCGTCGGTTCTGATGCTGATCGGGCTGCAGGGATCGGGCAAGACGACGACCGCGGCCAAGCTGGCCGTGCGCCTGCGCCAGGAGGGCCGCAAGCCGCTGCTGGTGGCGGCCGATGTATACCGGCCCGCGGCCGTCGATCAGCTCGTGCAGCTCGGCGACCAGATCGGGATCGAGGTCCATAGTCGCCCGCTCGGCACACCTGCGCTCGAGGTCGCGCGCAGCGGCCTCGAGGATGCTCGCCAGCGCGGCTTCGACCTCGTCATCGTGGACACCGCCGGGCGGCTGCACGTCGACGAGCCGATGATGGACGAGCTGGTGCGGATCGTCGGCGTGGTGACGCCGGCCGAGACGCTGCTGGTGGTCGACGCGATGACGGGCCAGGAAGCGGTGCGCGTGGCGGAGGCATTCCACGCTCGGCTGCCGGTCACCGGGCTGGTGCTCACCAAGATGGACGGCGACGCGCGCGGTGGCGCGGCGCTCTCGATTCGGCAGACGACCGGCCTGCCCATCAGCTTCATCGGTACCGGTGAACGGACCGACGGGCTCGAGCCGTTCCATCCCGACCGGCTCGCTCAGCGGATCCTGGGCATGGGTGACATCCTGTCGCTGGTCGAGCGCGTTCAGGAGAACGTCGACCAGGTGGAGGCAGAACGCGTCGCGCAGCGCATGATGGAGGCGCGCTTCACGCTCGAGGACTTCCGCAGCCAGCTGCAGCAGATCAAGAAGATGGGACCCATCGGCCAAGTGCTGCAGCTGATCCCCGGCGCCGGGCAGATGGCCAGTGCCGCGCAGCAGGCGGTCGACGACGGCCAGCTGAAGCGGATCGAGGCGGTCATCGACTCGATGACGACCCAGGAGCGCCGCCGTCCCGAGCTCATCAAGGCCAGCCGTCGTCGGCGCATCGCGCTCGGCAGCGGCACTTCGACCGCGGAGGTCAACCGCGTGCTGAAGCAGTTCGGCGAGATGCAGCGCCTGATGAAGCAGCTCGGCGGCCGGCTGCCGAAGCTGGGCGGCGGCCTCAGCGGTCTCTTCGGTCGTTAGGGACGGTTCGGAGCCGCATGCATCGCCTGGTCATCGCGCTCACCGCGCTCCTGACGCTGGCCGGCGCCGTGGTCGTCGGCGGCTACCTGGCCTTCTTCAGCGCATCGACCGATCGCGCCGCAGCGGCGGTCCCGGCCGATGCACCGATCTACCTGAGCATCTATCTGCAGCCTTCGGCCGGGCAGCAGATGAACCTCGGCCGGCTGATCGGCCGGCTGCCCGGCTTCGGCGACGAGGCCGCGCTGAACACCAAGATCGACGAGGCCGTGCAGCAGCTGCTGACGGGCCGCGGCTTCGACTATCGGCGTGACCTGAAGCCGTGGCTGGGCGACCAACTGGCCGTGGCGGTGACGCCGCAGGGTGCCAAACTGGGAGACGCGCAGGTGCTCGTGCTCGCCTCGGTCAAGGACCGCGCCGCAGCTGCTGCGGCGCTGGCGCGGCTGAGCTCAGTGGAGGGCGCCAAACCGTCAGAGGAGACGCATGCCGGCGTGACGCTGACCATCGGCCCATCGAACGCGTATGCATTCCTCGACGATGGCAGCCTGGTGGCTATCGGTCGCGATGCCGCACAGGTCAATGCAGCGATCGACGCCAGCTCGGGCGCACGTCCCTCGCTCGCCAAGCAGGCAGCCTTCGGTACGGCGATGGCCGCCCTGCCGAGCGATCGTCTCGCGTCGGCGTATCTCGATCTCGACCGCCTGGCCAGCGCGGCGGAGATGCCCGGTCAGCTCGAGGGGTTCTCGACCGCCAGCCTGGCGCTCGTTGCGCAGCCTGAGGGGGTCGAGCTGGTCGGGAGCGCGCCGTTCGACCAGCGCGTGGCGGGCCAATCGCAGCGCGCCGGCTTCGCGCTTTCGGGTGAGCCGTCCAGCCTCTCGGCCTGGATGCCAGCCACGACCCAGGCTGAGGCAGTGGTCTTCGGCCTGCGCGGCCTGCTGGAGAGCGCCGAAGCGCGCATCGGGCAGCAGCCGGGCGCCGAGAGCCTGGCGCAGAACATCACCCGGCTGCGGGCCATCGTGGCGTTCGGGCTGGGCCTCAACGTCGATACGGACATCCTGCCGCTGCTCGACCGGGAGACCGGGCTGGCGTTGACCAGTGTCGGTCCGGGAGTACCGCGCGGCCAGCTGCTGCTGCGACCGAGCGACGCCGCGGCGGCGCAGCGGGCGCTGGAGCGCATCCGCGCGGCGCTCACCAGCCGCGGCGCACGGACGACGTTGCGGCAGGACGCCTCGGCGGTGATCACCACCGTCGAGGTGCCACAGATCGGCAGCGTGTCGTACGCGCTCACCGATGGCGTCGTCGTCCTGGCCCTCATGCCCGATGACGTGGCTGCGGCATTGGCTGCCCGCGCCGGCGGCGAGGCGCTTGCCGGATCGGGTGGCTATCGGAGCACATTTGAGGCTGTGGGCGGTCGCGGCGGCAGCGAGCTGTACGTCGATCTTCCGCGCGCCCTGAGCGCGAGCGGGTTGCGAATCGACCTCCCGGCCCAGACACGCGATATGCTCACCCATGTCAGCGCGGTCGGATTGACGCTGCCCGCCCGCGCCGATCGCATCGAGTTTCATCTGATCGTGACCATCCACTGAGCGCGACAATCAACGAAGTTCGCAATCGACCGCAACAGAGAGGTAAGCATCACTTGGCAGTTCGCATCCGATTGACGCGCGTGGGGGCCACCAAGCGGCCCTCCTATCGCGTCATCGCCATTGACAGCCGTCGTGCCCGCGACGGACGGGCCCTGGAGATCCTGGGCTTCTACGATCCGCTGACCGATCCCGCCACCGTGCAGATCGACGCCGACCGGCTGACCGCCTGGATCGACAAGGGTGCGCTGCCGTCCGAGACCGTCTCGAAGCTGATGCGCCAGGCCGGCATCGGCAAGGAGGCGACGGCCGGCGCCAGCGAGACCAATGCGCCGAGCAAGTCGACCGCCAGGCCGCGCGCACGCAAGCCGAAGGCTGGCGAAGCGACGGCCGCGAAGTGAAGGAGTTCCTCGACTACGTCGCCCGCTCGCTGGTGGACAATCCCGACGGCATTCACATCGACATCGAGGAGCGAGACGATCAGGTCGACCTGACCCTCGCCGTGGACGAGACCGACATGGGCCGCGTCATCGGCCGCGACGGTCGCATCGCCAATGCCATCCGCAGCCTGCTGCGCGTCATGGGCGCGCGGGACGGACGTCATGTTGAGCTGGAGATCGTCGCAAACGACTGAGCGTCTGGCCGTCGCGCGGGTCACCGGCGCCAAGGGGCTGCGGGGCTCGTTGCGCATCGAGCCGCTCACCGACTGGCCGGAGCGCCTGGCGCGTGGCGCCGAGATCTTCGTCGAGGATGAGGCTGAACCGCGGCGCATTGTCGAAGTGCAGTGGGGCGGCCGCGTGCCGAGCCTGTCCATCGATCTGGTGACCACGCGCGAGGCCGCCGAGGCGCTGGTCGGTCGCTACCTGGAGGTCGAGGCGCGCGAGCTGCCGGCCGGCAGCTACTACTGGCACCAGCTCGAGGGCCTGCACGTGACCGATGAGGCGGGCACCGAGCTCGGCACGCTGACCGAGGTCTTTCGGGCCGGCGAGAACGAGGTCTACCGCATCGAAGGCGGACCCGACGGCGAGCTGCTCGTCCCGGCCCTGCGCGACGTCATCCGCGAGGTGAACATCGACGCGGGGCGCATGGTCGTGCGCTACGAGACCGAGGATGTCTGAGCCCGAGGCGACCGAGCGCCTGCGGATCGAGGTGGTGACCCTCTTTCCAGAGCTGTTCGATGCGCCGCTGCACGCCTCGGTGATCGGCAGGGCCGTTGAGCGCGGCATCATTCGCTTCGACGTGCATGACCTGCGCGAGCATGGGCTGGGTCGTCATCGGTCTGTCGACGACTACCCATACGGCGGGGGAGCGGGCATGGTCATCCGCCCCGAGCCGCTGTACGCGGCGATCGAGCCGCTGCGCGACGCCGGCGCCCAGGTCATCCTGCTGGATCCTGCCGGAGAACGCCTGACCGACGCGCTGGCGCGTGAGCTTGCCGTCCTGCCACACCTGGCCCTGGTGTGCGGCCGCTACGAAGGCGTTGATGAGCGTGCGCGCGGGATGGCGGACCGTGAGGTGAGCATCGGCGACTACGTGCTCACCGGCGGCGAGCTGCCGGCCCTGGTGCTCATCGATGCGCTGGCCCGGCTGGTGCCGGGCGTCATCGAGGCCGATTCTCACGAGGGCGATTCGTTCGCCGCTGGCCTGCTCGAGTATCCGCAGTACACGCGCCCCGAATCATTCCGCGGCATGGAGGTGCCGCCGGTGCTGCTCTCCGGCCATCACGGCGAGGTCGATCGCTGGCGCCGTCGCGAGGCGTTGCGGCGCACCCTGGAGCGGCGTCCCGACCTGCTGGCCCATGCGCCGCTCAGCGATGCCGACAAGCGCATCCTCGACGATCTGCGCGGGGGCGGCGACCACCAGCCACCGGGGTAGTTTGCGACGGCTCCGGCCGCGTTGCTATACTCCGCGGCGTCGCGACCGCTGCGGTTGCGACGCCCCATGTGCGCCTCGGCCACGCGGCAGGCACGCTCATGCCATTGGTAAGCCGCGGGTAATGCCGCAGTAATGAGGTCGCCCTAGGATGAACGTCATCAAGGAGCTCGAGCGCGAGCAGCTCCGGAGCGACGTACCAGAGATCGCTCCCGGCGACACGGTGCGCGTCTCGGTCAAGGTCGTCGAGGGTAGCCGAGAGCGGATCCAGGTCTTCGAGGGTACCGTCATGCGCATGCGCAACGGCGGCCTGAACAAGTCGATCACCGTGCGCCGTATCGCCAGCGGCGTCGGGGTGGAGCGCACCTTCATGGTGCATGCACCGCGCATCGACAAGATCGAGGTGGTTCGTCACGGTGTTGCTCGTCGAGCGCAGCTCTTCTTCCTCCGCGGTCGCGTCGGAAAGTCGGCAACGCTGCGCGAGCGTCGTCCCGGCCGCTGACCTGATGACCGATCTCCGTTGGGGATCGGTGGCTCCCCGACCCGGCGCCCGTCGCCGCAAGCACTCGCCGCCGCGTGACGCGCACATGCGCCACGAGCGGGAGCTCCGCCTGGCTGGCTTCCAGCGCATCGCCGGCCTGGACGAGGTCGGGCGCGGCTCGCTCGCTGGCCCGGTGGTCGCCGCCGCGGTGATGCTTCCCGAGCGTCATCGGATCAAGGGGCTGCGCGACTCGAAGGTGCTCGCCCGATCTCGCCGTGAAGCGCTCTACGAGCTCATCCTGGACCGCGCCGATGGTGTCGGCGTCGGCTGCGTGGAGGTTGACGTGATCGACGCGATCAATATCCTGCAGGCCACCAAGCTTGCCATGGCACAGGCGCTCGACCGCCTGTGTGAGCCGCCGGATCACCTGGTCATCGATGCGCTGACGCTGCGCGAGGTCGACCTCCCACAGCGGGCGATCATCGACGGCGACGCGATTTCCGCTTCGATCGCTGCTGCGTCGATCGTCGCCAAGGTGACCCGCGATCGGATCTGCGACGAGCTGGACGAACGCTACCCGGCGTATGGCTTCACTCGGAACAAGGGCTACGGGACCCGTTTCCATTACGACGCCCTTGTCGCCGAGGGGCCCTGCGCCTGGCATCGACGCACCTTTGCGCCCATCCGCATGCTCCTCGCCGGCCGGCAGCTCTCGCTCGACCTGCTGCTCGAGGCGCCCGTGCACGAAGACGAGATCGACCTGCTCGACTGATCCATCCTGTGGTTGCTCGCCTCCCGCGAAGGAGCCGACTGGACTCGTGGGCGACCCGCGTCACGACCTGGGCCTTGCCGCGGAGGCGGCGGTCGCGGCCTGGCTGGAAGCCGATGGCTGGCGCGTGCTCGCGCGCCGCTGGCGCGTTACCGAAGGCGAGCTCGACCTGGTCTGCCTTGACCCGTCCGCGATCCTCGTTGCGATCGAGGTGCGCGCGCGCCGGACGCCTCGTGCCGGCAGTGCCCTGGAGAGCATTGATCGCCGCCGCCTGCGGAGGCTGCGCGGCGCCCTCGGCCGCTACCTGGCGCTCGGCGCAGCGCCGCACGCCGGAGCGCGCATCGACCTGGTGACCGTCAGCCCTGAGCCGGGCACTGACCGCTGGCGGCTGGTGCGCCATCCATCGGTCGATGCCTGGTGAGGGGTTACGAGGCGAAGATCTTCTCGAGCAGCAGGATCGAGGCGATGTACGGCCGCGAGATCGGGTAGATCCCATGCCGATCGACTGCCGTCTGACCCTGGTAGTAGGCGGCCAGCACCTTCGCCTTGTCGCCGTGATAGCGATGCAGGTAATGCTGCAGGAGGCGCACGCCGGCCCGCACATTGTGATGCGCATTATGCGGATTGACCCGCTCGTTCAGCATTCCCGCGACCCACTCGGCGGTCGCTGGCAAGAGCTGCATGATCCCGATCGCCCCCGCGTAGCTCGTCACGCTCTGCTGCCACCCCGATTCCTGCCAGGCGACGGCCAGGGCAAACGCAGGTGCCACGTCAAAGCGTTTCGCTTCGGCCTCGATGACGCGCCGAACCGCGGCACGCCTGGCAACGGTCGAGGCCATGGCGCTCGACATGCCGATATGGGCCGCGGGCGTGGTCGCCCCGGGCCGGGCGGCACCCGCAGCGCCCGCCTTGGGTGGGATGCGCAGCACGCTGCCGATACGGATGAACGAGCGGTTGCCGATCCTGTTCGCGCTGACGATGGCCGAGATGGTCGTGCCGTGGCGTCGGGCGATCGAGGTGAGGGTGTCACCGAAGCGGACGCGATAGCTGCGCCAGCCAGCATTGCCGGAAGCCGCGGCTTTCTTGACCGTCGCCTTGCTGACGGGCGGGGAGACATGCAGTCGCTGACCGGCATAGATGAGATCGGGATTGCGCAATCGATTCAGGGCCACGATGCGCGCGACGCTGGTGTGCTCGCGCCGGGCGATGGCGGTCAGCGTGTCGCCGACAGTCACAACGACGTCGCGGGCGGCCACCGTGGCCACCAGCGGCGGCACGGCGGCCAGCATGCCGGTGAGTGCGCCGACGGCAAGCAGTCCTTTGAGGCGGGGGTGCATCGCTCCTCGGGTTGTGCGGTTCGGTGGGGATGCTAGAAGCGGTGGTGGAATGGTCAAGGTACCTGCGCGTGGCCCACGCAGTACTTGCGTACCGTTCGGGTGCGGTCGGATGGGGAGCGCGGCGGCACAGCCCCCGGGCCGATGGCCGGGGGCCGGTGGATGCGATCGGATGCTATACTCCCGCTGGCCCGATTCCCGCGGTTGTACATCGCCGTGCACCCGGATCGGGCGGAATACCCCATTACACACGTCCGCTGATTCGGCGGCCATCGGTGCCCTGACTGCGACCGCGCGTCGCGCCCGGGTCGGCCGTTTTACGAAGACGACGGCGGGCGGAGGAAAGAACCGGAGGAATCACTCATGGCTGCAGCCAGCATGAAGCAGCTGCTCGAGGCCGGCGTCCATTTCGGACACCAGACCCGGCGCTGGAACCCGAAGATGCGCGAGTACATCTTCGCCGAGCGCAACGGAATCCACATCATCGACCTGGCACAGACGGTCACCCGCCTCGACGCGGCGCTCGACTTCATCCGCCAGACGATTCGGCACGGCGATAGCATCCTGTTCGTCGGCACCAAGAAACAGGCCCAGGAATCGTTGAGGACCGAGGCCGAGCGCAGCGGCCAGCACTACGTCAACAACCGGTGGCTCGGCGGCATGCTGACCAACTTCACGACCATCAAGCGGCGCGTGCAGCGGCTCGATGCGCTGGAAGCGCGCCGTGACGCGGGCGAGTTCGAGCGGCTGACCAAGAAGGAGGCCAGCAAGCTCACCGAAGAGATCGAGAAGCTCAACCGCGCGCTGGGCGGCATCCGGCGCATGCGGCGCGTGCCTGGCGCCATGTTCGTGGTCGACCCGCACCGCGAGTCGATCGCGGTCGCCGAGGCGCGACGGCTCGAGATCCCGATCGTCGCCATCACCGATACGAACTGCGACCCCGATCTCATCGACTGGGTGATCCCCGGCAACGATGACGCGATCCGCGCCGTGAAGCTCATCTGCGGCCTGGCCGCCGATGCGGTCCTCGAAGCGCTGCAGGAGCGCCAGTCGCGGCTCGACGAGGAGTTCGAGCAGGCCGAGGCGCTACCGCCGGTCGACGAGGCGGCGCTGGCCAACGAGTCCGACTACAGCGCGGCGCTCGCCAGCGGGGAGGCGCTCGTCTTCGAGCCCGAGCCGGAGGAGGACGAGGACGAAGAGCGTCGCGCTCGTGCTCGCCGCGCTGCCGAGGTCGACGAGATGGACGAGGTGAGCGCAGCGGGCGCGGTGGGCACTGTAGACGAGGTGCCCGCGGAGCCGGCCGAGAAGGAGCCGGCCGAGAAGGAACCCGCCGAGAAGGAGCCGGCCTGAAGCGCCGAGAGCGGCAGCGGTCGATTCAACAAGGAAGGAAGCATGACCAGCACGATGATCAAGCCGGAGGACGTGAAGCGCCTTCGCGAGAAGACGGGCGCGGGCATCATGGATTGCAAGCGTGCCCTGGAGGAGTCTGACGGCGAGGTCGACAGGGCGGTCGTCTGGCTGCGCGAGAAGGGCCTGGCCACGGCAGCCAAGAAGGCGGGACGTAGCGCCCGCGAGGGGATCGTGACCAGCTACATCCATCACGGCTCGCGGCTGGGCGTCCTGCTGGAGCTGAACTGCGAGACCGATTTCGTGGCGCGCACGGACGACTTCCAACAGCTGGCACGCGAGCTGGCGATGCAGGTCGCCGGGCTGGCGCCGCTGTACGTCTCCCGCGACGATGTGCCGGCCGAGGTGCTCGACGAGCGCAAGCAGGCGTTCGCCGAGGACGCCCGCATCGATGGCCGTCCGGCCGACCGGCTCCCGATGATCGTGGAAGGCAAGCTCAACAAGTGGCTTGAGTCGGTCTGCCTGCTCGAGCAGCCGTTCCGCGACACCGATCGCAAGATCGGCGACCTGATCAGCGACAAGGTGGCCGTGCTGGGCGAGAACATCCGCGTTGCTCGCTTCGTGCGCATGGCCGTGGGCGAGAGCGCCGCGCAGGCCAGCGAGGATGCGGAGGCCGCCTAGGTGACGCTCGCCGCAACCTCCGCCGCTCCGGTCTACTCCCGTGTGCTGCTCAAGCTCTCGGGCGAGGCGCTGATGGGCTCGCAGGGGTACGGGATCGACCCGGTGGTGGCGCGGGCCATCGCACTGCAGGTGGCCGAGGCGACGCAGGGTGGCGTCCAGGTGGCGATCGTGGTCGGCGGCGGCAACATCTTCCGCGGCCTCGCCGCGGCGGCACACGGCATGGATCGGGCCATCGGCGATTACATGGGGATGCTGGCGACCGTCATGAACGGTCTCGCCATCCAGGATGCGCTCGAGCAGCTCGACTGTCCGACGCGCGTGATGAGTGCGATCGCCATGAACGAGATCTGCGAGCCGTACATCCGCCGCCGCGCGGTGCGCCACCTCGAGAAGGGCCGCGTGGTGGTCCTGGTGGCCGGCACCGGCAATCCGTACTTCACGACCGATACGGCCGCGACGCTGCGCGCGGTGGAGATCGCCGCCGAGGTCATCCTCAAGGCGACCCGGGTGGACGGGGTGTACGATGCCGATCCCGAGAAGGAACCCAACGCGCAGCGCTACACGCGGATCGGCTATACCGAGCTGCTGGCGAATCGCCTGGAGGCACTCGATGCCACGGCCGTGAGCTTGGCGATGGACAACGAGATGCCCATCGTGGTGTTCGACATGACCCAGCCCGGCAACATTGTCCGCGCGGTGCGCGGCGAACCGATCGGAACGCTGATCGCTGGAGAGGTGACCCGATGACGCACGAAGCCCTCGCCGCCGTCGAGCCGAAGATGCAGCGCGCCATCGAAGCCATGGAGCGCGATTTCAGCGCCGTCCGCACCGGGCGCGCCTCGACCGCCCTGGTTGAGCGCATCAACGTCGACTACTACGGCAGTCCCACGCCGCTCAACCAGATTGCCGGCATCTCGACACCTGACGCGCACCTGATCGTGATCCAGCCATGGGACCGATCGGTCCTGTCGGCGATCGAGAAAGCGATCACCAAGAGCGACATCGGTCTGACGCCAAACGTGGACGGCACCGTCGTGCGCCTCAACGTGCCGCCGCTCACCGAGGAGCGCCGTCGCGAGATGGTCAAGCAGGTCCGTCGTCGGATGGAAGAGGCACGGGTCGAGGTGCGCAATCTCCGCCGCGATGCCGCCGACCAGCTCAAGAAGGCGATGCGCGACGGTGACCTGTCCGAGGACGAGGAGCGCCGCGAGCTCGAATCACTGCAGAAGCTGACCGACCGCCACACCGATGCCGTGGATTCGCGCGGTGAGCGCAAAGAAGCTGAAGTGATGGAGGTCTGACGAGCTGCCGCTCCGTGAGCACCCGCGACACGTCGCGATCATCATGGACGGCAACCGTCGCTGGGCGGCGTCGCGTGGCCTGCCCAGCATCGCCGGGCACGTCCAGGGCGTGGAGGCCATCAAGCCAATCGTGCGGGTCGCACCCGACCGCGGCATCGAGGTCCTTTCGCTGTACGTCTTCAGCCAGGAGAATTGGCGTCGCCCCGATGAGGAGGTGAGCGGCCTGTTCGGTCTGATCGACGGTGCCGTGCGCCAGAACACCGATGAGCTCGTCGAGCAGGGCGTCCGCGTGCGTGTCATCGGGCGCCTGCATGAGGCCCCCAGTGATGTGCAACGGTCCATCCGGGAAGCCGAGGAACGAACCCGGGGTGGCGGGCGAATGGAGCTGAACATCGCGTTCAACTACTCCGGGCGCAACGAAGTCATCGATGCCGTGCGGGCCATCGTGGCCGCCGGCGTGTCCGCTGCCGACGTCGACGAAGAGCGCATCGCGGAGCAGCTGTACACCGCCGGCCAGCCTGACCCGGATCTGATCGTGCGCACCGGCGGCGAGCAGCGCACCAGCAACTTCCTGCTCTGGCAGGGCGCGTACGCCGAGCTGGTCTTCTGCCCGATCCTGTGGCCCGATTTTCGGATGGCCGATCTCGATGCCGCCCTGGCCGAGTTCGCTCGTCGCCAGCGGCGTTACGGGGCCTAGGAGGTGCTGCGCACCCGCGTCATCAGCGCCGCGACCCTGGGGCCGCTGGTGGTGCTGGTCGTTCTCATCGGCGAACCGTGGCTATCGCTGATGGTCGGGCTGATCGCCTTTCTGGCGCTGGTCGAGCTGATCGCGCTGCTGGATGCCGGTGGCTTTGAGCCTCCGCAGGTGCTCGGCCTGCTGATCGGTCTGGCGATGACGGCGGCCGGGCTGGTCGCCGCCAATCAGGCGCAGGTCGGTGGCCTGCTCAGCGACCTGCTGCGCGCCACCGACCCCCCGGGCCTGGTGGCCATCGTCTTTGCCGGGTCGCTCATCCTGCTGGGCGTGGTCGGCTTCACCCGCGCCGACCCGGGGAAGGGTTTCGTGACCTGGGCAGTCACCACCTTCGGCGTGGGCTACGTGGGCGTCCTGGCACCGTTCTTCGTGCTGGTCGCGCACCTCGGACCGCCGGGCGGAACCGCGACGACGCCCCTGGGGCTGCTGAATCTGCATTCCGGTACCGCTTGGAGCCTGATGCTGATCCTCGTGGTATGGGGCTATGACAGCGGCGCCTACCTGAGCGGACGCTGGCTCGGGCGGCGGCGTCTGATCGACCATATCAGCCCCTCGAAGACCGTCGAGGGGTTGGCTGGCGGGCTGGTGACGTGCACGATCGCCGCAGGGATCGGCGCGGCGCTGATCGGGCTGCCAGCCTGGCAGCCGCTGATCATCGGTCCGCTGGTCGGCCTCGGCGCCCAGGCGGGCGACCTCGCCGAGTCGATGCTGAAGCGCGCCGCGGGGCGCAAGGAGTCGGGCTTCCTTGTTCCCGGGCACGGCGGGATCCTGGATCGGATCGACTCGTTTCTCTTCGCGGCGCCGATCCTGGCCGCCTGGGCGCTGCTGGTTGCCGGCTTCGGCCTGTGACCGGTGTCGCCCTGCTCGGCTCAACGGGGTCGATCGGCCGCCAGACGCTCGAGGTGATCGCCGCGCATCGCGATCGCTTCACGCTGCGCGGATTGGCGGCCGGACATGCCGATCCCAGCTTCATCGCGCAGCTCGCCGAGTGGCCCGCCGCGCGCGCCTGGACGCCCGGGACACGGCCCGACGATCTGACTTCAACGCGGTGGGCCGATGGTGGCCTGAGCGAGCTCGCCACCGCCGATGGGGTGGAGCTCGTGGTGGTGGCCACCACCGGCATGACCGCGCTGCCCGCGGTCCTGGCGGCGCTCTCCGCTGGGCGCCGCGTCGCCCTGGCCAACAAGGAGACGCTGGTCACCGGCGGGCACCTGGTGACGCGCCTGCTCGACGAGCGTGGCGGTGACCCACTCGACCTGCTGCGGCCCATCGACAGCGAGCACTCGGCGATCTGGCAATGCCTGCTCGGCGAGCGGCTGGACAGCGTGACGCGCCTGGTGCTGACTGCCAGCGGCGGACCGTTCCTCGATCGCCGTGCTGACCAGCTGACGGACGTGACGCCCGCCGAGGCCCTCGCTCATCCGACCTGGCGGATGGGCCCCAAGATCACGATCGACTCGGCGACGCTCGTCAACAAGGCGTTCGAGGCGATTGAGGCCAGATGGCTGTATCGGGTGGCCTACAGTAAGATTGCGGCCGTGATCCACCCCCAGAGCGTCGTGCACTCGCTCGTCGAGTTCCGCGACGGCTCGTTCAAGGCCCAGCTTGGCGTGCCCGACATGCGACTGCCCATCCAGTTCGCGCTGAGCTATCCCGATCGGCTGCCCTCGCCGGCCCGCCACGCTCCCCCCGAGATGTGGGGCGACCTGCATTTCGCCGCGCTGCAGCAAGGCCACTTTCCGGCGTATGACATCGTGCGTGACGCGGCGTCCGCCGGCGGCAACCGGGGTACCGTCCTGAACGCTGCGGACGAGGTGGCGGTCGCCGCCTTCCTGTCGGGGAGCATCCCCTTTCCGCGCATCGGCGCGGTGATCGAGGCAGCGGTCGATCGCTGGGGGAGCGACGGCGAGCCGCAGCTCGATGCGCTGAGGGCGCTCGATAGCGAGGTGCGCGGTGCACTGAGCATCGAGCTCGGCATGCAGGTCGGTGCCTGATGGCGATTCTCGGCACCGCGCTGGCCTTCATCGGCGTGCTGGTGGTGCTGGTGCTGGTCCATGAGCTCGGCCACTTCGTCGTGGCAAAGCTGGCCGGCATCACCGTCCAGGAGTTCGGCGTCGGCTTCCCGCCGCGGATCGCGTCGGTCACCTGGCGCGGGACGCGCTACTCGGTCAACTGGATCCCGCTCGGCGGTTTCGTCAAGATGCTCGGCGAGGACGGCGACCTCGAGGCGGAAAAAATGCGCGAGCGCGGTATCTCCGACGCGGCGATCGAGCGTGCCATGGTCGGCGCCTTCAACCGTAAGCCGGTCGTGGTCCGCCTGGCGGTCCTCTTCGCCGGGGTGGTCATGAACTTTCTGCTGGCCGCCGTGCTGTTCAGCTGGGCCTTCAGCGTGTCCCAGCCGGTCGGCGTGCCGCCGCTGACGGTGACCGAGATCCAGGCCGACAGCCCGGCGCAGGGTCGCCTGCAGGTGGGTGACCGGATCGTCTCGGTCGATGACCGTCAGTTCCCGCGCGCCCTGGGTATGGTCGACTACATCGGCGCACAGGCGGGTCACCAGGTGAAACTGCAGGTCGTTCGAGATGGCAAGCCGATCGAGGTCGCGGTGACGCCTCGCCACCTGAGCGATGCGCAGCGCGAGGCGGGCAAGGGTCCGGTCGGCTTCGGCCTGCGCTCCGAGGTGGTGATGGCTCCGCCGCGCGCCGCCTCGCTGCCCGAGGCCATCGGCGCGGGCGTGGGCGTGACTGCCGACATCGCCGTTCAGATCCCGGGCGGTCTGGCGCGCACCGTGGCAGGGCTCATCGGCCTGGCCCCGAACACCGGCGACGCGCGCGGACCGATCGGTATCGCGCAGGCCACCGGGGAGGTGCTCTCCGAGCCGCTCTTCAGCCAGCTCACCTTCGTTGGGCTGCTCTCCGTCAACCTGGCCGTGCTCAACGTGCTGCCCTTCCCGCCGCTCGACGGCGGCCGCATCGCGGTCACCCTGCTCGAGGCGGTCCGGCGGCGTCGACTGCCGGCCGAGCGCGAGGCGCTCATCTACCTGACCGGCTTCCTGGTGCTCATCGCACTGGTCATCCTGATCTCGATCCAGGACATCCAGCGCCTGCCGGGAGGCTAGGCAAGCTTCGTTCGGCCACCGCCCGCGGCGGCCACATCGGTCAATCCGGCGTTGGCCAAGATCGGCTTCGGCTGGTATACTTCGCTCGGTTTCGCCGGCCGTGCTGAAGCCAAATCGATACGTGTTGCGTAGTGACGTGGGTCGGTTCGCCAACCCACGTTTGTTTTTCGTCTGCGAGAGCGGAGGTGCGATGGTGAGCCGAGATTTCATCGGTGCTCTGCTGCAGCTGAATGCGGAGAAGGGTGTCCCCAAGGAGATCCTGATCGAGACGCTGGAGCAGGCCATCGAGTCGGCCTATCGTCGGAATGCCGAGGCGCCGGAGAACGTGGTCGTCAAGGTTGACCCCGAGTCCGGCCAGATCAGCGTCTTCCGCGAGTACGACGTGGTCGCCACGCCCGAAGAGGTCGAGGACCCTGAGCTGCAGATGCTGGTCGCCGAGGCGCAGCAGATCGACCCGGCGACTGGTGTCGGCAGCAAGGTCCGTGTTCCAGAGAACGTGACACAGGCTCAGCTGGGCCGCATCGCCGCGCAGACCGCCGGGCAGGTCTACCGCCAGCGCCTGCGCGAGGCCGAGCGCGACGTGGTCTACAGCCAGTACGCCAGCCGCGAGGGCGAGATCATGACCGGCGTGGTGCATCGCACCACCGACTCGGCCGTGGTGCTCGATATGGGCAAGGGCGTCGAGGCGGTCCTGGCGGTCAGCGAACAGCTGCCGTCGGAGCACTACCGCATCGGCCAGCATCTGAAGGTCTACGTGCTGGAGGTGCGTCGTACGACGCGCGGGCCGGTGCTCGTCGTGAGCCGCACGCACCGTGGCTTCCTGCGGCGCCTGATGGAAATGGAGATCCCCGAGATCTACAACGGCACGGTCGTCATCCGCGGCATCGCACGCGAGGCCGGGAGCCGTTCCAAGGTGGCGGTCGAGAGCCGCCAGGCAGGGGTCGACGCCAAGGGCGCGGCGGTCGGACAGCGCGGCGCGCGCATCCAGGCGATCGTCGCCGAGCTGAACGGCGAGAAGGTCGACGTCGTGCTCTGGCACGAGGACGCCGGGCAGTACGTGGCAGAGGCGCTCTCGCCAGCCGAGGTGCTCAGCGTGCGCATCGACGAGGAGCACAAGATCGCCAACGTGGTGGTTCCCGAGCGTCAGCTCTCGCTGGCCATCGGCAAGGAGGGCCAGAACGCCAGGCTTGCCGCAAAGCTGACCGGCTGGCGGATTGACATCCGCTCTGACGCGGGCGTGGCCGCCGCCGCAGGCGGTGAGCCCGGCGACGAGGGCCGGGTTGCCACGGAGGCGCCGGTCGATGCCGAAGCGACGACCTGAGCATATCCCGATGCGAACCTGCGCGGTCTGCCGCCAGGTTCACCCGAAGCGATCGATGACCCGCTTGGTGCGCGGTGCCGGCGGAACCATCGGACCCGATGCCAGCGGCCAGGCCGCCGGTCGGGGAACGTATGTCTGTGAAGATCCTGCCTGTCGGGACCCGCGACGCCTGGCCGAGGCTGTGCAGCGAGCGCTCGGCGCGACGTTCGAGCCGGATGTGCCCGTAGACGAGGAGAACCATGCCGCCACGTAGATATCAACCGCGCCGCGGGCCACGCCCGCAGCGTCGCCGCAGCGCGCCGCCCGCAGGCGCGGTCGCCACCGAAACCCCGGTTGCCGTTCGTCAGCAGGGCCCGGTCGAGCTGCCCAGCTCGATCGCGGTCAAGGACCTGGCCACCGCGCTGTCGGTGAGCCATGCCGACATCATCAAGGAGCTGATCCGCAACGGGATCTTCGCCACCATCAACCAGACGATCGACTTCGACACCGCATCGCTGGTCGCTGCCGAGCTCGGCTTCGAGGCGGTGGAAGGGGGCAGCGCCGAGCGTGCCGCCGCCCAGGCGGCCGCGCAGCAGGAGATCGTGGCACCCGGCTCCGACGAGGAGGGCGCCGGCAAGCCGGTGCTGTGGGCCGACGAGGACGCTGCCGATCTCGAGACACGTGCGCCGATCGTGACCGTCATGGGCCATGTCGACCACGGCAAGACCAGCCTGCTCGACGCGGTGCGCAGCACCGCGGTGGCGACCGGTGAGCGCGGCGGGATCACCCAGCACATAGGTGCCTCGGAGATCACGCACAACGACAGGCGGATCGTCTTCCTGGACACGCCCGGCCACGAGGCCTTCACCGCGATGCGCGCGCGGGGCGCGCAGGTGACCGATATCGCGGTCATCGTGGTGGCCGCCGACGACGGGGTCATGCCCCAGACCCGCGAGGCCATCGACCACGTCCGTGCGGCGCGCGTGCCGATGATCGTGGCGCTCAACAAGATCGACAAGCCTGATGCCAACCCGGATCGCGTCAAGCAGGAGCTGGCCGACATCGGCGTCCTGATCGAGGAGTACGGCGGCGACGTGATCGCCGTGCCGGTGAGCGCCAAGCAGGGGACCGGCCTCGACACGCTGATGGAGATGATCCTGCTCGTGGCGGACCTGCAGGATCTGAAAGCGAACCCGAACCGGCCGGCGATCGGCACGATCGTCGAGTCGAAGGTCGACAAGGGCCGCGGCAGTGTGGCGACCGTGCTCGTCCAGACGGGTACGCTGCACACTGGCGACATCGTGGTCGTGGGTCGCACCTTCGGCCGCATCCGCGCGCTGCAGAACGCGGCCGGCAAGCGGGTCAAGACCGCTGAGCCAGCGAGCGCGGTCGAGATCCTTGGCCTGAACGAGGTTCCCCAGGCTGGCGATATCCTGCGCGTGGTGTCCGACGAGAAGACGGCGCGCGACCTGGCCGAGACCGCAGCCCGCGCGCCGGGCAACGGCGACGGCAAGACCGCCTTCAGCCTCGAGGACATCAGCGCCCAGATCCAGGCCAGCGAGGTCAAGGAACTGCGCGTGGTGCTCAAGACCGACGTGCAGGGCTCGCTCGGCGCGATCCGGCATTCCCTCGAGCGCCTGAACAATCCGGAGGTGCGGATCAACATCCTGCGCGAGGGCGCCGGCGACATCAACGAGTCGGACATCCTGCTCGCGTCGGCCTCCGACGCGATCGTGATCGGCTTCAACACCAAGCTCGATCCAGGTGCGCAGCGGTCGGTCGACGCGTCCGGTGTGGACGTGCGTCTGTACGACGTCATCTACAAGCTGACCGATGACATTGGCGCGGCGCTCACCGGCATGCTCGCACCCAAGATGGTCGAGCACGTCGAGGGCCACGCCGAGGTGCGGATGGTCATCAAGGCGGGCAAGGCCGGGTTCGTGGCCGGCTCGTACGTCACCGATGGACGCATGCTGCGCGGCGCTGGCGCCCGCCTGCTCCGTGGCGGCGCGCTCATCGAGGAGACGCGGATCGACTCGCTGAAGCGCTTCAAGGACGACGTCCGTGAGGTGGCCACCGGGTTCGAGTGCGGCATCAGCCTGGCCAGCGGCGAGGTGGCGGAGGGCGACGTCATCGAGTGCTTCCAGGTGGTCGCGGAGCAGCCGGCCTGAGGGCTGGCCCAGAGACCGATGACCCAGCGCACGCGTCGGCTGGATAGCCAGATCCAGCAGGAGCTCATGGAGCTGCTGCAGCGCGAGATGAAGGATCCGCGCATCGGCTTCGCGACGATCACCCGCGTCGAGACGGCACGCGACCTGAGTTCGGCGCGGGTCTGGGTCAGCGTGCTCGGCAGCGAGGAGGAGCGCGAGCAGAGCATCGCGGCGCTCGTCGCTGCCGCTCCCTGGCTGCGCCGCCGCCTCGCCAGCCGGTTGACGCTGCGCAACGTGCCGCAGCTGGTCATGCGTCGCGACGAATCGATCGAGGCCGGCGACCGGGTCCTGCGCCTGCTGCGCGAGATCGAAGACGGCGATCATCCCGCGGACCCCGGTGACGACGATGCGGGGGCGCGGCCGTGAGCATGGCCGAGGTCGGGCGCCTCATCCGTGACGCGCGGCGAGTGACCGCCATCTGCCATGAGAACCCCGATGCCGACACGCTCGGCGCGGGGATGGCCATTCGCCTCGCCGCCGAACGGCTGGGCAAGCAGGCCGAGGTGGTCTGCGCCGATCCGCCACCTCCGTTCCTGTCGTTCCTGCCGCGCATCGACGAGGTGCGCAGCGCGCCGGGCCTCGAGCCGGATGTCGCGGTGATCGTGGATGCCGGCGACCTGTCGCGCACCGGCAACATCGCTACCCAGCACGCCGAGTGGCTGGCGCGGGCCCAGATCGTGAACATCGACCATCACGTTTCCAACCCCGGCTTCGGAATTGCGCAGCTCATTGACCCCGATGCCGCGGCAACCTGTGAGCTGGTCGCGCTGCTGCTGCCCACGCTGGGTGTCCCGCTCGACGAGGAGATGGCGACCCTGCTGATGGCGGGGATTGTGCAGGATACGCACACCTTCGCCCATCCAAACGCCACGCCACGGACGCTGCGCGTGTCTGCCGAGCTGGTCGAGGCCGGCGCACCGCTGTCGGCGATCAACCGCGCCGTCTACGCCGACAAGCCGTACGCAACTCTTGCGCTGTGGGGGCTGATGCTGGCCAGCATCGGTCAGCGCTGCGACGGGCGGATCGTGTACGCCTCGATGACCGGCGCCATGCTTGCCCAGACCGGATCGCAACAGAACGCCTCGGAGGGCTTCGTGGACCTGCTCGGCTCGACCCGTGCGGCAGATGTGACGGTCCTGCTCAAGGAGGCCGAGCCGAGCGTAACCCGCGTGAGCGTGCGCACCACTCAGCGGGCCGATGCAGTGGCGATCACCGGCGCGTTCGGTGGCGGCGGCCACGCGCGCGCGGCCGGCTGCACGCTCGAGTCGCCGATCGACGAGGCGCGTGAGCGAGTCCTGGCCGAATGCGGGCGTGAGCTCGCCAGGGCCGATGCTCGGGGTCGTTAACCTCGACAAGCCGGTTGGGCCGACCTCTCACGACATGGTCGGCCTGCTGCGGCGGCTGACCGGCATGCGGCGCATTGGTCACGCTGGCACGCTCGACCCGTTGGCCTCCGGCGTGCTGCCGATCCTGTTGGGGCCGGCCACCCGCCTGAGCGAGGAGCTGACCGGCGGCGCCAAGCGCTACGACGCGGTGATCCGCCTGGGCTGGCGTTCGGTGACCGATGATGCGCAGGGCCCGCTCGAGCGGGGCTGCGCACCGCCAGCGGACGCGGAGGTGGAAGCGGCGCTGCGGGGCTTCGTGGGCACCTTCGAGCAGCGGCCGCCGGCCTTTTCGGCGCGCAAGCAGGACGGTCGTACGGGGCACCGCGCCGCCCGGGCGGGGGAGCCGCTTGACCTGCCGTCGCGGCCGGTCAGCATCTCGGCGATCGACGTGCTGGGCTTTGAGGCGGGGGATGACCGGCTCGACGTGCGCATCGACCTGCGCTGCGGCGCGGGCACCTACGTGCGCTCGCTGGCGCGTGATTTGGGCGACCAGCTCGGCTGCGGCGGGCATCTGCACGCGTTGCGACGCACCGAGGCGGCCGGGCTGCTGGTCAGCGATGCGGTCACGCCGGCGCGGCTGGAGGCGCTCGCCGCTGACGGTCGGCTCGAGGAGGCGATCCTCCCCGTCGCCGAGGTGCTGCCGCTGCCGCAGCTGCGCCTCGATGTGTCCGATGCCGAACGATTCCTGCACGGCCTGGTGCTCAGCATCCGTGCCGAGGGGAACGGTCGGCACGCGGTGTTCGCCGAGCGCAGGTTCCTGGGGGTCGGCACGTTGCAGGCGGGACTCCTTCAGCCTGACAAGGTCCTTGCCGAATGACGGTCGCCCAATGAGGATCGATGCGGTCGCGCGCGCCGTGGCGCTCGCCGACCTGCCATCGATCGGTCCGGCCGTGCTCAGCATGGGCGTCTTCGACGGCGTGCACCGTGGCCACCAGCGGCTGCTCGCCGCCACGCGCACCAGGGCCGCCGCGACCGGGTCAGCGAGCGTCGCGTTGGTCTTCGACCCGCCGCCCGACGAGGTGCTGCGGCCTGGCGTCCACGTTCCGCGCCTCGCGCCGCTGGCCGTCACCCTGGAACGGATCCTGGCCATGGGCATCGATCACGCCATCGCGCTGCGCTTCGGCGACGCGCTGCGCGCCCTGTCTGCCGAGGAGTTCGTGACGGCGCTTGCGCCGGCGATCGATCTGCGCGGACTGCTGATGACCCCGGAGAGTGCCTTCGGCCGCGGCCGCGGCGGGACGCTGGAGGGGATGCGGCAGCTCGGGGCTGAGCGCGGCTTCGAGGTGACCGCGCTCGAGCGGCTGTCGGTGGACGGGGCACCGATCTCGTCGTCGCGGATCCGGAATGCCATCGCCGAGGGCGACGTCGTGGGCGCAGGCGAACTGCTCGGGCGGCCGCCGCTGCTCATCGGTACCGTCGTGACCGGGGATCGCCGCGGCCGCGAACTGGGATTTCCGACCGCCAACCTCGCGTTCGCCTATCGGCCGGCCATGCCACCCCTGGGCATCTACGTCGGCAGCGCCGCGGTGCCGGAGCGCCAGGTCGGGCCGATGCATCCGGCGCTGGTCAGCATCGGGGTGCGCCCGACCTTCCACGATGAGGGGCGTGTCCTGGCTGAGGTCTTCCTGCTCGACTTCGATGGCGACCTGTACGGCACACAGCTGGAGGTGCAGCTCCTGACGCGGCTGCGCGAGGAGCGCCGCTTCGACAACGCCGAATCCCTGGTGGCCCAGATGCGACGCGACGAGACCGATGCGCGCGCCTTCCTGAAGCTGAAATGAGCCCGTCGGCAGCGCTCCGCACGGAAAGCGGTCAGATGGCGGCGTTCCGGCCATTCTGCTAGCATGCGTCGGTTAGGAAACGAATGTGGAGGAACGTGTGCCGCTCGCCCAGGACGCGAAGAGCGCGATCGTCGATGACTACGCCACGCATGATGGCGATACCGGTTCCCCGGAGGTGCAGATCGCGCTTCTCACCGAGCGGATCCAGTCGCTGACGGAGCACCTGCGCACTTACCAGAACGACAACCATTCGCGTCGTGGTCTGCTCAAGCTCGTCGGCCAGCGCCGGCGCCTCTTGGCCTACCTGGTCCGCAATGACGTGGACCGTTATCGCGCGGTGATCGGTCGACTGGGGCTGCGTCGCTAATCAACCCCGCCTGCTCACGACCCAAGCGCCGTCCAGGCCCTGGGTTTCGCCATTTCGGCATCGAACCGCCGAACCGAGCGCAGCTCCCGCGCAATTACCCGAGGAGCAGCGTCCGTCAGACCGCCGCCCGCCCCCTTGCCGAGCAAGGAAGGTGCACGGGCCGTGCGCCGGACGTGAACCACCATCAGATCATTGGAGGAATCAGTGGCAATCAACGTTGAGGCCGAGATCGGCAACCAGAGCTTCTCACTCGAGGCTGGCAGGCTTGCCGAACAGGCCGATGGAGCGGTGCTGGTGCGCTACGGCGACACCATGGTGCTGGCAACTGCCGTGGCGAGCAAAGAGCCGCGTGAGGGGACGGACTTCTTCCCGCTCACGATCGATTACGAGGAGCGGATGTACGCCGCGGGCAAGATCCCGGGCGGCTTCATCAAGCGCGAGTCGCGCCCATCGGAGGCGGCCATCCTGGCCATGCGCCTCACCGACCGGCCGATCCGGCCCCTCTTCCCGAAGGGCTACCGCAACGACGTGCAGGTCGTCCTGACCGTCCTCTCCGCCGACCAGGAGAACGATCCGGACATCCTCGCGCTCAATGGCGCGTCGGCGGCGCTCTCGATCAGCAACATCCCGTTCATGGGACCCGTCGGCGCCGTGCGCGTCGGCTACATCGATGGCCGGTTCGTGACCAACCCGACGACCAGCCAGTTGGCCGAGAGCCAGCTCGACCTCGTGGTGGCGGGTACCCGCGACGCGGTGATGATGGTCGAGGCCGGCGCCAAGATCCTGCCCGAGGCGGTCATGGCCGACGCCATCGACTACGGGCAGCGCGAGCTGCAGAAGAGCATCGACCTGCAGGAAAAGCTGGTCGCCACGGCCGGGACGCCCAAGAAGCTGCCGTTCATCGGTCCGAAGGCGGACTCGGTGGCCAAGCTGGGCAAGGCCCTGGGCAGCGGCGCGGCAGACTTCGTGGTCTTCGACCTGGAGACAACCGCCATGAAGCCGGGGAACGGCTACATCGTCGACATCGCCGCACTGCGCGTGCGTGACGGCCAGGTGGTCGATCGCTTCGAGTCGCTCGTGAATCCGGGCAGCTCGATCGTCGGGCACCAGGTGCACGGCATCTCGGACGAGGACGTCTCGAACGCGCCGACGGCCGCCGAGATCCTGCCGAAATTCGCCGAGTGGGTTGGCGACGCGGCACTGGTCGCGCACAACGTCAGCTTCGATCTGCCATTCGTGCTGCGTCACCTGCCGACCGACATCAAGTGGGAGCCCAGCGCGGTCTACGACACGCTGGAGCTGGCGTACCAGCTCTATCCGGAAGCCGGAAGCTACAAGCTCGCCGACCTCGTCCGCTTCGTGTTCGGGCGCGAGCACCAGGCGGCGCATCGTGCCATGCCAGACGCGCAGGCCACGGCCGACCTGTTCATCGACCTGACCAAGGGCCTGTCCGGGCGCCTGGACGCGGTGCGCGGCGATATCGCCGCCGAGATCCGCCGCGGACGCGAGGGTTACAACCGCTCCGAACAGGGGCAGCGCATGGAGGATATCCGGCGCCGCCACGGCATCGGCAAGGACCTGATGGACGTGCTGACCAAGGGCACCGTGCGTGAGCTGGTGCTCTCCGAGGGGGTGCGTCTCGACGGTCGCGACACAACCACCATCCGCCCCATCAGCGTGGAGGTCGGCATCCTGCCGCGGACCCACGGCTCGGGCCTCTTCACCCGCGGACAGACGCAGGTCCTGTCGATCGCCACGCTCGGCCCGTCGAGCGACGTGCAGCGCCTCGACACCATCTCGCCCGAGACGGAGAAGCGCTACATCCACCACTACAACATGCCGCCCTACTCGGTCGGCGAGGCCAAGTTCATGCGCGGCCCCGGCCGTCGCGAGATCGGGCATGGTGCCCTCGCCGAGCGGGCGCTGCTGCCGGTCCTGCCAACCGTCGACGAGTTCCCGTACGTCATCCGCGTGGTGAGCGAGGCGGTGAGCAGCAACGGCTCGACCTCGATGGCGTCCACCTGCGGCAGCACGCTTGCCCTGATGGACGCCGGCGTGCCCATCAAGGCGCCGGTGGGCGGCGTGGCGATGGGCCTCATCAGCGACCAGGCCACTGGCCGCCATGCGGTGCTCACCGACATCAGCGGCAAGGAAGACGCCTACGGCGACATGGACTTCAAGGTGACCGGCACGTCCGAGGGCGTCACGGCGCTGCAGATGGACATCAAGACCGCCGGCATCACGCCGGAGATCATGCGCAATGCGCTCGAGCAGGCTCGCCTGGGTCGGCTTTTCATCCTGGACAAGATGACCGCCACGATCAGCGCCAGCCGCAGTGAGCTGAGCCAGTACGCGCCGCGGATCATCACCATCAAGATCCCGATCGACAAGATCCGCGACGTCATCGGCGCGGGTGGCAAGGTGATTCGCCAGATCACCGCTGAGACCGGCACCCAGATCAACGTCGAGGACGACGGCACGATCCAGATCGCGTCGACCTCGAGCGAGGCCTCCGACAAGGCAGTGCGCTGGATCGAGGGCCTGACGCGTGACGTCGAGGTTGGCAAGGAGTACCTCGGCAAGGTGACCCGGATCATGAACTTCGGTGCCTTCGTCGAGATCCTGCCCGGCAAGGAGGGACTGGTGCACATCAGCCAGCTCGCCGATTACCGGGTGCCGCGCGTCGAGGACGTGGTCAGCATCGGCGACGAGCTGATGGTGGTCGTGACCGAGATCGACCGGATGGGCCGCGTCAACCTGTCGCGGCGCGCCGCCATGGAGCGTCACATGGCCAAGGCGGGCGCGGGCCAGTCCTAGACCGATGGGTGCGGCGCCATGCGGCGCCGCACCACGCAACCGCACCACGGAGGGCGGCACAGCTCGATGAGCACCGAGGCGCTGCTCGAAAGGGTCGCCGAGGAGGCTCGCGACTGCACGCGCTGCGCCCTCAGCGCACGACGAACCCGCGCGGTCCCCGGTGAGGGCAACCCGCTCTCCTATGTGCTGCTGGTCGGCGAGGGTCCTGGCGCGCGCGAGGACGCAACCGGGCGTCCGTTCGTGGGGCCGGCGGGCCAGGTGCTCGACGAGCTGCTGCACAGCATCGGCTGGGCGAGGTCGGACGTGTTCATCACCAACGTGGTGAAATGCCGGCCGCCCGGTAACCGCGACCCGGAGCCCGGCGAGGTTGCCGCCTGCGGGGCGTTCCTGGAACGACAGGAGGCCGCGCTGGATCCCGCGGTGATCGTCACCCTTGGGCGCGTGTCGCTGCAGGCCTACCTGCCCGGCTCGCGGATTTCATCGGTGCATGGTCAGGTTCGAAGATCGGGCGGACGCTACATCTTTCCGATGTACCATCCTGCGGCGGCGTTGCACCAGGCTTCGTTGCGGGAGACGCTCTTCCGCGATATCGGCAGGCTGCCCGCGGCGCTGCATGACGCCCGACAGGCCATGGGGGCCGAGCGGGTGGCATCGGTCAAGACAATCCAGGTCGAGGCATCGTCCGCCGCCGAACAACACCCCGACGACCAGCAACAGCTGACTCTCTTCTAGGAGCACCATGGCAGACACCCTGCGCATTATCCCGCTCGGCGGGGTGGGCGAGGTCGGGAAGAACATCACCGTCATCGAGGCGTCCGGGGAGATCCTGGTCGTCGATTGCGGGCTCGCCTTCCCCGAGCCGGAGATGCTCGGCATCGACCTCGTCATCCCCGACGTCACCTACCTGGAACAGAACCGCGACCGGGTGCGCGCCATCTTCATCACGCACGGCCACGAGGACCACACCGGCGCGCTGCCGTACGTCCTGCCCAAGGTCCCCGGCACGCCGATCTACGCCACCCGGCTCACCCAGGGGCTGATCACCGGCAAGCTCAAGGAGCACCACCTGCTCGAGATGACGACGCAGCACGAGGTCGAGCCAGGGGTCGAGGTCGGCATCGGCGCATTCAAGGTCATCCCCTTTCGCGTCAATCACTCGATCCCCGATGGCGTTGGCTACGCCATCCGCACGCCGCTCGGCACCGTGGTCCATACCGGCGACTTCAAGTTCGACCTGAACCCGCCCGATGGCCGACGCGCCGACCTGGGGCTGATCGCCGAGATCGGCAACGCGGGGGTCGAGTTTCTGCTCTCCGACTCGACGCGGGCCGAGAGGGAGGGCTACACCCTCTCGGAGTCGACCGTGGGCGTCTCGCTTGATCGCCTCATCGGCGAGGCGCCGGGACGGGTGATCGTGGCCACCTTCGCCAGCAACATCGGTCGGGTGCAGCAGGTGGTCGACGCCGCGGCGGCGCACGGTCGCAAGATGGTCGCCCTGGGCCGCAGCATGGAGCAGAACACGGCGATCGCGGTGGAGCTCGGCTACCTCGACCCGCGAGACGGCACACTGGTGCGCAAGGACCAGCTGCAACGGCTTGCCAAGGAGAAGCTGGTGGTGATGACCACCGGTTCGCAGGGTGAGCCGATGTCCGGGCTGACGCGCATGAGCAACCGCGACCACCGTAACGTGAGCATCGAGCCGGGCGACACGGTCATCGTCTCCGCCTCGCCGATCCCCGGCAACGAGGAGGCGGTGGCCAAGACGATCGACAACCTGTTCAAGGAAGGCGCCATGGTGATGTACGAGCCGCTGCAGCACTGCCATGTCTCGGGCCACGGCTCGCGCGAGGAGCTGAAGCTCATGCTCGGCCTGGTCAAGCCGCGCCACTTCATCCCGGTGCACGGCGAGTACCGCATGCTCGTGCAGCACGCTCTGCTGGCCGAGGGCGCAGGGGTCGACGTCGACAAGATCTTCGTACTGGAGAACGGCCAGAAGGTCGAGTTCGACGGGCAGCGTGCACGCCTGGCGGGCAGCGTGCCGGCCGGCGCGGTGCTGGTCGACGGGCTGGCCACCATCGACGGTGTCGACGGGGTGATCCTGCGCGATCGGCGCATGCTGGCCAGCGACGGCGTGGTGATGGTGGCCCTGACGGTCGATACCCGCACCGGGCAGCCGATCAGCGGCCCCGACCTGCTGGGGCGTGGCTTCCTCTCGGATCCAGACGATCCGATCATGGAGGCAGCGCGCGCGCACCTGGCCGATGCGCTGCGCCAGGCGCCCAAGGATGATCACACCGCCGAGGCAGGCTACCTCAAGACCAAGATTCGCGACATCCTGTCGCGCTTCTTCTTCGACCGCACCAAGCGTCGGCCCATGATCCTGCCCATCGTCATGGAGGTGTAGCGAGGACGTGACCAGCCGTCGAGGCAGCGCCACGCGGCGCCGACGATCGACGCGCCGGCGGCGTCGGGCCGCGAACACCTTCCGCCTCAGCGGCCGGCTGGTGCGCGAGGTGCTGGCGCTCGTGCTCGTGCTCCTGGCGATCATCAGCGTGATCGCGCTGTTCGCGCCGAACGCCGGCGCGATCGTGCGACCCTGGCATGACCTGCTGCAGCAGCTGTTGGGCTGGGGGATCGCCTTCGCCGCGCCGCTGCTGGTCGGCTTCGCCCTGATGCTGTGGATGAAGGCCATGCCGGCCGAGCGCTGGATGGCTGCGAGCGGCGCCAGCCTGGTCGCGCTGTCGCTGCTGGGCATGTTCCAGCTGGGCGGCGGGGGAGGCGGCAGCATCGGTTCCGCGGTGAATGTGATCGCGGTCGGCGCGGTTGGCGCGGTCGGCGCGTGGATCGTGCTGGCACTGCTCTTCGTGGTCGGACTGCTGCTCTATTTCAACATGACGCTGGGCGATGTGATCGCGGCGTGGATGCAGCGCCGCGAGAATCGCCTGGAGCTCGAGGAAGCCGAGGCGCGGCGGAGCGCTGCTGCCGAGCGGCGGCAGCGCGGTGTGCAGCAGCCCGCCCCGGAGCTCGTCAGCGAGGCGAAGCCCGGCCTCCTGGCGCGCGTTCGCGGCGCGTTGGGCGGAGGAACGGAACAGGACGAGCCGCCGGTCATCGTGCGGCGGCAGCGGCCGGAGCCATCGGCCAACGGGTCGTCGGCGGCGAGGCCGCGGCTCGTGCTGGAGGCCGGTGCGGTTGCGCCGGCGGAGGCATCGGTCAGCATGGAAGTACTCGAGACCGATGAATCCGCGCATCTCGCCGAGGTGGGACACAGCGCGGAGACGAACGATGCAGCGCTCGAGGCCACGCCGCGCACCTGGGATCTGCCGCGACTCGAGATGCTGGCCGACGCGCCAGAGTCCAGCGCCGCGCAGATGGACCTCACCGCCAAGGGGCAGCGCATCCGCGAGACGCTGGGAAACTTCAGGATCGGCGTGAAGGTGGCGCGCATCCAGGAGGGCCCGGTCGTCACGCAGTACGCGCTCGACGTGGAGCCTGGCGTCAAGCTCAGCCGCATCGAGGGCCTGGCGGACAACCTGGCGCTGGCGCTGGCGGCGCGCTCGATCCGCATCCAGGCGCCGATCCCCGGCGAGCCGTACGTCGGGATCGAGATTCCGAACAATGCCTTCGACCTGGTGACCCTCAAGGAGGTGCTCGCCAGCAATAACTTCACCGAGGCCGCGACCCACTCGAAGCTCGCCTTCGCGCTGGGCCAGGACGTGGCCGGTCAGCCGTTCAGCGCCGACCTGTCGAAGATGCCGCACGTGCTCATCGCGGGGGCGACGGGCTCGGGCAAGAGCGTGTGCGTCAACGGCATCATCGCCTCGCTGCTGATGAACGCCACGCCCGCCGAGGTGAAGCTGATCCTGATCGACCCCAAGCGGGTGGAGCTGGCGCAGTACAAGGGCATCCCGCACCTGCTGTGCGAAGTGATCGTCGAGCCGGACAAGGCGGTCAATGCTCTCAAATGGACGGTCGGCACCATGGAGAGCCGTTACCACGAGTTCGCGCAGCGCGGCGTGCGCAACATCGCCGGCTACAACGGGGCGCTGCGTCCGGGCGAGCCGCGGATGCCATACCTGGTGATCATCATCGACGAGCTGGCCGATCTGATGATGGTCAGCGCCTACGAGGTCGAGGCGACGGTCACGCGCATCGCGCAGCTGGCGCGAGCCACCGGGATCCACCTGGTCGTCGCGACGCAGCGACCGAGCGTGCAGGTGATCACCGGCCTGATCAAGGCCAACATCCCGTCGCGCATTGCATTCGCGATGACCAGCGGGATCGATTCGCGCACGATCCTCGACACGGTGGGCGCGGAGGACCTGCTGGGCCGCGGCGACATGCTCTACCAGCCCATCGACGCGCCGCGCGCTGTCCGGTTGCAGGGCGTCCTGGTGACCGATGCCGAGATCGAGGAGGTCGCGCGTCATTGGCGCGCCCAGGGCGGTCCCCAGTATCGGCCGGAGATCACCGCTCCCAAGCGCGACGGCCGAGCGGGCGGTCAGCCGGGCGAGGACGACGAGGACGATGACGCCGACGCGTTGCTGAGCCAGGCGATCGACATCGTGCGGCGTTCGGACAAGGCATCGGCGTCGCTGTTGCAGCGCCGGCTGCGCGTCGGCTACGCCCGGGCGGCGCGGATGCTCGACCAGATGGAGGACCGCGGCATCGTCGGCCCGGCCGATGGCAGCCGTTTCCGCGAGGTGATGGTCACCACTGACGGGTGGGGCGGGGACATGGAGCCCCACGGGGAGGAGCGATGACCGCAGGGCTGCATAAGCTCGGCGACGTGCTGCGCAGCGCTCGCGAGGCAAAGGGCGTCGAGCTCGGGCGGGTCGAGCGCGATACCAAGATTCGGGCGCGCTACCTCGCGGCCCTCGAGAGCGGGGAGTACCGCGAGCTGCCGGGCGCGGTCTACACGAAGGGATTCCTGCGCAACTACGGCCTCTACCTGGGCCTGGATCCAGAGTACCTGATCGACCTGTATCGCCTGGAGAGCGGCGCAACGCGGAGCGAACGAAGGTCCCTGCCAGCGCCGCCGCGGCCGCTCGCCGCTCGCCGCTCGCGCGCCTTCGTGGTGACGCCCGGAGCCGTGGTCGCGGCGCTGCTGACAGTGCTCGTGGCGGCCCTGGTCTACTACTTCGTGCGTGAGTTCGTGACCTTCGCCGGAACGCCCGACCTGCGTATCAGTGAGCCTGCCGGGGACGTGGCCGCCTACCACGATCGCGAATACACCATCCGCGGCGTGACTGCGCCGAACTCGCGGGTGGTGGTTACCAATGCGGACCGGCAGAGTCCGCAGGGCCTTGCCGACGGTCAGGGCAACTTCGCCATCACGGTCAAGCTGTTTCCTGGATCCAACCTGATCACGATCGTTGCCAGCGATCCGGTGACGAAGCGCGACAGCGAATCCATCAGCCGCACGATCAACGTCGTCAATGCCGTTCCGAGCGCGAGCCCCGGGCCGCAGCTCGCGGTCGATCGGCCCGCGGACAGGGCGCGCGTCTCGGGGCCGCTGAAGGTCAGCGGGCGCGGCGCCGCCGGCTCGAAACTGGCCCTGACTGCCAAGCTGGTGTCCGCCGCGAAGCCGACCTTCATCGTGACCGACGCCAATGGCCGGCCAGTCAAGCTACCCGCCGCCGCGCAAGCCTCCCCCAGGCAGGGCACAGTCCAGGTGGCAGCCGACGGCACGTTCTCGGCGACGATGAGCCTGGCGCCCGGCACGTGGGACGTGAGCATCGCTGCACAAGGGGGCGCGCGCGCGCCGGTCGTGCGTCGCGTCACGGTAGCGAGCGCCGCCGGATTGGCCGGCGTGCTGGCCATCGGCGGGGGACCGTCGTACCTCGAGATCTATCAGGATGGCAAGCCCAAGGCCGGCGTGTCGGGCGGGATCAGCCAGCCCGGGCAGCGAATCAGTCTCGCGGCGAAGAGCGCGCTGCGCATTCGCGCCGGGAATGCCGGGGCGGTCGACCTGACCATCAACGGCCTGCACATCGGTCCAATGGGAGCGTCGGGCGCGGTCGTCGAATGGCGCGTCACCCTGAATCCGTAGCGGAGCAAGATAGGGAGTCATGGCAGAGTCTTCGTTCGACGTCGTCAGCGAGTTCGATCAGCAGGAGCTGGTCAACGCGCTCGACCAGGTGCGCCGCGAGCTCGCGACGCGCTACGACCTCAAGAGCAGCAAGTCGTCACTGGAGCTGGGCAAGGAAGAGGTCACGCTGCAGACCGACGATGAGTACCACGCCACTGCGATCAAGGATCTCGTGCAGACGAAGGCAGTGCGCCGTGGCCTCTCGCTGAAGATCTTCGACTGGGGCAAGATCGAGCCGGCGGCAGGCGGCACGGTGCGCCAGCACATCGGCCTCAAGCGAGGGCTGACCAGCGAGCAGGCCAAGGAGCTGTCGAAGAGGATCCGCGACCAGTTTCCCAAGGCCAAGCCCTCGGTGCAGGGTGATTCGGTGCGGGTCAGCGCCAAAAGCAAGGACGAGCTGCAGTACGTGATCGCCTTCCTGCGCGAGCTCGACTACGCGGTCGAGCTGCAGTTCCAGAACTACCGCTAGGCTCCAGACCGATGTTCGTGACCGTTCCCCCCAGCGACGAGGCCCTCGAAGCCGCCGCCGGGCGTTTGGGGCTGGCGCTGCGCGAGCGCGGCTGGCGGCTGGCCACGGCCGAGTCGTGCACCGGTGGTCTGGTTGGGCACGCCATCACGGCGATCCCGGGCTCGAGCGACTACTACGTGGGCGGCGCAATCTGCTACTGGGACCGTGCCAAGGAGGTCGAGCTCGGCGTGCCGCACCACCTCATCGCCGAGCATGGCGCCGTCTCGCCACAGGTCGCGGCGGCGATGGCCGACGGCGCGCGCAAACGGTTCGACGTGCACGTCGGGCTATCGGTCACCGGGATCGCCGGTCCTGAGGGCGGCAGCACGGACAAGCCCGTCGGGCTGGTCTACCTGGGCGTGGTCTGCCGCGGGCACCCGCCCACGGTCGAGCGCAATATCTGGCCATTCGATCGCGACGGCAACAAGCGCGCCTCCGCGCTGCGCGTCATCGAGCTCGCGGCCGGGCTGGTCGAGGCTGGCGGGTGATCGCTCGCCAACCGTACCGTGCCCCGCCGCGCACGGAGCTTGGCCCGCTGTGCGGGGCGGGAAACTAGGGAATGGTTCGTCCCGGGGAGCGGATCCACGTCATCGGGATCGCCGGCTCGGGCGCGGCGGGCACCGCGCTGCTCTGCTCGCTGGCCGGCGCGATGGTCGACGGTTGCGACCTCGACGCCCCGTCGCCGTACACGCCGCCGCTCGACGCAGCCGGCGTGCGATGGGTCGCGGGGCACGACCCGGTACACCTGGCCGGCGTCGAGCGGGTGGCCGTCACACCGGCGCTGCGAGCCCATCCCGACCTGCCCGAGCTCGTCGCCGCGCGGGCGGGGGGATTGCCGGTGGTGCCCTGGCAGGCGCTCCTCGGTGAGCTGATGGGGGAGCGCGGCCATCTCGGCCTGGCCGTCACCGGCACGCACGGCAAGTCGACCACCACCGCGCTGCTCGGCCACCTGCTGATCGGCGCCGGATTGGACCCGACCGTCGAGGTCGGCGCGTACATCGCCGACTGGCGCGCCACGGTGCGGCCCGGCGGAGGAGCGCCCTTCGTGGTCGAGGCGGACGAGTTCGGCGACAACTTCCTGCACTACCACCCGGCGGCGGTGATCCTGACCAACGTCGAGATGGATCATCCGGACTTTTTTGCCGATCGGGCCGCGGTGCTCGATAGCTTCGAGCGCTTCGTGCGCGGCATGACGCCGGACGATCGCGTGGGCGGACGATTGTTGCTGGCTGCCGCCGGCGATCCCGGCGCGGAGGCCCTCCTCGCGCGGCTGGGAGATTGGGCAGGTCGCGTGGAGCGCTACGGGCCCGGCGGCTCGGTGGTGGCCACCGGTGTCGAGTACTCGCTCGCTGGTACGGCCTTCAGCCTGTTCGGGCACCAGTTCGAGATGGGCCTGGCGGGGCCGCACAACGTGCTCAACGCCACCGCGGCGCTGTCCCTGGCACGCACGCTCGGAGCGTCGCTGCAGTCCCTGGCCGAAGCGCTGCGCACCTTCCGCGGAGCCGGGCGCCGCATGGAGCTGATCGCCGATACTGCGGGCGTGACGATCTACGACGACTACGGCCATCATCCGACCGAGGTGCGCGCGGCCCTGGCGGCTGCCCGCCAGATGGTCGGCGCCCGTCGCCTGTGGGCCGTCTTCGAGCCGCACATGTACTCGCGCACGGCACTCTTCATCGACGAGTTCGCCCAGGCCTTCACCGATGCCGATGAGGTTGTCATCGCCGACATCTTTGCCTCGCGCGATACCGATACCTCCCTGACCTCGGCGGAGGCAGTCGCTGATGCCATCGAGCGCACCTCCGGGGTGCCGGCCATGGCCGGCGGCGACGTGGAGGCCACCGCCCGCTACGTCGCCGATCACTTGCGCGCCGGTGACGCGGTGCTGGTCATGGGAGCGGGCAAGAGCTACCGCATCGCGCGCAGCCTCGCCGATGCGCTGGCCAGCGGTATCCTCGATCGGCCGCGGGCGCTGTCGTGAGCGGCGCCCGCGCGGTCGTCCTTGGCGCCTTCCTGGCGCTCGCCGTGGCGATCGCCGAACAGGGACTGGTGCGGCTCGTGGCGGCATCGGGCGCCAAGGATCGGCCGGCCTTGATCCTTGTCCTGCTGCTGGCGGCCTTCCTGGGGGTGCTGACCGCGGTCGTGACCCGCATGCTGCGCCTGCCGGGCGCCACCGCGCCAACCGCGCTGGTCCTGGGCTGGACGCTGGTGCCCGCCGTGCTGGGATTGATCCCCAGCGCCGCGACCGCGCTGTTTGCCGGCGATGCCGGGCTCACCTCGTCGGAGGCGCTGTCGCTGGCGGTCGCCACCATCGCCGCCGCAGTGACGCTTGGGCTCCCAGCCGACCGAGGCTGATGGACGACGAGCTGCGCTTCGGGGGTCTCGGATGGGACGCATCGGTCCGAGCGCGAGGGACCATCCTACCGCGGAGCGTCCCTAACTAGTTGCATAAGCAACCAATGGTGCTATGATGGGCGCATGCCAGCCATCACCGTCGACGACATCACCATCCTGCCGTGCATCGCGGCACCTGATCAAATCACCCGCCTCGAGCGCGCCGTGTTGAGCGTGACGACCGCACCGCGCGGCGTCGAAGGCGAGGGCTTCCCGGTGCGGCGCGCCTTCGCCGGGGTCGACCTCGGCGTCCTCGACCCATTCATTCACCTCGATCAGATGGGAGAGGTCGAATACGTGCCCGGCGAGCCGAAAGGCACGCCATGGCACCCGCATCGGGGATTCGAGACAGTCACCTATATGATGGACGGCACTTTCGAGCACAGCGATTCGAACGGCGGTGGGGGAGTCATCACCAACGGCGATACGCAGTGGATGACGGCCGGCGCCGGCATTCTGCACATCGAGAAGCCACCCGAGTCGCTGGTGATCAGCGGCGGACTCTTCCACGGCATCCAGCTATGGGTGAATCTGCCGGCCGCCCAGAAATGGTTGCCGCCGCGCTACCAGGACATCCGCGCCGGTCAGGTCGCGCTGCTCGCATCGGCCGACGGGGGAGCGCTGGTACGCGTCATCGCCGGCGAGATCGCCGCCCACGAGGGTCCAGGCTCGACCTACACGCCGATGACGCTGGTGCACGCGACGCTGAGTCCTGAGGCCGAGCTCACGTTGCCGTGGCGCGCCGACTACAACGCACTCGTCTACGTGCTGGCCGGAAACGGCAGTGTCGGCGTCGACCGCACGCCAGTGCAGAGCGGCCAGCTCGCCGTCTTTGGCGTCGGCAACGCCATGCGTGTAGCCGCATCGCACTCGCAGGAGAGCCGGAGCCCGAACCTTGACGTGCTGCTCCTGGGTGGACGACCGATTCGCGAGCCGGTCGCCTGGGCGGGCCCGTTCGTGATGAACACCCGTGATGAGGTGATGCAGGCCTTCACCGACTACCAGGCCGGCCGCCTTGGCTCCATTCCGGCGGTCCACGGCGCATCGACCTCGCTGCGGGAGTCGCAGCCGGGCGCCAACGAGCACGCATGACCGAGCTCAACCTGCGGCGGAGGCGGAGGCGGGGGCGGCGGACACGTCGAAATGACCGACCTGGGCCACGGGTCATCGTCGAGATTGAGGGCCTCATCGTCGGCTATAGCGACCCCACCGAGAGGTGACCGAGGATCGGCCGATTCTCCTCTGCCTCCTGGAGGGCACCGGCGCAGATTGATCGTGTCCGGATCAAGCTTCGCGGCCTTATGGCTACTGAAGTCAACTCTTCATGGAATCCCGACGGCCTAGTTCCTCATGTTCCTTGACATGTAAACGCTTTCGGTCCACGATGAAACCGACGGCAACGGTCGCATAGAAGGTTGCTATTCCGCACGAGGTCTGTCGGCTGCGCGCCTCGACGAGGATTTCGTCCGACCCGACGGTGGACAACTCAACCGATGGTCGGGGCGGATGTGGATGTCTAGCCTCCCTTCTCAGCGGGCGGCAAAGCTCCTCTCGGGAGAGGAGGCGGTGCGATACGATACGAGATGACACTCCTGAGCGCGCTCCATATGAAGCAGGGAGAGACTCTCATGCGCGTTATGCGGATACTGTTCGGCCTGTCGCTACTTGCAGCGATGCTCACCGCCTCGCCGGTTGCGGCAGACGGGAGATGCAATGGACAGCGAGGCATCCAGGTTTGGGCCGACTCGGGGTTCTCGGGAAGCAGCACTGTCTGGTGCCAAAATAATACTGGCGGCATCGCCATACCCGACCTGTCGACTCACCACGAGGGAGGCCAGTGGTGGCCTCAGAGCTGGAACGACGCGATCAGCTCGTTCCAGACGTTCAACATGTCCAGCACATTGCCCACATGCTTCTATCAAAACAGCAACTATGGCTCGACCTACTGGCGCTATAACGGCAACCAGTCGATCCAGTACGTCGGCCTCGATAGGAACGACCAGTTCTCTTCGCTCCTGGTCGCCTGGCCGAAGTACAACTACTGCGGATCGTAGAGGGAACGAACGTTCGTGCGCACTCTGGCGGACGCCGCGTCGGTCGACGACTCGGCGCCCGCCCTTGAAGCCCACAGTCTATCGAAGCGCTACAGACGCGGCGTCTGGGCGCTGCGAGCGATCGATGTGTCGTTTCCCCCAGGCGCAATCATCGGTCTCGTAGGTCCCAACGCGGCCGGCAAATCCACGCTCATCAAGACCTGGGTGGGCTTCGAACGGCCGACGAGCGGGTTCGTCAGGGTCGATGGCTTCGATCCGTTTCGGCAACGGCACGAGGTCATCCAGCGGCTGGCCTACATTTCCCAGCGCACACCGCTCTACCGCCAGCTGACCGTGGGCGAACACGTCGAGTTCGCCCGAATCCTTCGGCCCGGCTTCGACGCTCGTCTTGCATTCTCGCGCCTTGATGCCCTGGACATTCCTCGCCGCGCCTCGGTGGCGGAGGTGTCCGGCGGTCAAGCTGCCCAGCTAGCGCTGACCATCGCTCTCGCCACACGGGCGCACACGATCTTGCTGGATGAGCCCCTGGCGAGTCTCGATCCGCTCGCGCGCCGGGAATTCCTGAGTGCTCTCCGCATGGCCGTCCGGACCGAAGGACTCACCGCGCTACTGTCAAGCCACATCGTGACCGACGTGGAGCAGGTCGCCGATCGCATCGTCGTCCTTGGCGTGGGACGCAAACTCCTCGATGAGTCCGTCGACGCCATCGTCCGCAACCACGCAGTAGCCCGAAATGGGACGGCATTGCCGCCCGGCGCATCCGAGGTCGCGGCCATCACCGACTCGAGCGGACAGCCGATACGCGTTCTCCGCACCAACGGCAGCATCGATGGGCTTGAGACACCGGGGGTTGAGGATGTGGTGATGGCCTATCTGGCCGCAGGGCGCACCGATCGGCCCACATGATGGCGCGCTCGTTGGCAGCACTTCGAATCTCAGCGAAGCTCGATCGCTTTGAGCTGCTTACCGTGTTGGTGGTAACGGTGGTTGGGCTCGCAGCCGTGCTGCTTGTCGGGTTGCGCCTCCATTCCTTCGCGCCGAGCGCGCACTGCCAGGAGCTCGTCTGGCGCGGCTTCTCTTCGCAGGATCTGCGCGCATGCCCAGGCCTCCTGGAATTCGTCCAGTTCGACACTTCGTTCACCGGCAACGCCATGGTTGCCATGAGCGTCGCACCGTTCGCCATCGGAACGCTGCTTGGATCGCCCCTCGTCGCTCGTGAGATCGATACTGGCACCTCGGAACTGGCCTGGTCGCTCACGGTGTCCCGCACCCGCTGGCTCGTGGGTCGCCTGTTGCCGCTGTTGGCCGCGGTGCTCCTGGCGTCTCTCATCCTTGGCTTCGCGGCCGAATGGTTAGAGCATGCCCGGTTCTCGGTTGTTCCCCCGGCTGAGAGCTTTCGAGACTACGGCAGCCGTGGGCCTCTCCTGGCCGCCCGCGCTCTAACGGCATTCAGCATTGGGATCCTCGTCGGAACTGTCCTGGGCCGAACGGTGCCTGCCCTGGTGCTGACCGCGGCCGCATGTGTTGTCGTCTATTTCTCGCTTTCAACAGCCGCGCTCGCTCTTCAACCTCTCGAGACGGTAACCACCTCGCAGGCACAACAAGATATCGGTGCTCTCAACGTCCGCCTGGCTTGGCGAACGCCCGCTGGCCAAGTGTTGAGTGACGAGCAGGCACGGCGGACGATCCCGGCGAACTCCTCCGATCCGGAAGCCGCCATCCTCTGGCTGAACGAGCACTACCAGGGCGTCTCGATGATCATTCCGGGCACGCAGATGCCGCGTATGGCGTGGACCGAGTCCGCGCTCCAAGGTTCGGTTGTGCTGGTGGCTTTCGGAGGCGCGCTGATGCTGGTACGTCGCCGACGACCCTTCTAGGGGAATGAGGGTCAACTCGAGGAAGGCGCTCCATCGTCATGTCGCGCCGTGACCTCGGTTCCCTGGAACGTCACATAACTATCATTTGCGGAAGTAGCATCGCGACACGCGGCTGGGTAGCTCGTGGGTGCTCCAGGACGAATGGCGAGAGTACCGGGAGCTGATCGGGCGATGGCCGGGCCGGCGTCACCGGCGCAACCTGAGCGCATGACGAATTCATCGCGAGGTGTGCGCTGGTTCGGCGGCCTGGGGCTGGCGTCCGGCGCGCTGCTCAGCGTTGCGGCGCCGCTGGCCGGTACGGAGCTCGCGGACCTGCTGGGCGGCTACGGCACGATGCTGGCGCTCAGCGCTGGATACCTGCTCGGCGGGCTGTGGCTGCTCGGCCTGGGTCACTCTCGGCGCGTCGCGCGCGAGCGGTCGGCGATCGCGAACGAGGTGATTTCGATTCGGCGCTGATGGCCCGCTGACGCATCACCTCGAAGCCAATGACGGCGGCCGAGGCGGCCGTCCCGAGTGATGGCGCATCGGTGCGTGCATAGGGGATGCGCACCTGGAGGTCGGCGCGCTCCAAGACGGCTTGCGCCAGGCCACGGCGCTCCCCGCCGATCAACAGGAAGAGCGGCGGGCGCAGGTCCGCGGCATACAGGGATTGCGCGCCGGCGGAATCGGTGGCGACCGCAATCTGCAGCCCGGCTTCGGCGAGACGTTGTGCGGCTGCCAGCGGATCAGCGGCCAGGGCGATGGGCAGCAGCTCAGACGCGCCGGCCGAAGCTCGTGCGACGATGGCAGTCGCCGCCTCCCAGCTGCGCGGCCGGATCACCAGCCCGCTGGTCCCTGCGGCATACAGCGAGCGCAGCGCCGTTCCGAAGTTGTAGGGGTCCTCGACGCCATCGAGCATCACCACGCAGGCGTCCGCGACGGCCAGCTCGGCGAGCTGCACGTACCGTCGCTCCCCCACCTCGGCGAGCATGCCGCCGTGGCTGCGGCCGGAAGCGAGCGCGTCGATCTCGGCGCGTGGCAGTCGCTCAACCGGCACGCCGCGCCGCGTGCTGAGCGCCACGATGCGGCGCGCCTCGTGGTCGGCGCGCACGCCCTCGGCGGCGATCAGCACGCGGTGGATTGGTCGCGATTCCGCGCGCAACGCGGCCTCGATCGAAATATGGCCCTCGAGCACCGTCAGCGACGCGCGGAGCGCGTTCCGCCGGGGCGACGACCGGCGGAATCGAGCTCAGCGGCGATCGCCTGCGGCAGGTGGCCCGAGATGCGAACGCCGCCGGGGAGGTAGTGCTCCTTCACGTCGCCGCTGGTGCGTGCCCGTGCCACGAGCTCGCCGCGCTCGTACGGGATCAGCGCGTCGACCGCGACCATCTGCTCTCGGAGCACGTTGGCGATCTGCTGCAGCAGGCCGGGCAGGCCCTCGCCGTCGGCGGCGCTCACGTAGGCGACCCGATCGCTGAGCGGCATCGGCACCCCCTGGCGGGCCACATCGAGGAGGTCGATCTTGCTGAACACCGCGATGCGCGGCTTGTCGCCGGCGCCCAGCTCGATGAGCACCGCCTGCACGGCTGCCTGCTGGCCCACGAAGTCGGCATCGGCGGCGTCGACCACCTCCAGCAGCAGGTCGGCGCGCAGCACCTCCTCGAGCGTGGCGCGGAAGGCGTCGATCAGGTCGTGCGGGAGCTTGTTGATGAATCCCACGGTATCGGTCATGACCACGTGCTGGCCCGAGGGAAGCACCACCCGCCGGGAGGTCGGATCGAGTGTGGCGAATGGCATGTCGGCGGCATATACGTTGGCGTTGGCGAGCGCGTTGAGCAGCGTGCTTTTCCCGGCATTGGTGTAGCCCACCAGGGCGACCGTGGGTACCTGCTTGCGCTCACGTTGGCGTGCAGCGGTCGACCGATGGCGCTTCACGGTCTCCAGCTCAGCGCGAAGCCTGCGGATCTTCTCGCCGATCAGCCGCCGGTCGGTCTCGAGCTGGCTCTCGCCGGGTCCCCGGGTACCGATGCCGCCGCCCGTGCGCGACAGGTGCGTCCACAGGCGGGTCAGCCGCGGAAGGTGATACTCGAGCTGGGCCAGCTCGACCTGCAGACGGCCCTCGCGGGTGCGCGCGTGGCGGGCGAAGATGTCGATGATCAGCGCCGAACGGTCCAGGACCTTGCAGTCGAGCAGCTTTTCCAGGTTGCGCTGCTGATTCGGTGACAGCTCGTCGTCGACAACCAGCACGTTGAAGTCGCTGGACGCCTTCTCATCGAGCAGCTCGGCGGCACGGCCCTTGCCGAAGTAGTAGCCGGGATCCGGCTGGGGCCGGCGCTGGAAGGCGCTGCCCACCACGCTCGCGCCGGCGGTTTCGGCCAGTGAAGCGAGCTCGGCCAGGCTCCGTGAGATCGGCCAGCTGCCGTGGTGTGGGTCGTCGAGCCCGATGAGAAACGCGCGCTCATCGGCCGCCGTGAGGTCGATCATGCGGTTTGGGTCGGTCATATCGGTCAATTCATGGTAGCCGATGCGGCGCACCGGTACCTTTCACCCACTATTGCTTTGTGAGCCGGAGGACCATGATCAGGCCCAGCAGGAACGCGCCGCAGCTGAGGTGAAGATGGATAACCGCGACGCTGTACCGGGGAGCGACGGCTCGCACGCGCACCTGCGGCCGACCCTGATGCGCCTGCAGCTGGTCGCGGCGATCGCACTGAGCGGTCTGGTTGGCCTCAGCATCGAGCGTTTCTTCAGCCTGCTCGTCCCCGGCTCCGCGACGCTGGCGGCGCTCTGCGCGTTGGCGGGCATGCTGCTCACCGGCGCGGCGGTGGCGCCCATTGCGCTCGTCCCGCTGCGGCGTTTGACCGAGGACCTGCAGGTCCGCTACGAAATCGCCTTGGCCGACGCCCTGTCCGATGGCCTGACCAGGCTGGGCAATCATCGCGCATTCCAGGAGGAGCTCGATCGACAGGTCGAGCAGGCCTTGCGCTATGGGGCGCCGCTTGCCCTGGTGCTCATCGACCTCGACGACTTCAGGGCGGTGAACGATGCGGTGGGCCATGTCGGCGGAGATCACGCGCTGACCCGCACGGGACGTGTCGTGGAGGCTTCGATTCGCCGCCCGGACCGCGCATTTCGGATCGGGGGCGACGAGTTCGCCTTGCTGCTTCCGCACGCTGACGCGGATGGGGCGCGGGTCGTGGCCCGCCGACTGCTGGCGGCCTCGCTTCAGCCGGGCAGGGCAGCCGACGGCCTGTCCGAAGGGCTCTCCTTCTCGGCTGGTATCTCGACGATCCCCGCGTTCGCGGCCAACCGGAGCGAGCTGCACGCCCAGGCCGATGCCGCGCTGTACGCTGCCAAGCGCGCCGGACGGACCATCGTGGAGGTATTCGAGCCGTCGATCAGCCCTGCGCTGCCGTTGACCGATGCGTCGGCCGCCGTGGCCGAGCTGATCGCGCGGAACCAGATGCTCGGTGTCTACCAACCGGTTGTCGATCTGTCTAACGGCGGGATCATCGGCTACGAAGGCCTGACGCGTCCGCAGCCGCCGTCGCCGTTCGAGACTCCAGCGCAGTTGTTCGATGCCGCCGAGGCGAGCGGCCGGGTCATGGCACTCGATCTCGCCTGCGCCGAAGAGCTGGTTCACGGAGCGCGCTTTTTGCCGCCCACCCAGTTTCTGAGCGTCAACCTCTCACCGACGACCATCGAGGCACCCGAGTTCGGGGCATCGAGCATGCTCGCCATCCTGGCCCGGCACAACTTCCCGCCAGCTCAGTTGGTGATCGAGCTCACCGAGCGCGAGTCGATCACGGACATGGTGCTCCTGCGCAAGAAGCTCGAGGACTGCCGCCGCGCGGGCATTCGCCTGGCGGCCGATGACATCGGCGCCGGGAACTCGGGCCTGCGCCTGCTCAGCGAGCTTCGCTTCGACATCCTCAAGGTCGACCTCGGGCTGGTGCAGCGCAGCGCGGCCGATGGCCTGTCGAGCGCCGTGGTGCGCTCGGTGGTGGATCTTGCCGCACGGACCGCTGCGCTGGTCATCGCGGAGGGCGTCGAGGACGATCGGCAGCTGGTACAGGTCGCCGCGCTGGGGATCACGGCTGCCCAGGGATACCTGCTCGGCCGGGGGGGTCCCCTGCCCGTCCGCGGTCGGCGATCGGCCCCCGTGGTCGAAGAGCCTGCCGAAGATCTCGGCCCGCACGCGGCCTGGCGGCAGTCGATCGGCCTCTCCGGGGCGACCCTGCCGATCCGCGTCTAGCCGTCTCGGTCGACGATCCGCGTCATGAGGCGAAGCGCGCGCCGCACGATGATCTCGGAGCTTGCGTCACGCTCGCTCGCTGCGATCCAGGTGATGCGTGGGTCGCGGCCGAACCAGGTCAGCTGCCGTTTGGCGTACTGACGGGTGCGGACGACGGTAGCGGCGATTGCCTGCTCCAGGGTCCACTCCCCCACCAGGTGACGGATCGCCTCAGCGTAGCCATGGCCGCTCATCGATGCCAGCTCGGGACCGTAACCGGCATTCAGCAGCGCGCGCGCCTCGGTGAGGAGGCCGTGGGCGAACATGAGCCGGGTGCGCTCGGCGATGCGCGCCTCCAGCACCTCGCGCGGTCGCTGCAGCCCGATGAGGCACACACGCCCATCGTACGGCTCGCTCCCCGGCCGTGCCGTGCTGCCCGACTCGGCTCGCTCCAGGGCACGCAGCACCCGTCGCGGATTGCGCAGGTCCGTGCTGGCCGCGACCTCGGGCGCCAGCTGGCTCAGGCGTTCGGCGAGCGCCACCAGCCCCATTGACTCGAGCTCATCGGTCAGACGCCGGCGTGCTCCCGCTGATCCGGGCCGGGGTCCGAAGTCGTAGCCGTCGAGAAGTGCCGAGACGTACAGGCCGGCGCCTCCGACGAGCAGCGGAAGGCGGCCGCGGGCGGCGATCTGTGGGAGGAGGGCTCGGGCGGGTGCGACCCAGTCCGCGACGGTGAAGCGCTCGTCCGGCGCGACGAGGTCGAGCAGGTGGTGTGGCACCGCTTCTTGCTCGGCGACCGAGGGCTTCGCCGTTCCGACATCCATGCCGCGGTAGACCTGCCGTGAGTCGGCCGACAGGATCTCGACGGGGATCAGCATGGCGAGCTCCAGGGCCAGCTCGCTCTTGCCCGAGGCCGTGGGGCCGACGATCGCCAGCAGCGGCAGGGTGTCCGTACTCAGCCGACCTCGACGAGCCGTTGGACGAGCTCGATCGATCGGGCGCGGCCACTCCCCCGCTCCGCCTCGATGCACACCGCGTTGAAGCTCACCGGCCCCTCGGCCACCGCGAAGCGCGTCGGCAGGTGGCGCAGGAAGCGCGGCAGCACCGTCTCGATGCTCATGCCGATGATCGAGTCGCGCGGCCCGGTCATGCCGATGTCGCTGATGAAGCCGGTCCCCTTTGGCAGCACGCGCGCGTCGGCAGTGGGGACGTGGGTATGGGTGCCGACCACGGCGCTGACCCGTCCGTCGAGATGCCAGCCCATGGCGTTCTTCTCCGATGTGATCTCGCAGTGGAAGTCGACGATGCGCACCGGCGGCAGCTCGACCGCCGCCTCGTCGAGCAGGCGATCCATGGCGGTGAACGGCGAATCGAGCTGATTCATGAAGACCCGGCCCATGACGTTGACCACCGCGACATCGCCACCATCGGGCAGGTGATGGATCAGCCAGCCGCGCCCCGGGGCCTCGTCGGGATAGTTCATCGGCCGCAGGACCGGACGGTCGGTGTCCAGGTAGTCGTAGATCTCGCGCTTGTCCCAGATGTGGTTGCCGGTGGTGATCACTTCGACCCCGCCGTCGAGCATCTCCTCGGCCAGCGAAGGCGTGATCCCCATCCCGGCCGCCAGGTTCTCGCCGTTGGCGATCACCATGTCCAGGTCGAGCTCGCGACGCAGCTGCGGCAGCAGCTGGTGCACTGCCTGGCGGCCCGGCTTACCGATGATGTCGCCGATGACCAGGCAGCGCAGCAGCTGCGTGCGCTCGGTCACCGCGCGTAATCGATGGCGCGCGTCTCGCGAATCACGGTGACCTTGATCTGCCCGGGGTACTGCAGCTGATCCTCGATCTTCTTGACGACGTCGCGGGCCAGCCGCGACGAGGCCAGGTCGTCGATGTCCTCGGGACGGACCAGGATGCGGATCTCGCGTCCCGCCTGGATGGCGAAGCAGCGTTCCACGCCGGGAAAGCTCATGGCGATCTGCTGCAGGTCGTCGAGGCGCTTGACGTAGTTGTCCAGGCTCTCGCCGCGTGCACCCGGCCGTGAGGCGCTGATGGCATCGGCGATCTGCACCACGGTCGCCTCGATGCTCTCCTGCTCGACCTCCTGGTGGTGCGCGGCGATGCAATTGCAGACGACCGGATTGATCCCGTAGCGCTTGGCGATGTCGCCACCGATCAGCGCGTGCGGGCCCTCGACCTCGTGGTCGACCGCCTTGCCGATGTCGTGCAGCAGCCCACCCTTCTTCGACTCGTTGATGTTGGCACCGATCTCCGCCGCCAGCAGCCCGGACAGGTGCGCCGTCTCGATGCAATGGTTCAGCACGTTCTGGCCGTAGCTGGTGCGGTACTTGAGGCGTCCCAGTAGCTTGATCAGTTCGGGATGCAGGCCCGGCACCGCCGCTTCGTAGGCTGCCTGCTCGCCGGCCTGGCGCATCACGACCTCGATCTCCTGGCGGCACTTGGCAACCGTCTCCTCGATGCGGCCCGGATGGATGCGGCCGTCGGCGATGAGCTTGGTGAGCGTCATGCGCGCCACTTCGCGGCGCACCGGGTCAAAGCCCGAGAGGACCACCGCTTCGGGCGTGTCATCGATGATCAGGTCGACCCCGGTCGCCTGTTCCAGCGCGCGGATGTTGCGACCCTCGCGACCGATGATACGGCCCTTCATCTCCTCCGACGGCAGATGCACGACCGTCACTGTCGCCTCCGAGGTGTGGTCGGCCGCGATGCGCTGCATGACCGTCGTCAGCACTCGCCGGGCGCGGTCCTCTCCTTCCTCGACGGCGTGGCGCTCGATCGCCCGAACCTGGTGCGAGGCCTCGGCCTGCGCCTCGTCCACGATCTTGGTGATCAGCGCCTGTCGTGCGTCAGTGACCGACAGGCCGCTCACCCGCTCGAGCTCGCCGAGCTGGCGCTGCTGCAGCTCGGCCAGGCGCTTCCGCTCAGCCTCGACCTCACGCTGGCGCTCCTCGAGGCCGGCCTCTCGGCGCTCGAACGCCTCCAGCTTGCGATCCATGCTCTCCGAGCGATCGATCAGCAGGCGCTCCCGGCCCTGCAGGTCGGCGCGCTTCTCGCGCGCCTCCTCTTCCCCGGCGCGCGCCAGCTTGAGGGCGTCGTCCTTTCCCTGCAGGACGAGCTCCTTCTGCTTGGCGCGTGCCTCGGCCACGAGACGCTCGGCATACGTTTCGGCGTGTGTGACGGCATTTCCGGCCACGACGCGACGTGCGATGTAACCGATCACGACGCCGACGATCAGGGCGGTGAACGCCGCCCCGATGGCGACGGTACTGAGTGGCATCGGCTCCTCCGGTCGATGGAGCCCGTATGGGCGATGTGCACCCGGTCGGGCGCGTCAGGTACTTCAATCAGGCGGCGGGTCGACCGGTTGCGCGTGCCTCTCAGCCGACCGAACCTTTGGCGGAGTGTAGCGCAACTCTTGTCGGCGGATGCTCGGTGGCCTCAGACCGCGAAAATACGCCCCATGAGACGGACCATGTCGAGATCGCGGGGCAGGAAGTCCTGCAGCATGATGCGCTGGGCACCGGCGGCTTCGAGGCTGCGCACGCGCTCCCAGGCCTCGTCGGGCGTGCCCATGATCCAGCGTTCGCGTCGCTCGGCCAGCCAGGCGCGTGGATCCTCCTCGGAGGTGGTGATCGTCAGCAGCTGGCCGATGCGATCCTGGAGCTCGGACTCTGTCTCGGCGACCAGCACGCCGACCATGGCCGAGCGGACCACCTCGTCGGGGTCGCGGCCGATGGCCTCGCACGCTTCGCGCACGCGGCCATAGGCCTCGCGCACGCGATCGGGGGTGGCGGATTGACGGTTGAACTCATCGGCATAGGTGGCAACCAGTCGCGCCAACCGTGGGCCGCCATCGCCGCCCAGGATGAGATGCGGGTGTCGCTGCTGGGTCCCGGCCGGGCGTGGGTTGAAGCGCGCGCCGCGGACCTGCCAATGCTCGCCGGCGAACCGCCAGCCATCGGGTTCGGTCCACAGGCCATGCACGATGGCCAGCGCCTCCTCGAGCATGTCGTAGCGTTCGCGTAGCGGTGGAAAGGGAATGCCCAGCTCGCCGTGTTCGGTCTCGTTCCAGCCGGCACCCATGCCGAGCTCGATGCGCCCGCCGCTCATCTCGTCGACGGTCGCCACCATCTTGGCGAAGGGGCCCGGAATGCGGAAGGTCACCGGTGAGACGAGCGTGCCGAGGTGGATGCGTTCCGTCTCGCGAGCCAGGCCCGCGAGAGTCGCCCAGGCATCGGTCGTGGGCAGGCCTGCCTCGCCGGGGAACGAGGTGTAGTGGTCGGAGCGGAAGAATGCCTCGATCCCCGCCTCGCTGGCGGTGCGCGCCAGGACCAGGATCTCATCGTAGCTGAGCCCTTGCTGGGGCTCGCACATCAGGGCGAATCTCATGAGCTCAGCCTATCAGCGCCAGTCATCGGCGGACCGGAGCGCCGCGCGAACCGTCTCGGGGTCGAATCCGCGGCGTATCAGGAACGCGCCGAGTCGTTGCAGCGCCCGTGGCTCGTCGGGCAGGGGCCGGCCGCGCAGGTGGCGCGCGATGGCCGTGCGCGCCCGCTCCAGCTCGGTGCGCGGCAGCACTTCATCTTCGTTGGGTGGCGTGGGCCGTTCCATGTCGCGCAGCTCCTCGACGACGTCGCGCTGCACGCCGCGCTGGCGCAGCTCCGCCTCCACCAGGCGCCGACCGCGTGGCGCGTGCCGGTCGCGCTGCTCGGCCCACCAACGAGCGAAGGACTCGTCGTCAACGTAGCCCAGCTCCACCAGCCGTTCGATTGCGGCCTCGCGCACCTCGTCGCTGATGCCGGAGCGTCGCAGCCGCCCCTCGAGCTCCCAGCGGCTGCGCGGGCGAGCGCCCAGATAGCGAGCCGCGATCTCCATGGCGGCGGGCAGGTCGGGCGCGGGGTGCTCCTGCGGCGGGAAGCGGCGACGGCGCCGGGACATCGGTCTGGAGGGAGCTCCTGCCTATTCGACCTCGGGAATCCCCTCGACACCCACCTCGATGCTGGCCACCTTGCCGCGGATCTCCGAATCGACCCTGGCGGCGATCTCCGGGTTCGTCTTGAAGAACTCGCGGGCGTTCTCGCGTCCCTGGCCGAGGCGGATGTCACCGTAGTTGAACCAGGCACCGGTCTTCGACAGGATGCCGGCGGCGATTCCGACGTCGAGCAGGCCGCCCTCGCGGCTGATGCCCTCGTTGTACATGATGTCGAACTCGGCCACGCGGAACGGGCTGGCGACCTTGTTCTTGACCACCTTGACGCGGGTCCGGCTGCCGATCGCATCGGTTCCGATCTTAAGCGTCTCGATGCGGCGGATGTCGAGACGCACCGAGCAGTAGAACTTCAGCGCGCGGCCGCCCGGCGTGGTTTCGGGGTTGCCGAACATGACCCCGATCTTCTCGCGCAGCTGGTTGGTGAATACCAGCGCCGTGTTGGAGCGGTTGATGGCACCCGTCAGCTTGCGCAGGGCCTGGCTCATCAGGCGTGCCTGGAGGCCAACGTGAGCGTCGCCCATGTCGCCCTCGATCTCGGCACGAGGGACCAGCGCGGCCACCGAGTCGACGATCACCACGTCGACGCCATTGCTGCGGATGAGCGTTTCGGCGATCTCCAGCGCCTGCTCACCGGTATCGGGCTGCGAGACGAGCAGCTCGTCGACATCGAGTCCGACGTTGCGCGCGTAGGTCGGGTCGAGCGCATGTTCGGCATCGATGAAGGCCACGATCCCGCCGGCACGCTGCGCATTGGCGGCAATGTGGTAGCAGAGCGTCGTCTTGCCGCTGGACTCCGGCCCGAAGATCTCGGTGATCCTGCCGCGCGGGATGCCCCCCACGCCGAGCGCCAGGTCCAGGGCAATCGACCCGCTGGGGATCACCTCGACGCTCATCATGGCGCCCTTGTCGCCGAGGCGCATGATCGCGCCACGCCCGAACTGCTTCTCGATCTGCAGGATCGCCGCGTCGACGGCTCGACCCCGTTCTCCGCTCCGCTCTCCGTTACGCTGGGCAGGGGTCTCGGCCTGGGCCTGTGCCACCGGGGCATCCATGTTCGCTCGGCTCCTTTTCGATGTTCCGCTGCCGGCGAATCAGGTCATTCGTCGCTGGCGGTGGGTTCGCTGCGCGGCTTGCGCTTTGGTTTGATCACCTCGGTCGACATGGGCGGCTCGTAGGCCGATGTCGGTTGGATCTTGGCCGCCTTCTCCTTCGGCTTGCGCTTCTCCTGACGGCGCGGTCGATCTCGGCTCCCCATCTTGTCTCTCGAACCTCCGCTTGGCCGATCGAGGTGGCCGTAGCCTGCACCACTGGCCCTTACCGGGCCGTTACTGGCGGCTTACTTACCTCGTGTCGGCACGCTCATACTGCCCCGCCACGGACTCTCGCAGTGACGCGAACGACCCGTCGGCGAGTGCCGAACGGATGCGTCGCATCAGGTCGAGAGTATAGGTGACGTTGTGGAGCGAAGCGAGGCGATAGGCGAGCAGCTCCCCGGCCCGGAACAGGTGCGCGAGGTAGGCCCGCGAGTAGTCGCGGCAGGTCTCGCAGCGGCACTCCACGTCGAGCGGCGACGGGTCGTCCACGAAGCGCGCGTTGCGCAGGTTCAGTCGCCCCTCGCTGGTCCACAGCTGGCCGTTGCGCGCCACGCGGGTGGGCAGCACGCAGTCGAACAGGTCGATTCCACGCTCGACGCCGGTGAAGAAGTCGAGCGGCGAGCCGACACCCATCAGGTAGCGCACGCGTGGGTCGTCGCCCAGCGTCTCGGCTACCACGTCGAGTGTGGCAGCCATCTCACGCTTCGTCTCTCCGACCGACAGGCCACCGATCGCCAGGCCATCGAACGGCAGCCGTGCCACTTCGGCAACGGAGCGCTGGCGAAGGGACGCGTCGACTCCGCCCTGGATGATGCCGAACAGCGCCTGGTCCCCGCGCGTGTGGGCTGCCAGGCAGCGCTCCGCCCAGCGGTGCGTGCGGGTCATCGCCTCCTCGACCTCGGAGTGTGGACGCGTCGCATCCAGCAGCTGGTCGAAGGCCATGACGATATCGCTGCCAAGCAGCTCCTGGATCTCCATCGAGCGTTCCGGTGTCAGCCGCTGCTGCGAGCCGTCGAGGTGCGAGGCGAAGGTGACACCATCGTCGTCCACGCGCCCCAGGTGCGCGAGGCTGAAGACCTGGAAGCCGCCCGAATCGGTCAATATCGGTCCATCCCAGGCCATGAACCGATGCAGGCCGCCCAGGCGCGCGACGCGTTTGGCGCCTGGGCGCAGGCTGAGATGGTAGGCGTTGCCCAGGATGATCTGCGTGCCGGCGTCGCGCAGATCGGTGGGGGTCAGGCTCTTGACCGTCGCCTGCGTCCCGACCGGCATGAACTGCGGCGTCTGGATCGCGCCGTGCGGCGTCGTCAGCGTGCCGAGCCGCGCACGACCGGTGGTGGTGGGGCTGACGCTGAAGCTGATCGGCCCCACGCTAGGTCCGATGAGTGTGGTTGCTTAGAGCCGAGCGCATCGTGAAATAGATGAATGCGCCGATACCGTCACGCGCTGCGGCAATCAGCGCACCGTAGCCCAGATGATTTCCGGGCGTGTTTCTGTCGGTGACAAACGTGAAGCCGATTGTGACCGCCGCAATGATCGCCACGACCAAAGCCAATTTCCAACGGAGGCTGCTGACCATGTGTGCAAGAGGATAGGCTACCGATGATTGAGAGGTGTACCGCGTGCGACTGGCCGATTGGCCCCGAATGCCATACCTGAACGACGAGCTGCGCGAGTGGATCGCGCTGCAGCTGCGCACCCTTGGCGTCGAGGAGATCGCCGTCTACGCCGTCGAGGCGGGTGGCGACGATGAGCAGCGCCGCGTCCTGGTGGCCACCGAGGTCGGTCTGCTGGATGGCGTGTACGCGCCCCGCGGATCGACTGCACGCTATGCATTGAATGCCCAGCTCTACCCGTGGCAGGCGGTGCGCGAGGTCGATCTGCGAGTCGAAACCTACCGCGTCTGGGCGCTCGAGCACCGCACCCGCTGGCATCTGCGCATGGCGCGCCCCGCCTTCGAGAGCGCCACCGAGTCGGCCGAGCTGGGAGCGGCCCTGGCAGACTTCGCCAAGGTCAGCGCGGTGATGGCCGAGCCGTCCGGCTGGTCCTCATCTGACGAGACCGATGCGATCACTCCCCCACCCAGGCCCCGCGTCCTGCCACCGCCCGAGCAAGGTTGAGCTTCCGACCCGCCTCCGGAGTCGCTTGAGCGCCGGGCCCTCGCCCGACCTGTCAGATGTCGGTCGCAGGCGCGTTAACCCGGTCGGGCTCGAGCGGGTGCGCCTTCAACGAGGCATTTGAGCGTGGAATCCGGGCGCGCACCGACCGCCGCAAGCGCTGGACTTCGTTAGGGCGACTGACACCGACGCATGCACCTTCGGTGAGGCGCTTCAGGCGATGAGCATCGCGTCGCCGAAGCTGAAGAACCGATACCCCCGCTCCAGTGCCGTGCGATAGGCCGCCAGGACCGTGTCCCGCGCTCCGAAGGTCGTGGCGTTGGGCATTCCGGCCTGCACGAAGGCGGTCACCAGCAGCAGCAGCGAGCTGCGCGGCAGATGGAAGTTGGTGATCAGCGCGTCCACGCCACCGAACCGATACGGCGGCGTGACATACAGGTCGCTCCAGCCGCTCTGCGCGTCATCGCGGGCGGCGGTTTCGAGGACGCGGACGCTGGTCGTGCCGACGGCTACGACCCGGTCGCCGGCTGCGCGGGTTTCCCGCAACGCCTGACGGGTCGCGGCCGAAATCTCGTACCACTCGCGGTGGATGTGATGCTCGTCGACGAACTCACCGTCCAGCGGCCGGAAGGTGTCGAGGCCCACGTGCAGCGTCACGCTCGCCCGCCGCACGCCATGCGCCTCGAGCGAGGAGAGCAGCGCCGGCGTGAAGTGCAGGCCGGCGGTCGGCGCGGCCGCCGAGCCCGGCGGTAGCGCGTACACGGTCTGGTAGCGCTCCGCGGGAGCCGACCGATCGTGGATGTAGGGCGGCAGGGGCATCTCGCCGGCGGCGGCCATCACGGTCTGCGGGTCACGCTCGAAGCGGACCGCGCGCGTCCCGTCGACGAGCCGCTCCCCCACCTCGACCTGATCGCCCGAGCCGAGCGTCAATCGGGCGCCGACCCGCAGTCGAGCCGAGGGTCGCACGAGCGCCTCCCAGCGACCGGTCGCATCGTCCAGCGGGCGCAGCAGCAGGACTTCAGCGGCACCCCCACCGGATCGGACGGCCGTCAGGCGCGCTGGGATGACGCGGCTGTCGTTGACGACCAGCAGGTCGCCCGCGCGTAGCTCCTCGCCCATCTCGGCGAAATGGCGATGGCGCAGCGCGACTCGCCCGGCAGCGGACGCGCGCCGGTCCAGGACGAGCAGCCGCGAGGCATCGCGCGGCTCGGCCGGCGTCTGCGCGATCGCATCGGGCGGCAGGTCGTAGGCGAAGTCGTCGACCCGCAGCCGGGACGCATCGGTCATGCGTTCATGCTATCGGCCGAGGAGGACGCCCGACCGGGGGAGCCGGCCGGGCGCATCGGTGTGTGGGCCTACTTGACGAGCGAAGCGATCCAGTCCTGCGCGAAGTAGACCAGGAACAGGATCGAGACGAGCCACATCAGCGGATGGATCTCGCCCATCTTGCCGCGGACCAGCTTGATGAGCGTCCAGGCGATGAACCCGGCACCGATGCCAACCGTGATGTCGTAGGTCAACGGCATCAGGATCATGGTCAGCAGCGCAGGCAGTCCCTCCTCGACGTCGTTCACCGGGATGTCACGGATCAGGGTGAACATCAGGTACCCGACCAGCACCAGTGCCGGAGCGGTGGCGACACCGGGGACGATGCCGGCGATCGGTGACAGGAAGACGGCCAGCAGGAAGAGGATCCCGGTGACCACCGAGGTCAGGCCGGTCCGTCCCCCTTCAGCGACGCCCGCGGCGCTCTCGATATAGGTCGTGTTGGACGATACGCCGCCCAGGCCGCCGGCGACCGCCGCCAGGCTATCCACCATCAGGACGCGGCCGACGCCGGGTACCGATCCGTCAGGGCGCGCCAGACCTGCCTCAGCAGCGACGCCGGTCACCGTTCCCATGGTGTCGAAGAAGTCAGTGAGCATGATCGCGAAAATCGTCAGCAGGGCCACGATCAGGGGCAGCTTGGCGGGATCAAAGACCTCGGTGAGATTGAACTTGCCGAGCGTCGTGAAGCTGGGTGCCGCCGAGAAGTCCGCCGGGATCTTGGCCACCCCCAGCAGCAGGGCGATGATGGTCGTGGCCACGATGCTGATGATCAGGGCGGCCCGAATCTTCATGACGTACAGGACGACCGTGATTGCCAGGCCGATGAGGAACACGAACTGCGCGGCAGTCGTTGGATACGAGACCGTCACCAGGGTTCCGCTGCCCGCCTTGATCAGGCCACCGTTCGCGAAACCAATGAACAGGATGAAGAGACCGATGCCCACGCCGATCGCCCGCTTGAGGGAAAGCGGCACGGCGTTCATGATCGCTTCCCGCAGGCCCACCAGCACCAGGACGCTGACGACCACGCCCTCGATCACGATGACGCCCATGGCGCCCGCCGGCGAGAGTCCCTTGCCGGTGAGGGTGAACGCCACGATCGCGTTGATGCCCAGGCCGGCGGCCAGGGCGAACGGGTAACGCCCGATGAGGCCCATGGCGATGGTCATGATGCCCGCAATCAGCGCCGTGCCCGCCGCGAGGGCTGTGCCGGTGAATGCCGGATCGACGTCTTTGAATCCGGCCGTCAGGATGGACGGATTCACGAAGATGATGTAGGCCATCACCATGAAGGTGGTCAGGCCGGCACGGATCTCCGTGCCCAGTGTGGTCCCCCGCTCGCGGAATCCGAAGTACGACGCGATTGCCCCTTCGCGCTCGTCCTCAGGCCTCCCCTGAACGCTGGTCGCCTCCACGGTTTCGGTACCCTCCGTTCCAGGTCCGGCCCGCCCGACACCGGGCGGCGCCGCTGCGCAGCGTAGCGCAGCGGGCGAGGGGTTGAACGCCCATTGCGCGCGCCCGCGTCGAGGGCGTTATCGGCGCAGGAAGAGATTGGCCAAGATGGTGAGCACCACGGAGATGATGAGCATCGTAGCGATCGGGATGTAGACGCCGCCGTGCTCACCGGTGATGGCGATGTCACCGGGCAGTCGACCGAATGGTAGCCGCACGCCCAGGACCGCCAGACCGCCCACCACGACGAGCACCAGACCGATCACGAGCAGGATGCGGCCGAGCTCTGGAGACATCGCTTCAGGCGTCGAACAGGCCGGACTGCTGTGCTCCGACCGATGCCGGCGGCACGAGCCCAAGGTGCGCCCAGGCGCTCGGCGTCAGCTGCCGACCGCGCGAGGTGCGGGCCAGCAGGCCGATCTGCATCAGATACGGCTCGATCACGTCCTCGAGCGTCTCGACTGGCTCCGAGATGGTGGCGGCCATGGTGTGCAGGCCCACGGGACCGCCGGCGTGGTGCTGCGCCATTGCTGAGAGGAGCTGCCGATCCAGCGCGTCGAGGCCAAGCGCGTCGACCTCGAGAAGCGCCAGCGCATCCACGGCAAGCTCAACGCTGACGTGACCGTCGCCCGAGCCGCGTACCTGCGCGAAGTCGCGCACACGCTTCAGCAGCCGATTGGCGATGCGCGGTGTGCCGCGGCTGCGACCGGCGATCGTGCGCGTCGCCTCATCGTCGATCGGCACGTCCAGGATCTTCGCGCTGCGGCCGATGATGTGCTCGAGCTCGCTCACCGCGTAGTAGTCGAGCCGGTAGGTTGCCCCGAACCGGTCGCGCAGCGGCCCGGTGATCGAGCCGACGCGCGTCGTGGCGCCGATCACGGTCAGATGCTCGATCTGCAGCCGCACGCTGCGTGCGCCCGGGCCCTTGCCGAGCACCACGTCGAGAGCGAAGTCCTCCATGGCGGGGTACAGGATCTCCTCGACCGCGTGGGACAGCCGGTGCACTTCGTCGATGAACAGCACGTCGCCCTTGCTGAGGCTGGTCAGCACCGCGGCCAGATCGCCGGCGCGCTCGATGGCAGGGCCGCTGGTGGTGCGAATCTGCGCGCCCATCTCCGCCGCCACGATGTTCGCGAGAGTGGTCTTGCCGAGCCCTGGCGGGCCATAGAGCAGGATGTGGTCGACCGGCTCGTCGCGACCGCGCGCCGCGTCGATCAGGATCGCCAGGTTCTCCTTGACGCGATCCTGCCCGGCGAACTCGTCGAGACGCCGCGGGCGCACCGTGGTCTCGAGGATGCGCTCCTCGTCGGCGATCTCCGAGCTGCTGATGCGCTCGATGGTCATCGCCCGGTGCTCCTGCGCCACGCCAAACCGAACATGCGAACGATTCTAGCCGTCACGCAGCCGGGCGAGGTCGTCCGGCGTGTCCACGTCGGACGCATGCGCATTCACTGGGACCCTGCGCACCAGCTCGGCGTGAGCGTGCAAGAACTCTCGCAGGCCGATGTCACCGCTGAGCTCCTCGACCAGCCCGAACGCGCTGCGTTCGAGCAGCACGGGGTGTCCCAGCCGCCCGCCGGCCTCGGCAGCCACGACGGGATGCTCGCCTCGGGCGTTGACGACCGCACCAATGACTCCCGGAGCCAGCCTTGGCTGGTCGCCGAGCAGGACGACGGCCGCGGCGACCTGCTCCGGCATGGCCGCCAACCCCAGCCGCAGCGAGTGGCTCAGGCCCCGCTCCGGAAATGGGTTGCGCACCCAGCGCAGATCGGCCGCTTCCCAGTTCGCCGGACGCGTCAGCCAGATCGGCACGACCGCCACGATGGGCGAAAGCCCTGCCGCGTGCGCGTGCTCGAGCGCATGCTCCAGGAGGGTGCGCCCCGCCAGCACGGCGAGCTGCTTGCGGCCGCCGAAACGTCGCGACTTGCCCGCCGCGAGGACGACCGCGCCGACATCGGTCTCAGCCATTGCTTCATATACTGGTCCGATGATCGACGAGGCGCTGGCCGCCATCGCTGACTGGCACAGCCGCGGCATCCCTGCCGCGCTGGCGACCGTCGTGCGCGTCACCGGTTCCGCACCCCGTGGAGCGGGCGCAAAGCTGGGGGTGAGCGCCGGCCGAGCGATCGCAGGTTCGGTGAGTGGCGGCTGCGTCGAAGGCGACGTCATCGAGCAGGCGCTCGATGTCATGCGCAACCGCGAGCCGCGCTTGCTGCACTACGGCATCACCGACGAGATGGCGCTCAACGTTGGGCTGATGTGCGGTGGCGAGATCGACGTGGTGATCGAGTCGGTCGACGCGGCGCTGATGTCGTTCGCCCTGGCTGCCGAGGCCGGTGAGCGGGTGTCGCGCCGGGTACCACTGGCCGACTTCAATGACGTGACCGCTCCCCCGCCTCGGCTGTGGGTCATCGGGGCCGGCCACGTCGCCGAGCACGTTGTTGCCATCGGTGCGCGCGCCGGCTTCGCGCCGGTGGTGGTTGACCCCCGGCGGCTATTCGCGCAGCAGGATCGCTTCGGCGCGGCCGAGGTGCTGGTCAGCTGGCCGGACACGGCCCTGGCCGAGGTGCCGCTGGGCCCGTCGGACTACGTGGTGGTGCTGTCGCACGATCCCAAGATCGACGAGCCCGCGCTGACCGCCGCGTTGCGTGGCGAACCGGCGTATGTGGGCGCCATCGGCTCGCGGAAAGCCCAGGCGGACCGCCGCGAACGGCTGCTGGCCGCGGGAGTGACCCAGGAACAGCTGGCGCGGCTGCATGCGCCCATCGGTCTGAGCCTGGGAGGACGCGACCCCGGCGAGATCGCGGTGGCCATCGTGGCGGAGCTCGTATCGGTCAGACATCTGGCGCGCTAGGATGCGCGCCAGCATGGACGCCTACGACGCGCTGCCAAAGGTCGAGCTGCACTGCCACGTGGAGGGCACGGTGCGGCCCGCGACGGTGGTCGAGCTCGCCCGCAAGAATGAGCGCCCGCTGCCCACCGACGACCCGACCGAGCTGTACCGATATCACTCCCTGAACTCGTTCCTCGACATCTTCTGGCTGGTCCAGTCGCTCCTCGTCGACCGCGAGGACTGGGAGCGAGTGGCGTATGAGTCGATCATCGATGCCGCGCCACATGGGCTGCGCTACCGCGAGATGTTCTTCACGCCGGCGCGTCACCTGGCGGCCGGGCAGCCTCTGGCCGAGATCGTCGCCGGGCTGAGCTCGGGAATCGCGCGGGCCGAACGAGAGACCGGCGTGCGATGTCGACTGATCTGCGACATCGACCGCGCGTTCGGGCCGATGGCCGGGATGGAGCTCGTCGAGCAGCTGGTGGAGCTGCGACGGACAGGCGGTGCCGATGCGGTGATCGGGCTGGGCATGGATTCGACCGAGCGCGGGGTCGATCCGCGTTCGTTCGCGCCCGCGTTTGGGCTGGCCGGTCGGGCCGGTCTGCAGCTCACCTCGCATGCCGGCGAGGACACCGGCGCCGACAACATCGCCGTGGCGCTCGACAGCCTGGGCATCTCGCGCATCGACCACGGGCTGGCGATCATGGATGATCCGGCGCTGGTGGCCCGCGTGGCGGTGGCGCGCATTCCGCTCGACGTCTGCCCGAACTCGAACATCCTGATCGCCAATCGCTATGCGTCGTTGGCCGAGCACCCATTCCGACGCATGCGCCAGGCGGGGCTGCTGGCCACGCTCAACACCGATGACCCGGCCATGACCGATCTCGACCTGGGCAAGGAGTACCGATCCGTGGCCCGTGCGCTCAAGATGCCGTGGGACGAGATGCGTGCGGTGGCCCTCGACGGCGTCGAGGCGACGTGGCTGGACGATGGCGAGAAGCGCGCCATGCGGGGCGCCTTCGAGGCGGAGATCGCGGCGATCGAGGCGATCGAGCCGTCGGCATCGGTCTGAGCGCGTCGGTCTGAGCCTCGCCCCGTTGCCGCCGCCGTCCGTGTTTCCGTGTCTCACCACCATGGTTAGTGATACGTGGATTGTTGGTCGCTGGAAGCCGCCGTCGGGCCCGCCGGCGGTACGAGCGGCGGGCGGGCTGAGCGTGAGCGAGGCACGCGGACCCGCTTCGGCCCGCCCGGATTCCGCTTATCACCAACAGAGTTGGTGAGCGTAAGAAACCAGAGGCCACCGAGTGGCCACGCTGGCTGGCGCAGCCACTGACGAACCTGGCGGCTGTGCGCGGGAAGAGCGGCACCGAACGCGTGGGCGTGATGGCGCACAACGGATCGATTCCCGCTCGACTCCTCGAGCACGACCAGCCGACCGACCACCACCGGGCGCCATCCGCGCTCCCGAGCGACGAGCTGAGGCAGTAATCGGGCTTTGCGATCGACGCCGAGGAAGAGAGCCTGCACGTCAAAGAGGCGGCTCTTGACCTCGACGATGAGCAGCGAGCTAAACAGCGGATGTCAGGCGAAGATGTCGACCGATCCTCACTCTCCGTAGTGGCTGAAGCTGTACTCGAGCACGCATTCCCAGCCCGTCCCACGGAGAGTGGCGACGACCGCGTTGACGATCGCCGCGTGCCGGGCATCGAGCAGCGTGTCGCCGGCGCCACCGCGCCACTGCGGCGCGAACGGCAGGCGGATCTCGAGGACGGCGGTGACCGCGCGAAGGGTCCTGACAGTGACGGCCTCGAACCTGCCCGCTTCGAGCAGCGCGATCATTTGCTGGCTGACGCCGGCTCGCGCGGC
>JBBSHF010000002.1:0-58963 GCA_038253355.1 Candidatus Limnocylindria bacterium
CTTCAACCGCTTCGACCCGACCTCGCCGTTCGGCGGCTACAAGGAGTCCGGGTACGGCCGCGAGGGCGGGCTGCACGGCCTGGCCGCCTACCTGAAGCTCGACGCATGAGCCCGCGCACCGTTGCGAAGTCGAGCTCGCGCGCATCGGTCCTCAAGGAGACAGCGCAAGCTCCGCTGGCCACTACCGCGAACGGCACGTCGGCGGAGCGGATCGGCGTCCGCAAGACGTACAAGCTGTACATCGGTGGTGCGTTTCCGCGGACCGAGTCGGGGCGTGCCTACGAGGTCTTCGACGCACATGGTCGGCTGCTGGCCAACGCGTGCCGCGGTACGCGCAAGGACATCCGCGAGGCGGTGCGCGCGGCACGCAGGGCGTTTCCCGGGTGGGCGGCCCGGACCGCGTACAACCGATCGCAGATCCTGTATCGCATCGCCGAGCTGATGGAGGGGAGGCGCGACCAGTTCAGCGCCGAGGTCCAGGCGGCCCAGGGGGTGGGGCACCGACGGGCGCTTCGCGAGGTGGATACCGCCATCGACCGATGGGTCTGGTACGCCGGCTGGGCCGACAAGTTCACCCAGGTCGTCGGATCGGTCAACCCGGTCAACGGCCCGTACTTCAACTTCACGGTGCCGGAGCCGACCGGGGTGGTCGGCCTGGTCGCTCCCGAGGAGTCGTCGCTGCTCGGATTGGTCAGCCGCCTGGCGCCGGTGATCGTTTCCGGGAACGCAGCGGTGGTCGTGGCAAGCGAGACGCGGCCATTGCCGGCTGTGACGCTGACCGAGGTGCTGGCCACCTCCGACGTCCCGGGCGGTGTGGTGAACGTGGTCACCGGGCTGCGGCGAGAGCTGGTTCCCACGCTCGCCGGCCACATGGACGTGAATGCGCTCGATGCCTTTGGCCTGACGCCCTCCGACGCTGCCGCCGTCGAGGAGACCGCCGTCGAGAACGTCAAGCGCCTCATCCGTCCGCCGGCGGACGGGCTCGACCGCTACGACTGGTTCGGCGAGCGTGCGCAGTCGCCGTACCTGATCGGTGAGTTCGTCGAGACCAAAACGGTCTGGCATCCCATCGGGAGCTAGACAACCGCTTCGCCCGGCCGCTTCGCCGCTTCGCCGCTTCGCCGCTTCGTCCCTTCGTCCCTTTCGTCCCTTTCGTCCCTTCGTCCCTTTCGCCGCTTCGCCGCTTCGCCCCTTTCGTCCTGCGCTGGTCCGTCATTCATCTGGGAATGTGCGCGGACCAGGCCAGCGGCAGCATCGGTTTCTGATTCACGTGGGAATGTGCGTGGACCGGGCCGGCGGCAGCATCGGTCCGTCATTCACCTGGGAATGTGCGCCGACCAGAGCCCGTGCTCACGTCAGTCCAGACGGCTTCTGTGAATGAGAGCTGGCGGGCAGCGGCTGGGAGCTGGCGAGCACCAGCCCCGACGTCCAGTCACATTCTTCAGTGAATGACGGGGACGAGATCCAAGCTACTGGCGACCTCGTGCCCGGATCCACAAGAGCCCGTCGCGGTCCACTGGTCGCCCCTGGCGGATAGCGGCCAGCACATCACGGGAAGACGCGGGCAACGCCGCCTTGATGAGCATGAGGTGAGCGGCAACCGCCGTCCGGTTTCGCTCGGTGTCACGGAGGCCCATCACGAATGCCACCGACCGTTCGTGTCGTTGCTGGAGACCGTCGCGCTTCAGGTGACCGCGGCGCAGCTGGGCCTGGAAGTCAGAGAGCGCCGACTCGAGCTCAATGTGCACTCCTGCCTCGGACAGGAGGAAGAGCATGTCGGCGGCCTGGTTGCCGTCGTCGCCGGTCGGCGCTTCGAGAACGATTCTCCACGATGGGTGTGCCAGCGCTCGAATCGCCTCGGCCATGGGTAGCTGGCCGCTGTCCCGCAGCCCGACGCCCGTACCTGGGTATGCCCGCAGCGGCAGGTCGCTGCCGAGTGCCGCGAAGATGCGGACGACGATCGAGATCGACCCGCGGACGTCTCCGGCCTCCAGCCGTGCGACCGACGCCTGCGATACGCCAGCGCGGCGGCCGAGCAGCGCCTGCGTCCAGCTAAGCCCGATGCGGAGGCTCTTCGCTTCCACACCGAGCCGCTGCATCTGTTGATGGAGCTTGCTGAGTGCGGCATCGACCGGGCGTGTACGAGGAGAACCCATGCTGGTGATGGTTGCACGCGACCGATTACTGGCCGATTACGTCGCGCTTACTCACCTGGGAATGTGCGCGGACCGGGCCAGCGGTAGCATCGGTCCGTCATTCACCTGAGAATGTGCGCCGACCAGAGCCCGTGCTCACGTCAGTCCAGACGGCTTCTGTGAATGAGAGCTGGCGGGCAGCGGCTGGGAGCTGGCGGTCACCGGCCGTGACGTCCACTCACATTCTTCAGTGAATCGGCGTCAATGGACAAGGCCGAGCCAGCCGGCGATCGTCGAGCCGAAGAGCACCAGGGTCAGCAGCGTGATCAGCCCGGTGAGGCCCCAGGCGACCACGTTCAGCCACAGCGGGTTCACGTGGCGGCCCATGATCCGCGGATTGTTCACCAGGCGCAGCATGAAGATCAGGATGATCGGCAGCAGGATGCCGTTGAGGTTCTGGCTGACCAGGATCAGGGCACCCAGCGGCATGCCGGGGAGCAATACCACCACCGCTCCGATCACGATCAGGGCGGTGTACAGGCCCATGAAGACGGGCGCCTCGCTGAAGCGCCGCGACACGCCCGACTCCCAGCCGAAGGACTCGCACACGGTGTAGCTGGTGGTCAGCGGCATGACGGTCGCAGCCAGGACCGATGCACCGAACAGCCCCAGCGCGAACAGCAGCTCGGCGAAGCGGCCGGCCACCGGCGCCAATGCGCGGGCCGCATCCTGCGCGCCGTTGCGGAGTTCGACGCCGGTGCCGAACAGGGTGGCCGCCGTGACGATCACGATGAACAGGGCGATGACGTTGGTCCAGACCGCCCCGAGCACCGCATCGCCGCGTTCGTAGGTGAGCTCCTCGGGCCCCAGTCCCTTATCGGCGACCGAGGATTGCAGGTAGAAGAACATGTAGGGGGTCACCGTGGTGCCCACGGTCGCGACCATCAGTAGCAGCACGCCAGGCTCGAACGAGACCGATGGAGTGACCAGCCCGTGTCCCACATCGGCCCAGTTGGGTCCTGCCATGAACGCGCTGACGATGTAGGCGACGAAGACGACCGCGACCGACAGAAAGACGCGCTCCACCACTCGATAGCTGGCGAAGACGACCAGCGCCCAGATGCCCGCCGCCACGACCGGCACGCTGATCCAGCGCGGGATATGGAAGATCTCGAGTGCCGCGGCGGCGCCGGCAAACTCGGCGGCGATGTTCGAGCCGTTGGCGATCAGCAGCACGACCATGGCGAACAGGGTCCAGCGGATGCCGAAGTCGTCACGGATCAGGTCGCCCAGGCCCTGCCCCGAGATGGCGCCCATGCGCGCCGCCATCTCGAGCACCACGATCAGCATGATGGTCGTGATCGGCAGGATCCAGAGCATGCTGAAGCCTGTCTTCGCGCCGAGCACGCTGTAGGTGAAGATGCCGCCAGCGTCGTTGCCGGCGAGCCCGGCGATCAGCCCCGGGCCGAGCACGCCAAGGAAGGCCAGGACGCCCGACCGATGGACGCGGAAGTTCGGCAGCCGCTCGCGCACCGAACGCTGTGCGCGCCGGATCGGGCGCGGCAGCGCCAGGCGGCTCACCGCTCGTCCGCCGGCTCGAAGATCTCCGGCAGCCGCTTGCGCCAGCCCTCGCCGAGCGCGCGCTCGAAGGCATCGTCGACGGTCACCATGCCCAGCATGCGGCCCTCGTCGTCGACGACCGGCAGGGCCAGCAGGTTGTAGCGGGCGATCGCCGCGCCAACCTGCTCGGCATCCAGGCCCACCTCGACCGAGATCGGTTCATGACGCATGAACTCGCTGACCGGCGTCTCGGGCCGAGCCACGACCAGCCCGCGCAGGGTCACGGTGCCTTCAAGATGCCCGTCGGCATCGGTCACGTACAGGTAGTAGGCGCGGTCGGCGGGCGGGGCGAGTGCGCGCAGGCGGTCGATCACCTGCTGCGCCGTCTGGTTGGGCGCGATGGTGATGAAGTCGGTCGTCATCAGGCCGCCCGCGGTCTCCTCGCCATAGGCGAGCAGCTCGCGCACCTCATCCGCCTCGGCGGGCTGCATCAGGCTGAGCAGCTCGGCCTGGCGCTCCTGCGAGAGGTCGGCCATCAGGTCAGCGGCCTCGTCCGGGCCCATCTCCTCCAGGATGTCGGCGGCGCGCTCGGGTGGCAGCGCCTCGAGCACGTCGACCTGGTCTTCGGCGTCGAGCTCCTCCATGACGTCCGCGGCCCGTTCGTCGTCGAGCGAGGCCAGGATGCCGGTCCGATCCCGCGGAGCGAGCTGCTCGACGATGTGCGCTACATCGGCGGGATGCAGCGTGGAGAGCGCCTGGTGTGGCACGCGCAGCTTCAGTGAGCTGACGCTCGATTCGACCGGGTCGACGTCCTCCCACTCGATGTAGTTCTCGACCTCGAGGCGAAGGGCGCGGGCCAGCCGCTCGCCGGTGCCCGACAGGCCGAGCCGCCGCAGGATCCCGGCAAGACCCACGTCCACCGCCACCAGCCGGATGCGACCGTGCACCGGGGCGAGCTGGATGTCGTTGACGCGCACGATCTTGCGCCCCTCGACGTCAACGATCTGCTTGTCCTGCAGGTCGAGCCACAGGCGGATCTCGTTGGGACGCCGGCGGAACGAGGTGATATTGATGCTTGAGGTGCGCAGGCGCGCGCCGGAGGTGTCGATCTCGCTGACGTCGGACCAGGGCAGGAAGATGTCACGTCCGCCGGCGACGCGCACCACCAGGCCGGTGACCGGCGGGTACTGCTCGCCGAGCGCCACGATCAGGTCGCGCACCTTGCCGAACGGCTCGCCGTGACGGTCGAGCACCGGCTTGCCGATGATCTGGCTCAGAAAGAGCATGAAATGACCACCTCGCTCTCGAAGGGTGCTGCGCACGCCAGCGGGTGGTCTCGGGTGACATCGCGGGGTTCCTGCGACACGTCATTGCTCGACGCTAAGCGATCACCTCGCGCACCCACCATTCGCCACGGGCGCGGTCATTGCGTGTACTGGGTCCGGCGTCCACGTTGGTCGCGTGTTGCCTCGTTGCGTGATTGGTTGGCCGCGAATTGCCGCGAGTGACGGCCGCGGGCACATTCTAGCGCCGCAAGTCATTCTCCGGCGAGCCCGCCGCTACGCGCCCGCGACATCGGCCCTGGTTCGGGCGCGATGCCGCGCCACCTTGGCCTGGTTGCCGCAGGTCCGCATGTCGCACCAGCGGCGCCGGCCCGCGGGGGATCGGTCCACGAAAAGGTAGCGGCAGCCGGGATTCGCGCAGACGCGCAGGCGCTTGGCGGCGTCATCGGCCAGGAAGTGGGCGAGTGAGCTGGCGATGGTGGCGCGAGCCTGGTCCAGGCGGTCGCCCACCTGGGTGAAGGCGTAGCGAGTGCCGTCGGGGTCGAAGCGCAGCTGGTGGTAGTGCAGGCCGTGACGCAGGATGTGATTGAGGTCGCGCAGCTGCGTCTTGCTTGGCTGTCTGCCGTCGCTGACCCTGCCGGCGATCTCATGCAGCACGCTCCGCAGATGTGCGAAGCGTTCCAGGCGCCGCGTCGCCTCGAGTGACTCCCGGCGCAGCCGTCCGCCCTCGGCTGCGCGGGCGCGATCGCTGATCAGGTCGTGGTCGCGCAGCCAACCGAGCAGCGCATCAGTGTCGGGCAGCTCATCGACTGGCTCGCCACGTTCGTATTCGAGCGTGTTCGCAAAGTCGACGAACAGGTCGCAGCGCTGATCGGGCTCCGGCATGGTGTCGTGGTTCAGGCTCATCAGGTAACCATTATATGCCGCTTGACAAGTTACGCCGGTTGCCGTACCTTTTTTCATGTAACCGCTTAGGCGGATGGCACAAGTTACAATTTCCAGCGAGGAGGACGATTCCATGGCAGTGCTGCTGATCTTGGCGATCATCCTGGTGATTGACGTCGCCGCCGTGCTGCACGGGGTCGACAGCCGACCTGGAATCGCTGAAACGCCGCGTTCCAACATCTGACCGATATTCCAAGGGGGCATGCATGACCAGCTACTGGGCGTTGCAGGCCGAGCTGCGCCAGCAGGAGCTGCTGGACGACGCGCAACGGCGCCGAGTCTCAAGCTCTCCGACACGTCGCCGCGGGGCGAGAATCTTCAATCTGACCCTGCCGCGGTTCCGTCGCAGCTCGAACCGCTGACCAACATCTCGAGATAGACCGATGCGGCCCGCTCCACGGAGTGGGCCGTTTGGCATTCTTTAGAATGCAGGGAATGCCTCGACCGCGTTCTGCTCCACGCAGCGCCGATGCCGCCATCAGCAACGGCGACCTGGCGCGTATCTTCAGCGAGATCGCCGACATGCTCGAGATCATGGGCGAGGTGGTCTACAAGTCGGTCGCCTACCGCCGCGTTGCCGATGCCGTGGAGCGCTATCCCGATGACGTCGCCGCGTTGTTCCGACGTGGCACGCCGCCGAAGCTGCCCGGCGCCGGCGCGGCGCTGACCGCCAAGCTGGCCGAGCTGGCCGAGACCGGCCAGCTCGAGTACCACGCGCGGCTGCGTGCCCAGGTACCCGATGGGTTGCTCGACATGCTGCGCATTCCGGGGGTCGGGCCACGCACCGTCAAGATGCTGCACGGCGAGCTGGGAATCGACTCCGTCGACGCGCTGCGCGTCGCGGCCGAGCAGGGCCTGCTGCGTGGCCTGAAAGGGCTCTCCGCCCGGACCGAGGAGAACGTGCTGGCCGGCATCAGCCGTATCGAACAGCGCGGCAGTCGCCTGCTGCTCCACGACGCCGATGCGCTGATGCAAGGGCTGCTCGCCCGCCTGGGCCAGGTGCGCGGCGTGGTGCGCATGGAGGCCGCCGGCTCGCTGCGACGGCGGCGTGCCACCATCGGCGACCTCGATCTGCTCGCGGCGGTCGAGGACGCGGCTGCGCTGATCGCCGCGCTGGACGGCCTGCCGGAGGTCGATCACATCGTCTCTGCCGGCATCGATAAGTCGAGCATCGTGCTGCGTGACGGACCGCAGGTCGACCTGATGGTCTGCCCGCCCGCCGCGTGGGGCACCCACCTGGTGCACTTCACCGGCAGCAAGGGGCACAACGTGGCCCTGCGCGGACGCGCGCTGGCACGCGGGTGGTCGCTCTCCGAGAAGGGGTTCAAGGTGGTTGACAGCGGCGAGCTGCTGCTCTCCGACAGCGAGGAGGAGGTCTACGCCCGGCTCGAGATGGACTGGGTGCCCCCCGAGCTGCGCGAGGACAGCGGCGAGATCCAGGCGGCCGCCGAGCGCTTACTGCCCCGACTGCTGACCCTTGACGACGTGTGCGGCGATACGCACACCCATTCCGACTGGACCGATGGCGTCGACTCGATGGGGGCCATGGCGCGCGCAGCCCGCGCGCTGGGACGCGAGTGGATGGTCCTGACCGATCACTCGCCCTCGCTCGGCATCACGCGCGGCCTTTCGCGGGAGCGCATCGCTGAGCAGGGCGCCGAGATCGCCCGGTTGAACGGGGAGCTCGCGCCGTTCCGCATCCTGCATGGCACCGAGATGGAGATCCGCTCCGACGCATCCCTGGATTACCCCGACGACCTGCTCGCCGGCTTCGACGTCGTCGTCGCCAGCGTCCACACCGGCCGTGGGCAATCGGTCGAGCAGCTGACCGCGCGGGCGCTGTCGGCGATCGAGAACCCGCACGTCGACATCCTGGCCCATCCCACCGGAAGGATCGTCAATCGCCGAGAGCCGATGGTGCTCGACTGGCCGCGCGTCTTCGAGGCCGCCGCGCGTACCGGTACCATGCTCGAGCTCAACGGCAGCCCGCGGCTGGACCTCGACGATGTGCTGGCGCGCGCGGCGGGCGCTGCCGGGGCGCGGCTGACGGTGTCCAGCGACGCGCATCGGACCGAGGAGCTGGGTCAGCTGCGTTACGCGGTCTCCATGGCGCGCCGCGCCTGGCTGACTCCCGGCCAGGTCCTCTCGACGCGTTCCGCCGACGCGCTGCTCGAGCTCGTCCGATGATGGCGCGCATGTTCGATGGCAAGCGAGCGAACCAGGTGCTGCAGCGCATCGATCGGCCCGAGGCGATCGGGCTGGCGGTGGTGCTCGCGGCGCTGGTGGCCATCGGCTGGTTCGTTGCGCCCTTCTGGCTGGCAGTCATGGTCGCGGCCCAGCTGGCGATCGCCGGACTCGGAGGCGTGCACCTGATCGGTGCGGCGCGCCCGGGGATGGGCTTTGCGCGCTATGCGACGCTGGCGATCGCGGCCGTGGCGCTCACCCTGTTTGGCCGCCTGCTGCCCGGTGGCGTGGCGCTGCTGCTCATTCCGGTGGTGGCCGTCCTGCTCTGGTCGGTCCTGTCGCTCGAGCTGCGGGCGGCGCGTGGCGTCGGCGCGCGGACGATGCTCGACCTGGCGCTGGTCGGCATCCTGTTCGCCGGAGCGTCGGGCATCTGGCATCTGTTCGGTGAGAATGCGTGGCCGCCGCCGCTGGTCCCGGTGCTGCTGCTCGCATTCGTCGTGGCCCTCCGTTCCGCCGAGGCGCGCGGTTGGGGCGGGATCGAAGCGGTCGGCCAGGCCGCGCTGCACGTTCTCGCGGTGGGTCAGGTCGGCGCCGCGCTGGTACTGCTCGATCTGCCCGGCCTGGTGGCACCCGCAATCGTGGCGCTGACCTTCCACGCGTGGGGCGGCGCCGTCGAAGCACTGCAGGAAGGCGCGTCGCTGCGCAGCGTGGCACTCGAGTTCGGAACGTTGGGGTTACTCGGCCTGATCGTGGCATTCCTCCTGCATCAGCCCGCGTGACGGTGTGACGGCGCGCCAGGGCTCGCTCGAACGACACGCGTTGACACTCGGCAGAGGCGGTGCTACAACAAGGCGCCCTTCCGCCGGGTCAGCCCGAGTCGGAGGGCCTTTCTGCGCATAACACCCACCTAGCGGAGACGTTGATCAACGATGACGCTCGGGGAAGTCGACACCATCAACCGCCAGCGCCGCCAACTCGGCGACGCCGCCATCGGGCACGCCACCCGGGGCGACTGGGAGGAAGCGGTCGAAGCCAACCGGCAGCTTCTGGAGCTCGGTCCGGATACCGATACCTATAACCGCCTGGGCAAGGCGCTCGCCGAGCTTGGACGTGACGTCGACGCGCTCGACGCATATGAGCAGGCGCTCGCGCGCGACAGCACGAACCGGATCGCGGAGCGCAACGTCGAGCGCCTGCGCGTCCTGGTCGCCACTCGCACGGCCGGCAGTGCCGCGGCCAAGAAGCCGTCCGGCGCGAAGGGCAAGAACATCAAGCCGGAGAAAGCATCGGCTGCCCACTTCATCGAGGAGATGGGCAAGACCGGCCACGCGCGACTGATCAACCTGGCGGCGCCGCGCGAGCTCGCACTGCTCTCGCCGGGCGATGCCGTGCATCTCGAGATCGAGGGTGAGCAGCTGGTGGCACACAGCGGCGAGACGCAGGTTGGTCAGCTGGAGCCCCGCGTCGGGACGCGTCTGGTCAAGCTGATGCACGCCGGCAATCGGTACGAGGCAGCCATCACGGTGCTGCAGAACGACGACCTGCGGATCATCATTCGCGAGGTGTTCGGCCACCCGTCGAACTTCGGCAAGGTTTCCTTCCCGGGCACCGCGGCCTCGCGTGCCGGTGACGTCCGACCGTACATGAAGGGCACCGCGCTCCGCTACGATGACGACGAGGAGAGCGAAGAGCCCGACGAGGATGCGGAGGAGGTCGAGGAGCTCGACACGACCCTTCCGGAATTCTCGACCGAGCCAGAGCTCGAGGAAGATCTGCTCGAAGAATCGTAGGAGCCCATGTGCGCGGCTGACCGGAAGCGACTTGATCACGTCGTCCTTCCGCGTCGGCGCGCCGGCCTGGCCTTGCTCGAGCGCTACTTTCCATCCCCCGCTGACAACCTGCTCGACGCCGAGCTGAGCTCCTTCGCACGCCCCGGCGACACGGTGCTGGATCCGTGGGCGGGGACCGGCTGGACCGCGCGCCGCGCGATCGCACAGGGAGTGCGCGCGGTCGCCGCCGATCCAAGCCCGTTCGCCCAGCTCGCCGGCCAGGCGTTTCTGTTGGCGCCCGATCCAGCGGTCATCGATGCCGGCTTCGCGCAGCTCGCCGCTTCGCGTCGTGTCGACGTGCCGTTGCGCCAGCATGTCGAGGAGCTGTACGCCACCCACTGTGCCGCCTGCCGCCGTCCGGTGGTGGGCGAGCAGTTCATCTGGCCCGGTGACGCCGATGCGCCGGGTCGCAAGCTCTACCGATGTCCAAGCTGTGACGCGTCGGTGGGCGGTCCGATCGAGCGCGTCGCGGCGGTCGACGAGGCCGATCTCGCCAAGCTCGGGATCGACCGTCGCCCGTCGCCATCCGACGAGTCGCTTGCCCCCGACCCGTCACTCGACGCGGAGGACGACCTGCCGCCGGCACCGGTGGGCCTGACCGGGTCGTCGCTGGGTGAGCCCGGTGGTCCCCCTCCACCGATCGCGGTTCAACCCGATCCACCCGGCGGCGCGGCATCCACGGCAGGACCACGCTGGGCGTCGACGGTGCATCCCGATCCGGCTCCGCTCGCGGGAGGTGACGTGCGCCAGGGCCTGCACTATCAGCAGCTGCACGAGCGCTTTCCGGTGCTCGACGGCAGAGGGGAGCTGATCGATGAGCTGCTTGGGCTGTACTCGCCGCGCAACCTGTATGCGCTGCAGGTCATCGCCAACAAGATCGACGCGGAGTTTCACGATCAGCCGATGGCCGCGGTCCTGCGCCTGGCGCTGGCCGCCTGCCTGTTGCCGGCCAGCAAGCTGAACGGCTATCCGGGGCGGGTCGCCTCGCTGCGGATCGCCAACGGCCACGTCCGCCAACCGGCGTCCCGCCATCAGCGCGAGGTCAACGTCTGGCGGCTCTTCGAGTCGGCGGTGGCTGACGTGCGCACGGCGCTGGCATCGGCTGCCGGCGACCGCAAGCCGGCTCGCTTCGCCAGCGATTTCGCCGATCTCGGCGGCGTGCGAGCCGCCAACGTCTTCTGGGTGCGTTGTCGGCCGGCTGTGGTGGGCCAGTACCTGCCCACGGAGAGCGTGGACCTCGTGTTGGGGTCCACCGGCGCCTCGCCGAGCCTCGACGAATTGAGCTTCGAATACCTCGCCACGGCCTGGCTGATGGGCCGCGAGGCCGCCGAGACGCTGCGCCTGGAGCCGCTCTTCGGTACGCCGATCGGCCAGAACGACGGCACCGAGGCGACCGCGCTGCGTCACGCCATGGCATCGGCGGCCGGAGCCCTGAAGCCCGATGGCTGGTTCAACGTGGTGCTCGATGGCGAGGACGTCGATCGCATGCTGAGCGTGGCGGTGGCCGCGGCGCTGGCCGGTCTCGAGCTCGTCGACGTCATTCCTCGCGAGTCGCGGCGTTCGGGGGACGGCGCCAGCCTCCACTTCCGCAAGCCCTCCGCGGAGGACCGTTTGCGCGCCGCTGTCCAGCCGGGCCCGCTGCGTCTGGGCAGTGCCGGGGAGCGGCTGACCTACCCGGAGCTGGCCGAGGCGATGGATCGTGCGGCGACCGACCTGCTGCGCGATCGGGGCGAGCCGGCCGGGCTCGCTCGCATCGCGGCCGCGGTACTCCTGGAGCTGCAACGCCGCGGGTTGCTGCGGCGCGTGGCCCTGCTGCGAGCCAACGGTGAGCCGCGGACCGAGGCCGACATCGAGCAGCAACAGACTGACGAGCGGCTCGACCGCGGTGGCTCGGCCCTCCTGGCCAAGCTGCTGCGCGAGGAGCTCTGGCGTGACGACCATCCGGCCCTGCTCCGTCTCGGCGAGGCGGAGCGTCCGCAGTGGTGGCTGAGACAACCCGAGCTCGCCAATTCGCCGCTCGCCGATCGCGTGGAGTGGGCGACCTTCTCGATCCTGTCGACGGCAGGCGGCCTCGACGAGGATGCCTTCCTGGATCGCATCTACGCGCTCTTCCCGGGGCTTGCGGCGCCCGATGAGGAGCTGGTGCGCGCCTGCCTGGCGGCCTATGCATCGGTCGGCGAGCGCGGCCAGCTGCGGACGGAGGATGATCTGGCGCGTCGGCTGGATGACCACGCGCGGATCATCGGCCTGCTGAGCGACTACGGGCACCGCGTCGGCCTGCGAGTGTGGATCAGCAAGCGCGAGCAGTCGCGTCGCCTCGACGGCGCCACGCTGGGGGAGGGGCTTCGTGAGGAGGAGCAACGCGCCTATCTCCCGCTGGTGGTGCGCGCTCCAGCCGAGGCGCTCGGCGCCGTGGACGTCATTTGGTACGCGCGCGGCCGCCTCGCCTTCCTGTTCGAGGTGGAGTGGACCGCCATGGTTGGCGAGGCGGTGCTGCGGCGCGGTCGATCCATTCCGCCGACCGAGCAGCAGGCGCGCTTCGTGGTGGTCCCCGCCGAGCGAGCCGAGCTGCTGCGGCTCAAGCTCGAGCGGTCACCGTGGCTGCGCGCCGAGATGGAGCGCCAGAACTGGTACGTCCTCAAGTGGCGGCATCTCGAGAGCCTGGCCGGGCGGGACGGAGCAAGCCTGGAATGGCTCGAACCGGTGCTTGGACTCGACCCGCTGATCGAGCGTGGCGGGCAGCAGCTGACCATGTTCGGGGAGTAGCGGCCAAGCGCTCGGCGACCGCTTGACCCGCGACGTACACTCAGCCCGGGAGTGCCGTGGTTCCCCCCTGCGGCACTCCCTGCGCGTGTCCCCGCGGTACAGTCGGATGGGTCAGCTCGCCGGTTCGCTGAGCTCCTGTGTCGGCCGTCGCGCGGCTCGTCGGCCCACGGCTCGCCGCACGACGGTCATCACCTCGTCGACGTAGGGTTGGCCCTGGCCGGTCTCGACGGCATGGCTCAGGCAGCCCGAGATATGGTCCTCCAGCAGCAGCAGCGCCACCTGGTCGGCGGCCGCGGTGAGCGCCTCGACCTGCTGCAGCACGTCCAGGCAATAGGCTTCCTCGCTGACCAGCCGCTGGATGCCTCGCGCCTGCCCCTCGATCCGCTTGAGGCGGTTCAGCAGCAGGCGGCGATCCTTGGTGTAGGCGTGACGAAAGAGGGTCGGCTCCATACTGCGGGTGAGTATGTGTTCCGGCTCCCCGCCGGTCAATCGCCCAGTCGCGGTTCGGGCTCGATTCGGGGTAGCATGCGTCGATTATGAGTCCCATCGAGAAGCATGAGCTGGTCAGCCCACTGGAGCGCGCGCTGGTGATCGTCAGCCATCCCGACGACGCGGAGTTCGGTGCCGCGGCGACCATCGCGGCGCTCACCGGCGCCGGCGTGCGAGTCGACTACGTGGTCACCACCGACGGCGGCAAGGGGACCGATGATCCGGCGGTCACCCCCGAGCAGCTGAGCGCCACGCGGACCGCCGAGCAGCGCGCCGCGGCGGACGTGCTGGGCGTCAGCGAGATCGTGCATCTCGGCTATCCCGACGGCTATCTGACCCCGTCGCTCGACCTGCGGCGAGATGTCACGCGCCAGATCCGCCGCTTCCGCCCGGACCTGGTGCTGACTCAGAACCCGCAGCGGCGGCTCGACCACAATCCGTTCATCGGGCATCCGGATCATCTCGCCACCGGCGAGGCCACGCTCGCCTCGGTATACCCCGCAGCGCGCGACCGCCTGAATTTCCCCGAGCTGCTCGACGAGGGGCTCGAGCCATGGAAGGTGCGACAGGTCCTGCTCTCCGGCGTCGAGGAGCCGAACCTGTGGATCGACGTCGCCGCCACCTTCGACACCGGAGTGCAGGCGCTGCTGCGCCACGCCAGCCAGATTGGGGATCGCGACGTCGAAACCCGGGTGCGCGAGCGGGCCGAGCTGGTCGGAGCGCCGCAGGGGATCGGCCTGGCGCAGGCGTTCCTCTCGATCATCCTGGAATGACGCGCCGCGGCGGGCACTGGGGATCCGGACCGGAGCCGGATCTGACGGCACGTCCGGGCAGCGCGCGCCCAACGCTGCGGCGCATCGTCGCGTTCTTCTCTCCGTATCGCGGACGCCTGGCGGTCATCGCCTGCTCGATCGTGGTCACGGTCAGCATCGGTGTCGTCAACCCGATCCTGATCAAGCTGATCATCGACAACCTGCTCGGTCCGAGGGACTTCGGCCTGCTCTACCTGCAGACCGGGCTGATGATCGTGCTGCCGATCATCACCAGCCTCATCGGTGTCGGACAGTCGTACCTGTCGAACGTGGTCGGTCAGAACGTCATGAACGACCTGCGCCTGGCCCTCTACAGCCACCTGCAGTGGATGCCACTGCGCTTCTTCACCGAGACACGCACGGGCGAGATCCAGAGCAGGGTGGGAAACGACGTGAACGGCGTGCAGTCGGTGGTGACCGATACCGCCGCTGCGCTGCTCTCGAACTTCGCGACGGTGACGACGACGGTCATCGCCATGCTGATCATCGACTGGCGGCTCACCGCGCTGAGCCTGGGCATGCTGCCGATCTTCGCCTACATCACCTACCGCGTCGGCAAGGTGCGGCGCCAGGTCTCGGCGCTGACCCAGCAGTCGATGGCCGAGGTGAGCGCCATCACCGAAGAGTCGCTCTCCGTGTCGGGGATCCTGCTCTCGAAGACCTTCGGCCAGCAGCAGGCCTCCATCGACAGGTTCGGGCGCGAGTCGCGGCGGCTCGGCGACCTGCAGATCCGGCAGCAGATGATCGGCCGATGGTTCTTCGCCCTGATCGGCACCTTCTTCTCGATCAGCCCGGCGCTCGTCTACCTGCTTGCGGGGATCCTGATCATCGGTGGCGACCTGCGCATCACCATCGGCACGATCGTGGCCTTCACGACGCTGCAGTCGCGCCTCTTCTTCCCGATCGGGCAGCTGCTCGGCGTGCAGGTCGAGATCCAGGGCGCGCTGGCGCTCTTCGATCGCATCTTCGAGTACCTCGAGATGCCCCGCGAGATCACTGACGCGCCCGACGCGGTCGCGCTTGACTCGTCACACGCCCGCGGTGACGTGGCATTCGAGCACGTCTCCTTCGGCTATCCGGTGGCCCCCGCCCAGGTCGCGGTGGCGAGCGAGGTGGCGGAGGCCGAGGCGAGTGGTCGCGCGGTTCCGACGGCGCTGCGTCCCTTCTCCCTGCAGGACGCCAGCTTCGGGGCGCGCTCCGGCCAGCTGGTGGCGCTGGTCGGGCCATCAGGGGCAGGCAAGACCACCACGACCTACTTGATCCCGCGGCTCTACGACGTGGACGCCGGTGCCGTGCGAATCGATGGCATTGACGTGCGCCACATCCGGCTGGAGTCGCTGGGACAGGTGATCGGCATGGTCACCCAGGAGACCTATCTGTTCAATACCAGCGTCGTCGACAACCTGCGCTACGCCAGGCCCGGCGCGACCATGGCCGAGATCGAGGACGCGGCGCGTGCGGCGGCGATCCACGATCGGGTCATGGAGCTGCCCGACGGCTACGACACTGTCGTGGGGGAGCGCGGCTACAAGCTGTCGGGAGGCGAGAAGCAGCGCGTGGCGATCGCCCGTGTCCTGCTCAAGAATCCACGCGTCCTGATCCTGGATGAGGCGACATCCGCACTCGACACGGTCAGCGAGCGGCTCATTCAGCTGGCCCTGGCGCGGCTGATGGAGGGCCGCACCACGATCGCCATCGCGCACCGCCTGTCCACGATCCTGCGCGCCGACCAGATCCTGGTCCTGGATCGCGGGCGCATCGTCGAGCGCGGCACGCACCAGGAGCTGCTGCGCCACGAGGGCCTCTACGCGCGCCTCTACCACGAGCAGTTCGTCTCGGGCATGACCGAGCCGACTGCCCGGGTGGTCTGATCCGGCGATGCCAGATTCCGAGGCCATCCACACCAACCGCCTCGCGGGCGAGACGAGTCCGTACCTGCTGCAGCACGCCCACAACCCGGTCGACTGGTATCCGTGGGGCCCCGAGGCGCTCGAGCGGGCGCGCGCCGAGGATCGGCCGATCTTCCTGTCGATTGGTTATTCGGCCTGCCACTGGTGCCACGTCATGGAGCGCGAGTCCTTCGAGGATCCGGCCATCGCGGCCCTCATGAACGAGCACTTCGTGAGCATCAAGGTTGACCGCGAGGAGCGCCCTGACCTCGACGACGTCTACATGGCGGCGGTGCAGGCGATGACCGGCAGCGGTGGTTGGCCGATGAGCGTCTTTCTGACCCCCGACCTGCAGCCCTTCTTCGGTGGGACCTACTTCCCGCCCCAGGACAAGCATGGCATGCCCGGCTTCCCGCGTGTTCTGGAGGGCGTATCGGCCGCCTATCGCGAGCGGCGCGACGAGGTAGTTGCGCAGGGGCGCGAGCTCGCCGCGCACATGCGCAACCAGCTCGAGGTGCGAGCTGGCAGCAGCGAGCCGCAACGCACGCAGCTGCAGGCAGCCGTCGGTCACCTGGCACAGCGCTTCGACGCCACCGGCGGCGGCTTCGACGGTGCTCCCAAATTCCCGGCGCCGATGACCCTCGAGTTCCTGCTGCGATCCTGGCGAGAGACGCAGGACTCGCAGACGCGAAGGATGGTCACCGAGACGCTCGACCGCATGGCGGACGGCGGGATTCACGACCAACTGGCCGGCGGGTTCGCGCGCTACAGCACCGACGCCCAGTGGCTGGTGCCGCATTTCGAGAAGATGCTGTACGACAACGCGCTGCTGGCTCATTGCTATCTCGAGGCATTCCGCGCCTTTGGCATCGCACGGTATGCCCAGGTCGCGAACACCACGCTCGAATTCATGGTGCGTGAGCTCCAGACCGATGCCGGCGGATTCGCCTCCGCACTCGACGCCGATACTCAGGGCGAGGAGGGCAGCTTCTACGTCTGGTCACACGAAGAGTTCAGCCTGGTCCTGCACGACGCCGGGCTTGGCCCAGACGAGGTCGCGGTGCTGGCCAGCTACTGGGACGTGACGCCGTCCGGCAACTGGGAGGGGCGCTCGATTCTGCACGTGAGCGGGCCAGCACCACCCCACGAGCTGGTGGCTCGCGGACGCGAAGCGCTGCTGAAGGCCCGGCAGCGGCGCACGCGGCCGGGTCGGGACGGCAAGCAGCTCGCCGCCTGGAACGGCATGGCGCTGCGTGCCGTGGCGACCGGCTCGCTGCTGCTCGGTGAGGACCGCTACGCCCAGGCGACGCGGCAGCTCACCGAGTTCGTCCGGCGCGACCTGCTGCGCGAGGACGCCCGGTTATGGCGCACGGCACGTGAAGGGACAGCGCACACCCCCGCATTCTGTGAGGACTACGCGAACCTCGCCGACGGCCTGCTGGCGGCCCATGCGGCGCTCGGCGCGGCCGACGACCTACTGCTCGCACGCGCGCTGATGGACCGAGCGATCGCCGACTTCTGGGACGATGCATCAGGGACCTTCTTTAACACCGGCCCGCAGCATCAGGTCGCCGTGGTGCGGCCGCGCTCCCTGATCGATTCGGCCACGCCGGCCGCGAACTCGGTCGCCGCCGACGTGCTGCTGCGCCTGGCGCTGGTCACCGGCGAGGTCGATTACGACCGACGTGCTCGGGCGATCCTGCGCGCGGTTGCGCCGGTCCTCGAGCGACAGCCGCTGATGTTCGGTCGGATGCTGTGCGCCGTCGATCGGTCGCTCTCGCAACCCAGCGACGCGGTGATCGCGGCAGGCGCCATGGCGGACGCCGAAGCGCTGCGTCGTGCCGTGGCTCGTCCCTACGCGCCCGATCTGGTGATCGCCTCGATCGAGCCCGGCTCGCCGCTTGCCGCCTGGACGATCTTCGTCGACAAGATTCCCCGCCATGCGGCGCCGACCGCCTACATTTGCCGCGGCTATGCCTGCGAGGCCCCGACCGCCGACCCGCATGAAGCCGCAGCCCAGGTCGAGCGAATGGCGACGGCAGGCTGAGTCAGCCGGGGAGGAACGAGAGCAGGACCCGACGCCCTGAGTGATCGAGGTTTGGGTCCAGCAGGCCGACCGACTGCCAGGTGCCCAGCGCCATCCGTCCGCCGAGCACCGGAATATCGATCGACGGCGGCACAAGCAGCGGCAGGACATGGTCCGCGCCGTGACCCGCCGAACCGTGCGCGTGGCGCCAGCGGGCGTCGCGGGGGAGCAGCCGATCGAGGGTCTCCATCAGGTCGACGTCAGAGCCCGAGCCGAGCTCCATGACAAGCACGCCCGCGGTGGCATGTGGCACGAAGACGTTGAGCAGCCCATCGCGCTCTGCGGCGACATCGGCCAGGAAGCGGCTGCAGGCATCGGTCAGGTCGAAGACGCCCCGACGGGCGCCCGTCTCAACCTCGACCTGGCGGTTCTCCACCGTGTCAGCCTAGCACCGGCTATCATCGGCGCCGATGATTCGATCCCGCCCCGCCGCCACGCTGGTGGCCCTGTCGATCGCGGCCATCCTCGCCGCATGCAGCGCCGCGCCCTCGCCGACATCCACTCCGAGCCCCACGCCCAGCGCGTCGCCCACGGCGAGCCCCACGCCCAGCGCGTCACCCACGCCGACGCCGAGCCCCACCCCGGTGCCGCTCGATCAGGCGTTGCTCAACAAGCGTCTCACCGTGCTGCTGATGGGTTTCGACTCGAACCCCGATCGCGCGTCTCGGAACATGCCGGCCAACACGGACACGATGATTGTCGCCAGCGTCGACGCCAAGCACACCCGGATCGCCACGGTCGCCCTGCCCCGCGATACCATCGATCTGCCGCTGGCCGGAGGTGGCATCTGGAGCCTGAAGGCGAACGCGTTGGTGCGCTGGCGGGGTCCGGACGCATTGGTCGGCGCCCTGGAGGCCGCCTACGGGATTCACATCGACGGCTACATGGCGATCAACATGTCCGACTTCGGCAGGCTGGTGAACGCCGTCGGCGGCGTCGATGTCATGGTGCCCTACGCGCTGTATGACCCGGCGATCGGCCTCAATCTGCCGCCTGGGCGCCAGCATCTCGACGGCAACAACGCCAGTCGCTACGTGCGCACTCGGCACCAGGACAGCGACTATGCGCGTGGTGGCCGCCAGCAGCAGGTCCTCCTGGCGCTCACCCGTAAGCTGCTGGATCCGAAGACGAGGGTCAGTATTCCCAAGCTGGTTCGGGGGTTCAGCTCCGTGCGCACCAACCTGCCGCTCGCCAAGCTTCCGACATTCATTGAGATCGGGCGTCGCAGCCTGAGGGCCAAGGTGACCAGCATGGAACTTGCTCCGCCGCGCTTCGCGCTGTTCCAGGGTCTCGATCCGAGCCGCGGCGGCGAGTGGGTCATGCGGCCCAATATCGCCGAAATGCGTGCCTACGTCCGCAGCGTGATGGCTGACTAGCCGAAGCGGGCAGCCCGGGTCAGGCCGTCGAGCCCGGCGTGCGCGTCCCACAGCGATAGCAGGCCTCGTCCGCCGCGCGAATGGTGGTGCCGCATTTCGCGCAGTCGACCATCAGGTCGCCCTCGCAGCGCGGGCAGAAGCGGGCGCCCGGCGGGAACTGCAGGCCATCGACCGGGCAGTAGGCGACCCCGCGAGGCGCCTCGACCACCCCATCGGGTGCGCGCTGCAGTCGGATCGCCTGACCTGCGCTGCCACCCTCCGGCCCGATGCCGACCTGCGAGACACGCAGGTAGCCGGCGACCAGCCAGAGCAGGTACACAGCGATGAGTCCCAGTAGCAGAAATGGGAAGATCGTGACGAGCGTGGTGGCGCTGTCCCTGGCGATCCATTCGATCGCGCCCTTGATGTCCATGGCCGGCCGATTCTACATCGGCGTCCGGAGCGGCGAGCGGCGTGCGGGCGCCCGCGCAGCATGGCCGCCGCTGGTACACTCCGGCCAACTCGCAGACTCCGCGAAAGGTCCATGCCCCGGCCCAGACTCGATCCCCGGACGCCGCTCACCGAGCTCCACGTGCACCTCGGAGCGGCCGTCACGCCAGCGATCATGTGGGGCATCGCGCACGCGCAAGGCATCCGACTGCCGACCAAGGACTTCTGGGCGTTTCGCGACCTGATCACCGTCGGTCGGCAGCAGCGCAGCTTCCAGGCCTACCTCGACCTCTTTCACTGGACGGAGCTCATCCAGTCGAGTCCCACGGCCGTCGAGCGGAGTGTCTACGAGGTCATCGGCGGAGCCTACCGCAAGAACAACATCACCGAGATCGAGCTGCGCTTCAATCCCATGAAGCGCAACCGCGGCGGCGAGCAGGACCTCGACCACATCATCGCCGCGGCCGTGCGCGGCATGGACCGCGCCGTGCTGGAATATCCGCAGGTGCGCGCCGGCCTGATCTTCTGCCTCGACCGTGGCTTCTCGGTCGAGCTCAACGAGATCATCGCGGCCAAGGCGATCAGCTGGCGCAGCCGTGGCGTCGTGGCCGTCGATATCGCCGGACCGGTGGTCGATTCGTTCCGCTTCGCCGACTATCGGCAGATCTTCGCCGAGTGCCGTCGGGCCGGCCTGGGCGTCACCGTGCACGCGGGGGAGACCGGCGGAGCCGACGAGGTGCGCGAAGCGGTCGAGGCACTCGAGCCGTCGCGCATCGGTCACGGCATCAACAGCGCCGGCGACCCGGTGGTCATGGGCCTGCTGCGTGAGCGCGGCATCGTCCTGGAGGTCTGCCCCAGCTCGAACCTCAACACCGGGGTGGTGCACGACCTGGGCCAGGTCCGCTCCCTGCTGCGTAGCCTGATCGAGCACGACGTCGCCTTTGCCATCTCGACCGATGGGCCCGAGATGCTGCGCTCGACGCTGCGCAGCGAGTTCAATCTTCTGCTGCGCAACGAAATCCTGTCGCTCGACGAGGTGCATCGGGCGATCGGCACCGCCCACCGTGCCAGCTTCGTGGACCGCGCCCCGAAATTGCAGCCGACCTTGCTGCCGCTGGAGTCGCCGCCTGCCGATCGTGCGTCGATCGGCATCGGGATGGGCGTTTAGGCCGATATACTGCCGGCCGTGTCATCGATCTGGCGACCGGTCCGAGAGCGCAACCCCGCGCGGAGCCTACTGATCGTCGTCGCGCATCCGGGCGATGAGGCGTTCGGTTTTGGCGGGGCGATAGCCACTGCCGCTGCGGCGGGCGCATATGTCGTGGTGCTGTGTGCCACGCGCGGCTTCTTCGACCCGCGCTTGCTCGACAAGGCGCCGGCCCCCGGCGGTCGCAACCGCTCGTACATGAAGCCGGTTGTCTGGCGCAACCTCGACACCGTCCGCGAGGACGAGCTGCGACGCTCGGTGTCTCTCCTGGGGGTGCGCGTGCTGCGCATGCTCGACTACGCCGAGGGCGAGCTGCCATCGGTCGATCCGGACGAGCTGGTCGGCCGCATCGTGCAGCCGATTCGGATGCATCGGCCGGAGGTGATCCTGACCTTCGGACCGGACGGTGTCACGCGCGATGCGGATCACGTGGCGCTCTCGGCAGCGGTGAGCCTCGCCTTCGACCGGGCCGCCGAGCCGCTCGACTACGAAGACGACCTCGAAGAGGACCAGGTGGCCTGGCGCGCGGCCAAGCTCTACCAGCTGGTCGTGCCACCCTCGCAGCTGGCCGGCCTCGCCGCCCGAGCGCCCGATGCCTACGGAACCGCGCAGGAGTCGGAGACGCTCAGCCTGGAGCTCGGCGAGCTGGCGCAGCTCAAGCTGGCGGCGATCGATCGCCACATCTCGCAGACCGGCTCCGCCGGAGCCTTCAGCGACTGGCCGGCCGATGCACGCGAGCACTACCTGGCCACCGAGTCGTATCGGCTGGTGCAGTCCAACCTGCCGGTGCCGGTGGGCGTCGAGTCAGCCGAGGCCGGGCTCTTCGACGGGCTGCTCTAGCTCAAACGGTCCCTGGGCTCAACATGGGTTGAGCCACGGCGCAGCGTTTGTCTGCTAGGCTCGATGGGAGTTCACTCATCGGTACACGAAAGGAAGCCGTGAGCTTCGCATGCCCGAGATGCTGACCAACGAGAACATCATGACCGCCATGGGGCGCGTCAAGGACCCCGAGATCGGGCGCGATCTGGTCTCGCTGGGAATGATCAAGTCGATCGAGATCAGCGGCAGCACGGTCGACATGACCGTCGAGCTGACCACGCCGGCGTGTCCGCTGAAAGCCAAGATCGAGTCCGAGATCGTCGTCGAGCTGGAGGGCCTGGGCGCCACCGCCGTGCGGGTGGACTGGGCGTCGAACGTCAAGCGCTCGTTCGGCGGGCCGGCCGCCGACCTGATCCCCGGCGTGCGCAACACCATTGCGGTCGCATCGGGCAAGGGCGGTGTCGGCAAGACCACCGTGGCGGTCAACCTGGCGGTCTCGCTGGCGCGCGACGGCGCCCGGGTGGGGCTGCTCGACGCCGACATCACCGGGCCGAACGTGCCGCTGATGATGGGCACCGGCAGTGCCCATGTGACGGGCAACGGTGGCCGCGTCAACCCGGTGACCAGTCACGGCGTGCAGATGATGAGCATCCAGTACTTCCTGACCGGCGACGCCCCGGTGATCTGGCGCGGACCGTTGATCCACTCTGCGATCCAGCAGTTCCTGCGCGATGTCGAGTGGGGCGAGCTCGACTACCTGGTGGTCGACCTGCCGCCGGGGACCGGCGACGCCGTGCTCTCGCTCTCGCAGCTCATTCCGCTGACCGGCGCGGTGGTGGTCACCACCCCCCAGGAGGTCGCGCTGCTCGACGCCCGCAAGGCGATCGCCATGTTCAACAAGGTGAACGTGCGGACCCTGGGCGTGGTCGAGAACATGAGCGGCTTCATCTGCCCGAACTGCCGCGAGGAGCACGACATCTTCGGCTCCGGCGGGGGCAGCAAGATCGCGCGTGAGCTGGAGCTCGAGGTGCTGGGCCGCATTCCGCTCGAGCCGGGCGTGCGCACCGGTGGTGACGCCGGCGTGCCGATCACCTCGACGCAGTATCCGGGCGCGGAGGATTCGGCTGCGGCTGCGGCGCTGCGCGAGCTGGCGCGGACCGTCGCCGGCCGGGTCAGCGTGGTGGCGGCGCCCTTCGCCAGCGCGTCGCTGGTGGCCGCCGGCGGCGTCGCAACCGCGAGCCGTTAGACGGACCGATGTACGGAGCCACGGTCGCCGATTAGGGGATTGCCCAGCAACCTGCCGAGCATAGACTCCGCGGCATGCGCATCGCCGTCGTCGCTGATCTGCACGCGAATCTGCACGCGCTGCGCGCCGTCCTCGACGACGTGGCCAGGATCGGCTGCGACGCGATCTGGTGCGCCGGAGACGTGGTCGGGCGTGGCCCACATCCCAACGAGGTCGTCGAGCTGCTGCGCGGGCTCGACGTTCCCACCGTGCAGGGCAACTGGGACGAGGCGGTGGGCATGGACCGCGAGCATGCCGGTGCCCTGTGGGCCACTGCCGAGGGCGAGGCGCAGGGTGAGGCCTCGCTGGCCTGGACGAAGCAGAACATCACCGAGGAAAATCGCACCTGGCTGCGCAACCTGCCGACCAGCGCGCGTTTCAACGTCGACGGTCGATCAGTGCTTCTCTTCCACGGCTCACCGTTCAAGCAGACGGAATACCTCTGGGCGAACAGGCCGTCTCGCTATTTCGCGCGCATCGCCAGCGACGAGGCCGATGATTTGTTCTGCTTCGGGCATACCCACGAGAGCTTCCATCGGGTGGTTGGCCAGAGCCATTTCGTGGCGTCGGGCTCGGTCGGGTGCGGTCTGGACGGCGATTCGCGCGCTCGATACGCGGTGATCTACGTCGGCCAGCCCGATGTGGTGGTCGGCTTCCGCAGCATCGACTACGACCACGCGCCGGTGGTGCGTGACCTCGCGGCGGCGGGCCTGCCGCTGGACCTGCTGCGCGTGGCGCCCGTCTCGCACCCGCTGGAGGCCGCCAGCTGACCCAGGGCGTGCCTGCGTGGAGCGAGCGTCAGGCGGCCTTCGTTTCGCGCTCGTAGGGCTGTCCATCGGCCGCCGGTGGCGTGCTGCGGCCCACGACCCCGGCCAGCACGATGATCGTCACGATGTACGGCAGGGCAGTGAACACCTGGGCGGGGATGGTGGTCAGCATGACACCGAGGTCGCCGACCGGCGGAGACTGGCGAATCGCGGTGCCGAGTGCATCCGCGAGGCCGAAGAGGAGCGCTGCACCGACCGCGCCGATGGGTGTCCATCGGCCGAAGATGAGGGCTGCAAGAGCGATGAAGCCCCGCCCGTTGGTCATGCCGCTCTGGAAAGAGTTGCCATACTCGATGGTGAACCAGGCGCCGGCCAGCCCTGCCAGCAGGCCGCCGAGCAGCACGTTGCGGTAGCGCAGGGCGATGACGTTGATGCCCACCGTCTCGGCGGCGCGCGGATGCTCGCCCACGGCACGCGTGCGCAGCCCCCAGCGCGACCGGTACAGCAGGATCTGCAGGACGACGACCACGACGAGCATCGAGAGGGTGATCGGGCCGTGCTCCAGGAACGTCTCCATCAGCCAGCCAACCACCGGGATACTGATCACGCCAGCCGGGAAGGTGAGGCTGTCGAAGTTCCCTGCCGTGGCCGGCGAGTTCTGGCTGATCAGCAGACCAAGGTAACCGGTGATACCCAGCCCGGCGATGTTGATGATGGTGCCGGAGATGATCTGGTCGGCACGCACGCTGATCGAAAGCCAGGCGTGGACGGCCGAGACCAGAACGCCGGCCACCAGGGCGGCGATCAGCCCGACCAGCAGCGGCAACGTGATGCCAAGTGGTCCGGCGGTGGCGGGCAGGACCGGGACAACCAGTGCCGCGACCCACCAGGCGGCGAAGGCGGCGACGATCATCATCCCCTCGATGCCGATGTTCACCACGCCGCTGCGCTCGTTCATGAAGCCGCACAGCGCGCCCAGCCCGATCGGCGTGGCAACGGTCACGATCAGCCCGCCATTCTCGATCATGACCTGGACCAGGTAGGCCACGAATTGCAGCAGCAGGCCGATGACGGGGAAATGAAGAATGAACTCCATCGGTTGGCTACGGCGTCGTCTGTCCGCCATACGACCGCGATACGGTCTGCAGCTCGGCCACCTCGGCCTTCGCCGCTCGTACCCGGAAGATGGCGCGCACCAGCAGCTCGGCAGCCAGGAAGAAGAGGATCACGCCCTGAAGGACGTCGATCATCTGCACCGGCACCCCGGCGTTGATCTGCATCAGGTTCGAGCCCGCGCGCATGGCGCCCAGCAGCAGGCCGCTGAACAGGATGCCGATCGGGTTGGCGCGGCCCAGCAGCGCGACGGTGATCCCGTCGAAGCCGACATTGGTCGAGTAGCCGGCTGGCATGTAGCCGCTGATCCCCAGGATTTCGCCGGCGCCGGCCAGGCCGGCCAGCAGCCCGCAGACGGAGAGCGTCGCGATCAGCACGGCCTTGGGCGACATGCCGGCGTAGCGGGCCGCGTCTGGGTTGGCGCCCACCGTGCGCACCTCGAAACCGAGCGTCGTCCGATAGAGCAGCCACCAGGCCAGCGGCACGGCCGCGATGGCGAAGATGATCCCCAGGTGGCCATTGTCACCGATCAGGATGGGGAGGCTGGCCGCGCCGACATCGGGAGACCGGGCGAAGGTGGCGCCTGCCGCTCGCAGCGGCCCGGTGATCAGGTAGGCGACGAACTGGATCGCGACGTAGTTGAGCATGATGGTGGTGACCACCTCGTGGGCGCCGGTGAACGCCTTGAGGAAGCCCGGGATGAAGCCGTAGATCGCGCCGGCGATCATGGCGGCCAGCACCGCCGCCGGGATCGCCACGAAGGGCGAAGCATGGGCCAGCCCGGCGCCCACCGCGGCGGCCGCGACGGCGCCGATCAGGAACTGGCCCTGCGCACCGATGTTGAACAGGCCGGCCTTGAAGCCGATGCCGACCGCCAGGCCGGCGAGGATCAACGGGGTCGCGCTGACCACGGTCTGGACCAGGGCGTCCACGGAACCGAATGCACCACTGGCCAGCGCCGCGTAGGCCACGAACGGCAGGGTCACGTCCAGGCTGCCATTGACCAGCGGCGAGGAGAGGATCATGACCGCGCCGCCGACGATGAGCGCCAGTACGATCGCCAGGGTTGGGATGGTGAGCACCGAAATGGTCCGCCGCAGGTTCACGCTGCGTCTCCCGTCGCCGGGGGAATCGGCGCCGCCTCGCGCCCGCCGGTTGCCATCAGCAGCCCGACCTCCTCGCGCGTTGCGTCGCGGGCATCCATGACCCCCACCAGACGGCCGCGGTACATGACTCCGATCCGGTCGGAAAGCTCCATGACCTCGTCGAGTTCAGCGGAGACGAGCAGGATCGCGGTGCCGGCGTTGCGCTTGGCAATCACCTGGCGGTGGATGAACTCGATGCTGCCCACATCCAGGCCGCGCGTCGGCTGGTCGAGCACCAGCAGGCGCAGCGTTCCATCGAATTCGCGCGCAACAACGACCTTCTGCTGATTTCCACCCGAGAGCGTGGCCGCCGTCACGTCAATCGAGGGCGTGCGCACGTCGTACTGCTGCACCGCCTCCTTCGCGCGGCGCCGGATCGCCGCGTCGTCGCGCACGATACCGTGGGCATACGGCTCGCGGTAGTAATCGGTCAGCACAAGGTTGTCGCTGAGTGGGTACGAGAGGACCAGTCCGAATCGCTGCCGATCGGCGGGCACGAAGGCGATGCCACGCTTGATCAGGGCGCGACTCCGGTCCCGGGTAACGTCTCGGCCGTCGAGGGTGACTCTGCCGGCGCTCGACGCCCGCAGGCCGGTCAGCGCCTCCACCAGCTCGTCTTGGCCGTTGCCTGCCACTCCGGCGATCCCAAGAATCTCTCCGGCACGCACCTCGAGGCTCACATCATGGACGACCTGGCGACCGCGGTCGTCTTTGACGCAGAGTCCGTCCACCCTCAGCGTCGGACCTCCGGGGTGACTTTCGCCGCGGTCGACGGTCAGCTCCACCTCGCGCCCGACCATCAGCTCGGCGAGGTCCTCTTCGTTTGTTTCTGCCGGCAAGCGTTGCCCAACGACCTTCCCGCGGCGGATGACCGTGATGCGGTCCGCAATCTCGAGCACCTCGTACAGCTTGTGGCTGATGAAGATGATGCTGTAGCCCTCCCCGGTCAGCCGTCGCAGGACGCCGAAGATCTCCTTGGTCTCCTGCGGGGTGAGCACGGCGGTGGGCTCGTCGAGCACCAGGATCTGGGCCTGGCGATACACCGCCTTGAGGATCTCGACCCGTTGCTGCCAGCCGACCGACAGGTTCCCGACGCGAATGGACGGATCGACCTCCCATCCAAAGAAGCTGGCGAGCTCGCGGATGCGCGCATCGGCGCCGTGACGGTCCATCAGGATCGGCCCGGACATCGGCTCGTCGCCGAGCAGGATGTTGTCGGCGACCGATAGGACCGGGACGAGCATGAAGTGCTGGTGGACCATGCTGATGCCGCGCGCGATGGCATCCGATGGGCTGGTGATCACGGCCGGCGTTCCATCGAGCAGGATCTCGCCCTCGTCGGGCGTGGCCAGGCCATACAGGATGTTCATGAGGGTGGTCTTGCCGGCGCCGTTCTCGCCGAGCAATGCGTGGATCTCGCCGGGCCGCACGTCGAGATCGATGTGGTCGTTGGCGAGCACCCCCGGGTAGCGCTTGGTGATGCCCCGCATCTCCAGCGAAGGGGGAGCGGGATTCGGCTCGATTCGCATCGGCCAGGCCGTCTCCGATGAAGGAAGGGAACGAGCGGGCCACCCGCGATGGACGGCCCGCTCGAATGCTACGAGTCTACTGGACTGGGCGCCAGGCTCAGACGCAGGCGTTCGGCTTGCACGGATCGATGGACCCGTCCTTGAGTCCCTTGATGGCCGCGTCGATCTTCGCCTGGATATCGGCTGTGATCAGGTTCTGATGATCGTAGAACGGCGCCAGGCCGACACTGTCGGTCGTGATATCGAGGGTCACGGTGCCGCCCTTGTCGGTCTTGTCGGAGACGCGACCGATGGCATCCGAGACCGCCTTCTGCAGGTTCTTCTCGGCGCTGGTGACGATGCACTTGTCCGACTCTGGAGTGGACAGATGCTGATCCACGTCGACGCCGATGGCGTTGATGCCCGCGCCGCAGGCCGCCTGCAGCACGCCGTTGCCGGTCTTGCCGGCGACCTGGAAGAGGACATCGATGTCCGAGCTCTGTCCCAGCAGCTGCTCGGCGAAGGCCTTGCCGCCGGCCGGGTCATTGAATGCCTTGGCATCGGGTGCCTCGGAGACGAACTTCAGATCGACCTTGATGTCCGGCTTGACCGACAGCGCGCCGTTTGCGTACCCGGCCATGTAGTTGGCCACCGCGGGTACCACCTTGGTGCCGCCGATCGCGGCGATGTGCCCGCTCTTGCTGATGCTGGCGGCGACGATGCCCGCCAGGTAGCCCGGCTGGAACTCCTTGAAGACGAGGCCCTGGTAGTTCGGCAACAGCTTGGCGGCGTCACCCTTGCAGCCGAAGTTTGAATCGGGAGCGCCGCTCTCGTCGACGCAGATGCCCTGGTCGACGCCGATGAACTTGATCGAGGGATTGGCCTTGGCGGCCTTCGTGGTGTCGTTGCCGAGGGCGAAGCCGACGGTCACGATGACGTCGAACTTCTGGTCAACGAACGACTTGATGTTCTTGGCGTAGTCAGCCGATGCGGTGGTGACCACCGACTTCGGCGCCGGAGCGCCGATCGCCGCGGCGCCGGACTTGGCGCCTTCCCAGCTGAACTGGTTGAAGTTCTTGTCGTCGAGCGTGCCGACATCGGTCACCAGGCCGATCTTCAGAGCGCTCGTCTTGCCTCCGCTGGCGCCGGGTTTGTTGCCCTGACAGGCGCCGAGCACGAGTGCGGCCGCCATGAGGCTGGCCACCAGAGTGAACCGCTGCTTTCGCATGGAATCTCCTAACCCGCCGTTGGGGATCTCCCGCCGCAACCCTCGCGGCGTGGGGTTGCGCCGCGGCTCGTGTTGAGCCGGCGCGAATCTGCGGCATGATACTGCCTCGCTGCTCGGCACCTCAAGCAATCCGCGCACGTCGGGTGCGCACCGTATCATCGGGCCGATGCAGACCGATGCCGCTCCGCGGCTGCGCCTGGTCATCTTCGACCTCGACGGGGTCGTCTACCGTGGCGACCGAGCGGTCGTCGGCGCTCCCGAGCTGATCGCCCGGGTGCGCGACCATGGGCTGACCGTACGCTTCGCCACCAATAATTCGATGCTCGACCCGGCCGATTTCGTCCGCCGCCTGGTGGCCCTGGGCATTCCGGCAGCAGAGGACGAGATCGTGACCTCGACGATGGCTACGGTCGAGTATCTGCGCCGCCACCTGCCCACGGCGCGCGACGTCCTGGCGGTCGGTGAGCGCGGGCTGCTGGAGCTGCTGCGTGGCGGCGGGTACCGCGTGACGCCGGCCGGTGACGCCCTGCCGGACGACTTCGACGGAGAGGCGCTGCATCAGTACGACGCGGTCGTCGTCGGCCTCGATCGTTTCTTCGATTTCCGCCGCCTGGCGGCGGCGCACGCGGCGATCCGCGGCGGCGCCCGCTTCATCGCCACCAACGCGGATGCCTCGTATCCGACGGTGCACGGCTTCGTGCCGGGCGCCGGAGCGATGGTCGCCGCAATCCGTGCCGCGAGCGGCGTCGAGCCCACCGTGATCGGCAAGCCGGAGCCGGGCATCTTCCTCGCCATTCTGGACGAGGCCGGCGTCAGCGCCGCCCAGGCACTGGTGGTCGGTGACAATCCGGCGGCCGATATCGTGGCGGCGCATCGCGCGGGGATCGCCTCGGTCCTGGTGCTCACCGGCGTGGCGGACGCGTCCATGGCGGCAGCACTCGACGGCGAGCGCCGGGCCGACTGGGTGGTCGCCGGTCCGTCCCAGCTGGCCGCGTTGATCGACGCGCGGGTCAGCTGATGAGCGACTCCTCGGCCGCCCAGCGCCGCCACGCGGGCGCAGCGATCGCCTGCATCGCGTCCAGCGCCCCGCGTGGCGCGAAGCCGCGGCGGAAGCCATTCAGCGCGATCTCGGCCAGCTCGCCGCGGCTCAGGCCGACTGCCGCCGCGGTGCGTACCAGCTCAACGGTCAGCGAGGTGTCACTCACCGTGCGGTCATCGGTCGAGAGCGTGACGCTCACCCCGCCCCGATGCAGTGACGCCAGTGGATGGCCGGCCAGGTCGGCCACGATCCCGGCCTGCACATTGCTGGTCGGGCACATGTCGAGGTTGACGTCGCGCTCGCGCAGCAGCTCGACGATCGCCGGGTCCTGGGCGGCGGTGACGCCGTGCGCGATGCGTGTCACGCCCAGGTCCAGTGCCTCGCGGATGTGCTGCGGGCCCGGTATCTCACCGGCATGCGCAGTCAGCCCCAGCCCGCCCGCCTCTGCGGCGCGGAAGGCGGCGGCGTGCGGCGGCATCGGGTATTCCGCCTCCGGCCCGGCCAGGTCGAAGCCGATCACCGGGGCGCCAAAGGCCGCAGCCGCGTGTGCCAGGGCGACGTTGGCGGCGGGTGGATGCGAGCGCATGGCGGTCACGATCAGCCCGACCAGCGGCATGGCCGGACCGATGGACTGCGCCGCTTCGGCGATCCCCAGCGCCACCGCCTCGATGACCTCGTCGACGGACAGGCCGCCCTGCAGGTGCAGGCGTGGCGCCCAGCGGATCTCTGCGTACGCCAGGCCGTCGGTCGTCATGTCGGCGATCAGCTCGGCCGTCGTGCGGCGCAGGGCGCCCGCGGTCTGCAGCAGGGCGATCGGCAGGTCGAAGTAGGTGAGCAGCTCGGCCTGGTTCGCGCATCGTCGCGGCGCGACCATCCGGACGCGTGCCTGCTGGAGCGTCAGCTCCATCCCCATCTCGTGCGCCAGCTCGACCGCCGTGGCTGGTCGCATGGCGCCATCGAGGTGCAAGTGCAGCTCGGCCTTGGGCAGCACGCGAATCGCGGCGAGCGGGTCCACCGCGGCATGATACGGGGACGCTCGCCGGCTGACAGAACGCCGTCGCGTCGAACGGCCGTGGTGCTGGGTGCGGTGGCGGTGTGCGGTCTTGGCCTCCTGCTCGGGCTGCGCCCCGCCGACCCCAGCCGCGCCGATCCCGCAGCAGCGGCCGCCTACCGGCAGCAACTCAGCGCGACGGCCGGCGGAGCCGACGCGGCGATTCGGCGTTTTGACGATGACCTGCGTGCGGCTCTCGAGTCGGCGCGGCAGGGAGCGGCTGACACGGTCAGCGGCGATGAGCCGCCCGGCCCCCGCCTGGTCGCCGCCGCGGATCAGATCGAGGCGCTCGGCGATCGCCTGTACGCCGCTCGGGCGGCGCTCGGGCGGGTGTCATCACTGCTGGCCATCCACGGCGAGACCGATGCACCCCGGTTGAGTCTCGGTACCGGGGACCTGGCCGCCATTGGCCAGGAGCTGCGCGGAACCGCTGCGCCGTCCGACGATTTCGCCGCCATGCGGCGCAGCAGCCAGGCAGTGCTGGCGGAACTGCGGGCAGCGCTGATCGCCACGGACGCCGGGCATGCGAAGGTGGCCCTCGCGGCGGTGACGGCCGGGGAGCAGCGCCTGGCCGAGGTGCGTGCCTACGATGAGCAGCTCGTCACCCTGCCCGTCTGGGCGGAGACCAGCGGCGCGCTGCTCGCGGCATTGCGTGACCTGGCCCGCGCCCGGGTCGACCACGATGTCGAGGGGGAGCGCACGGCATTGCGCTCCTATGCGCGCGCCGCAGCCAGCGCGGCGCAGGCCGATCGCGGCCTGGCGATCGCGCTGGCGGAGGGCGGTGCCGCGATCGCGCGCAGCCCGCTCGGCGGACTTGCCGACGCGCTCGCGCAGATCGAGGATGCGCGTGCCGCATTGGCACCGCTCCTGCATCAGGAATGAGCGTGCCGCCGCATAGCGCCGACCTGGGCCCGTCGGGCGGGCTGCCCATGGCATCCGACTCGGCACCCGACCCGTTGCTCGGTCAGGTGCTTGGCAGGCGGTATCGCATCGCTGGCCTGCTGGCGCGCGGCGGCATGGCGCACGTCTACCGCGCCCGCGATGCGCGCCTGGATCGGGACGTGGCGCTCAAGGTGCTGTCGCGCCCGTATGCCGACAGCGCGGACTTTGGCAGCCGCTTCCGCGCGGAGGCCCGCGCAGCGGCGTCGCTCTCCCATCTGAACCTGGTTCACGTCTATGACTCTGGCGCCGAGGGTGAGCTGCGCTATATCGTCATGGAGCTGCTCGAGGGATATCGGTCATTGCGAACGGAGATCGCCGAGCGCGAGCGGCTGGCCTCCGCAGAGGCGGTGGGCATCGCGCGCGAGGTGCTCGCCGGGCTGCAGGTGGTTCACGCCCACGGTCTGCTGCATTGCGATGTGAAGGCCGCCAACGTGATGGTCGGCTCCGGGCCGACCAAGCTGATCGATTTCGGGATTGCTCGTGCTCCGCACGCTGTCACGCAGGACGGCACGTCGCTGGGATCGCTGCATGCCATGGCACCGGAGCAGCTGCGCGGCGAGGAGCTGACCGCCGCCGCCGACCTGTTCGCGGTGGGCGCGGTGCTCTACGTCGCGCTCACCGGCCGCGTGCCGTTCGCTGGCGAGGATCCGGCGCAGGTCGCCGCGGCGCAGGCGTCGGGGCACCCGACGCCGCCCTCAGAGCTGGTCGCCGGCATTGGTCCGCGGCTCGACCAGGTGGTGCTGCAGGCGCTCGAGACAGAGCCGGCGCTGCGATTTCATTCGGCGAGCGAGATGTCGCGCGCGCTCGACGAAGCCTCCGGCGACCCGCAGCCGGGCGCGCCGCCCGCGGACGAGACGACCCAGCTGGTTCGCCTCGCTCGACGACCGCGGGGACGCCACGTGAGCCGGCCGCGCCGTCAATGGGCGGTTCCTGTGCTGGCCGTGGCGGTGCTTGCCGCAGGCGTGGTGCTCGGGATTGGGCTGGGCCTCAACGGCGGTTTGGGCCGATCGACCCGCGGCGGTGTGCCGCGTGCCGCAGATGCATCGTCGGCACAGCCCACCCCGAGCCTGGCCCCGGGCAAGGTCCGCGTGCCGAAGACGATTGGCCTGAGCGAGAAGCAGGGCGAAGCGCTTGGACGGGCCGCCGGGTTGGAGTGGACCATCCGCTGGCAGGAATCGGCCGAACAGAGCCCCGGCATCTACGACCAGCAGCCGTCCACCGGCACCATCGTCGACACGGGCTCGCGGTTCACCATGTTTGCGTATCGGCCGCCCGGCTGAGCTCTCGATCTATACTCGGGGGCCGTCACCAATTCGGGGGTGACCGTTTCGCAGCCAATGACCAACCGAGGAGCTCATCTGCATGCGCCTGCGCGCCGAATCATCAACGCCGGCATCTGTGAAGGCCGATGTTCTCGCCGTCCCGATCTACAAGGAAGACCGCGAGCTGAGCGGAGACCTTGCCGAGCTGGATGCGGCGGCGGGGGGCGTCATCAGCCGCGCCATCGAGTGGGGCGAGTTCAACATCAGCGAGCACTACAGCGCGCTGCTCGACGCCGGCAACCTGGCCGCCGACAAGCTCCTGCTGGTGAACGGCGTGCGCCGTGGCCGCGGAGCCTGGCGAGCGCGGCGGATCGCCTCGACCGCCACGCGGCGGCTGCAGGGTCGGGGAGTGGAGCGTATGGCGCTCTGGCTGCGCGACGGCGAGGACGAGGATGGATTCAGCGCTGCCGTGGTGGGGGCGCTGCAGGGGACGTATCGGCCAATGGACATCTATGGGCGGGTGCGTGATACCGAGGCCATGAAGCGCACCGTCGGGGAGCTAGTTCTGCTGAACGCGCCGAGCCAGGACCTGCTCGATGGCGCCCTGATCCTGGCCGAGGCGGTCGAGTGGGGCCGCACCCTGGCAAATCGCGCCGCCAACGACCTCTATCCGGAGAAAATGGCCGAGGCGGCGCGCAGCCTCGAGGACGACGGCTGCACGGTCGAGGTGCTGGGTCCGGACGAGATGGCCGAGCTGGGCATGGGCTCGCTGCTCGGCGTGGGGCAGGGCTCCGCACACGGGCCGAGGCTGATCGCCATCAAGCTCCCCGGCTGGGAGAAGGCGTCAGCTGACCGCCGCTTGGCGATCGTGGGCAAGGGCGTCTGCTTCGACTCCGGGGGCATCAGCATCAAGCCGTCGGCCAGCATGGAAGAGATGAAGCACGACAAGTCGGGGGCGGCAGCGGTCATCGCCGCTGCCCGCGCGGTCGCGCGCGTGGCGCCCGACGCGCCACTGATGGCCGTGGCGCCGATGGTCGAGAACATGCCCGGGGGCAACGCCCAGCGTCCAGGAGACGTGGTCAAGGCGATGAACGGCAAGACGATCGAGGTGATCAACACCGATGCCGAGGGGCGCCTGATCCTGGCGGACGCGCTGCACTGGGCGGAAACCCAGGGTGCCACGCACCTCGTCGACATCGCCACCCTGACTGGCGCCTGCTCGATCGCTTTCGGTGAGCTGATCAGCGCCTACTTCAGCAAGCCGCGTGACTGGGGCGGCGCGGTCCAGGCGGCCGCGGATGCAACCGGCGAGTGGTTCTGGGAGATGCCGCTGGCGACCGAGTACCGGCCCAACCTCGACACGCCGCATGCCGACATGACGAACTCGGGCACGCGCGACGGCTCGCTCATCAAGAGCGCCATCTTCCTCTCCGAGTTCGTGACCAAGCCCTGGGTCCACGTCGACATCGCCGGCACGGCGTACCTGACGTCGGACAAGGCCTGGAACCCGAAGGGTGCGCTGGGAACGGGCGTCTCGACCCTGGCGCGCCTCGCGCTCGACTACGCCAAGGGCTCCTGATTCTTTCCCTGAACACGAAGTGACGGGCGCCGGAAAGCCCGGTACCCGTCATCGATCAATCCGCCTCAGGCGGGGTCGTCAGTGGTGTCACTGTCGCCCAGTGCTTCGCGGCCTGCATCCTTGGCTTTGCCCCAGCCCTGCTGCAGGTTGCCCTCGGCCTGATCCTTCACGCCTTCGGCCTCGGTGCCGGGGTTATTGGTGGCGTCGCCCACCTTCTCCTCGGCCTTGCCCCAGCCTTCCTTGGCCGCGCCTTCGATGCGATCCTTATCCATCGTTCTTCTCCTCCATGCTTCGCACGGCCAGGCGGCCGATGCACCACCGCTGAGGCAGGTGGCGTGCCACCGCGCATGCGCAGGACGATCGGCCCATGTGGGGCGCTGGCCCAGCACGGGTAGGATTTGCGCTCTGCGGCGCGGCGTTGCGCCTGCCTGCACATGACCTGAGGAGTCCCGGCTCGTGCTCATCGTCATCGGCGTCGGCCTGATCTTTGCCTTGCTCGGCGCCCTGGCCGAGCGGCTTGCCAGCGTCTGGCCCTCCGATGAGGCAAGCCGGCGGCGGTTGGGGCCGCGCACCTTGATCCTGGCCCTGGTCTCCGGTGCCGCGGCAGGCGCGATCAGCTGGCGGTCGGAGCTTCCGGCGTGGGCGACCGCCGCGTACCTGGCGATCCTGGCGCTGCTGGTGATCCTGTCAGCCACCGATCTCGAGCAGCGCCGCCTGCCGCACCTGGTGCTCGACCCCCTGATCGTGGGGGTGATCGCCTTTGTTCCCTTCAACCCGAGCGTGCACGTGGTCGACGCGCTGATCGGTGCAGCAGCAGCAGTCACCTTCCTGGGAGTGCTCGGCCTGCTTGTGCGCGGCGGCGTGGCGATGGGGGATCTGTATCTGATCGCGCCGCTCGGCCTGCTGCTCGGCTGGCCGGCCATCTTCCTGGCAATCTTCATTGCCGCACTGCTGGCAGCCGTCGCCAGTCTTGTGCTTCTCGTGTCGCGGCGGGTCGGGATGAAGAGCTACATCCCGTTCGGCCCGTTCCTGGCCGCCGGAGCGGTCCTCACCCTGCTGCGCGAGCCGCACCTGCTCGGCGATCGCTTGGCGCTGCTGCCCGACCTGCCGGTGGCGCTGGCGACCCTGATCGAGCATCTGCCGGGCATGCGCTGACGGACGACATCGGTCCTGTTGCACGGACCCGGGGCGGGCAGGGTATCCTGTGCCGGTCATTCGTTCCGCGCAGGCCATTTCCACCCTGCGGTCGCGCGGCAAGGAACACGCGTCGGGCGCATCCAGATTGAAGACTCGGCGGCACTGAGTCGCCTTCCTCGGGAGCTCATGTCGCAAGATTCACGCCATCCTCTGGCCATCCTCATCGTCGCACTGCTGCTGGCGCTCGTCGCGCTGCCGGGAAATGACAGCCGCAGCGCCCTCGCCGGTACTCCGACCGTCAACGATGCAATTGCCGAGCAGCAACGCATGCAGGCCGAGCTCGCGCAGCGCCAGGACCAGCTCGCCGAGCTGCAGCGCGATCAGGCCAGCCTGAGCAGCAGCCTGAAGGCGCTCAGCGGCAGTCTCGACAAGGTCGGCCTCGAGATCGATGCCGCGGCACGTCAGCTGGATCAGCTGTCCGCCGCGTTGACCAAGGCCAGGGCACAGCTCAAGGATTACCTGCAGCAGATCGCGAGCCTCGAAGCGGACCTGGCGAAGGTGGCCAGCGGGATCCAGCGGTCGAAAGTCGACCTCGCCGCGCGCCAGACGCTGCTGCAGGCCCATCTGCGCGCCGCCTATGAGCAGAGCCAGACCTCCGTACTGGAGGTGCTCCTCTCGACCGATTCCCTGAGCGACGCGACCAACCAGCTCGGGTTCATGCTCACGCTCTCGGACGAGGACACGCGGCTGGCCCAGGAGATCAAGCAGGCGCGCCAGCGGCTCGAGATCAAGCAGACGACGCTGCGCGACGGACGCCAGACGCTCGCCGAGCTGCGCGACTCGACCGCGCAGCGTGCCGCCGTGCTCGACGGCGAGCAGAAGCAGGTGGCGGCAGCCAAGCGGATTCTGGACGGCAAGCGCCGGCAGCTCGCCACGCTGCAGGCCGATCGTGAATCGCAGCTGGCCAGGACCGTGAAGAACGCAGCCGAGCAGGCACGCCTGATCCGCGCCCAGCAACGCGCGCTCGAAGGGCAGCGGGTCCTGGTCGAGCGCCTGAAGCAGGAGGCCCTCAAGCTCGACCTGGCGTTTCACGGTCGCTTCGCCTGGCCGGAGCGGGGCGATTTTGTCGTCACTCAGGAGTTCGGGCACACCTCGTTCGAGCAGTTCCACACCGGGATCGACATGGCCTACACCTCGCCGCACTGCGGCGGTCCCATCTACGCCGTGGCCGACGGAACGGTGCTGGCCGATGGACGACCCAACGCCGCCTACGGCGACACCGCCATCGGCGTGGTCATCGGCCACTCGCAGCGCCTGCAGAGCTGGTACTGGCACATGTCGCGCGAGATCGTGAGCGTCGACCAGAAGGTGCACGCCGGCGACCTCATCGGCTACGAGGGCGCCACCGGCATGGCGACCGGCTGTCACCTGCACTTCCAGGTGATGTTTGACGAGCAGCCGGTCAATCCGAGACTCTACCTGCCGTAGATCCATACGAGCGGGGCTCCGCACCCCGCCAGCCGATTCGACCGCAGGCGCGGCGGCTGCTACCGTAGCGCTCGATGCACCCCGCCATGCAGCGTCGCCGCCATCGCCTGATGCTGCGCCGCACCACGTCACGGCGCAATCCACGTCGGGGATTGGCCACCTTCCTGCTCGGCGCCATCGCGGCGGTCGGGATCATGCTCGGCGGCTCGCTGGTGGGCACCGCCGGCGGCATGCTGGCGGCCTACAACTACTTCGCCAGCGGCCTCCCGGACGCGCGCGTGCTGGACGGCATCCAGCTGCCGCAGTCGACCTACGTCTATGACCGCACCGGCAAGACCCTTCTGGCGCGCTTCGAGTGTCAGAACCGCGAGTCGGTCGCGTTCAAGGACATTCCAAAGGTCCTGGTCAATGCCACGGTGGCCAGCGAGGACCGCACCTTCTGGACGAACAACGGGATCGATCCGCAGGGCATCGGCCGCGCCGTGCTGGCCAACCTGCAGGCCGGGGCGATCGTGCAGGGCGCCTCAACCATCACCCAGCAGGTGATCAAGTACGCAGGCTCGATCAGGGAAGCAGCGCAGAAGGCGCCACCGCCCAGCGGCGCGCCGCGCGCTTCGGCCGAGCTCGATCCCAGCGCCAAACCGGCTGCAAACGAAACCGATGTCTGCCAGCCACCCGATCTGACGTTTCTCCAGGGACGCAGCTTCGAAACGAAGATCCGCGAGAACATCATGGCCACCAAGGTCACCGAGGCCTACCCCGGTCGTGCTGGCAAGGAGCGCATCCTCGAGACCTACCTCAACCTGATCAACTACGGTAACGGCTCGTACGGGATTAAGGCGGCCGCCGCCAACTACTTCGGCACCACCAACCTGGGTGAGCTGGCCCTGCCGCAGGCGGCCTTCCTGGCGGGTCTGCCCCAGGCGCCCGGGGCGTACGATCCGTACCTTGACAACCACGGCCCCAAGCGGGCGATGGAGCGCCGCAACCAGGTGCTCCGCTCGATGCTGGATGTCGCCTATATCACCAAGGCGCAGCACGACGCCGCCGTCAAGGTCACCTGGGAGCAGATGGGCCCGAGCCGCATCTCGTCGCCACTGCGCGAACCGCACTTCACCTTCCGCGTCCAGAAGGAGGCGGAGAGCATCCTTGCCTCGCTGGGCTACAAGGATCCGCAGCAGGCAGTGCGCACCGGCGGCTTCAAGATCACGACCACCATTGACATGGGCCTGCAGGACGTGGCGCACAAGCAGGTCGCCAAGTGGGTCAACGCACTGAGCGACAAGAACGTGCACAACGGCGCACTCGTCTCGATCGACTCAAAGACCGGCCAGATCGTGGCCTACGTGGGCAGCGTCGACTACTACGACCGCAAGGATCCGCGCGTGCAGGGTCAGTTCGACGTGGCCGGTCTCGGCCGCCGCCAGCCCGGATCAGCCTTCAAGCCGATCACCTACAGCTCGGGGTTCGTGGCCCGCGCGGTGACGCCGGCGACCTTCCTGCTGGACAACACCACGAAGTTCGGAACGGACCCGAAGCAGCTCTACGTGCCCACCAACGCCGACATCAAGGACCATGGCCCGCTGCTGGCCACCGATGCGCTGCGCTACTCGCTCAACGTCCCGTCGGTGATGATGCAGTACCTGGTCGGACCGAAGGTTACCGCCAGGTTCGCCGAGTCGATGGGGGTCGCCAGCGCGAAGTACATCAACGACCTCGATCCGGGGCTGACCCTGACCCTGGGATCGGTGCCGATCAACCTGACCAACATGACCCAGGCCTACGGCGTCTTTGCCGAGCAGGGCGCCCTGCATACGGCGACCACCATCGTCGAGATCCGCGATCGCAATAACCGGATCGTCTACTCGCCAACGGCCAATGGCCCGGTCGTCAGGCATCCCATGACGGCGGCCGAGTCGTACCTGACGCACTGGATGCTGGAAGGCAACACCAATCCGCAGACCAACGTGCTGTGGGGTTCGCGCGCGGAGCTGAAAACTCCCGACGGGCAGCGCCGGCACGCCGGCTTCAAGACCGGGACGACCAACGACTTCCGCGACGTGTCCGGCTTTGGCTACGTGCCGGGCAGCCTGGTCACCGGCGTGTGGATGGGCAACAACAACCAGGAACCGATGTCGACGGTGCTGGGGCAGGGCCTCTTCTCGGCTGACGGACCGCTCTACCTGTGGCATGACTTCATGGAGATCGCCCTCAATCGACCATGGGATTGGAACGGCAAGAAGCCGGTGCCGCAGACCGATTTCGCACGCCCCGACGGCGTGACCGTCGCGAAGGTCTGCAAGTTCAGCGGCATGCTGGCCACGCCGCAGTGCGGCCAGACTCGCGACATCCCGCTGTTGACCGGGACCGAACCGCCGCGCGACAACGTGCACAGCAGGGGTTGCTTCGACGTCGTGGCCGAGGTGCAGCAGGACTCGCGACGCCCACAGCAGTGGATCGATTCCGCCAGGACCTGGGCCGATCGCTTCGTCAACGGCGAGCTCGGCGGCCGTGGCGATCCGAGCAAGATCAAGGAGGATCCGGACAAGATCCGTCTGTCGATCGCGCCGGTGCTGGGCAACAGCGGCTTCGGCGGCCCGATCTGCGGCGCTGTCCGACATCGGGCTGCGACACCCTCGCCGTCGGCGAGCGGTTCGCCCGGCGCATCGTCGTCCGGAAATCCCACGCCCAGCAGCTGCGTGCCCAAGCCGAAGAGGGGCCAGACCTGCCCGCCGCAGCCCACCGCCGCCGGACCTGGCTCGCCGACCGGTGCGTTTCTCGTCCCGCTCTTCGGCGCGCCCGCGCTGCTCGGGGCCATCCCGTACGTGGTGGCCCTGAGACGGCGCCGGCGACGACGCTGAGCGGCAGCATTCGCGGCGCGCGCGGAAACGGGCCATGCCGGCATCGGTCCTGACGCTGATCCTCGCCGGTGGCGAGGGTGAGCGGCTCTCCATTCTCTCGCAGGTGCGCGCCAAGCCCGGCGTGCCGTTCGGCGGCAAGTACCGGATCATCGACTTCGCGCTGAGCAACACCGTCAACTCCGGCCTCTCCGACGTCGGCATCCTGACGCAGTACGCCCCGCGCTCGCTGATCGATCATATCGGCGTCGGGCGGCCGTGGGATCTCGATCGCAGCCGCGGCGGCGTGGCCCTGCTGCAGCCGTACATCGGTCGTGGACGAGCGCGCGACTGGTATCGCGGCACCGCCGACGCCGTGCTGCAGAACCTCGACTTCGTGGCCGATCGCGATCCCGAGCTGGTCCTGGTGCTGGCCGGCGACCACGTCTACAAGATGGACTACCGGCTGTTCATCGAGCAGCATCGCGCGACGGGCGCCGAGGTCACCTGCGCGGTGCGCACCGTGCCCATCGAGGAGGCGCACCGCTTCGGAATCCTGGACGTCGACCCCAGCGGACGGGTGACGGACTTCATCGAGAAACCGGCCAACCCGCCGTCGAACCTGGTGAGCATGGGCGTCTACGTCTTCGCGTGGCCCTTCCTGCGCGAGATCCTGAGCCCCGACCGCGTCGATTTCGGGCGCGACGTGCTGCCCCGCATGGTCACCTCGGGCCGGCGCGTGTACGCCTACGAGTTCGACGGCTACTGGCAGGATGTCGGCACCATCGAAAGCTACTGGCGCACCAACCTCGACCTGCTCAGCGACGATCCAGGGATCGACCTGTACGAGCGCGGCTGGCTGATCTACACCCGCAGCGAGGAGCGCGCGCCGGCCATGATCCGGCCCGGCTCGACGGTCAGTCGCAGCATGATCAGCCACGGCTGCGTGATCGATGGCACCGTCGAGCACAGCGTCCTGTCGCCCGGCGTGCGCGTCGCTGCCGGTGCCCTCGTCCGCGACTCGATCGTCATGTTCGACAGCGTGATTGGCCCTGGGGCGGTCCTCGACCGAGCCATCGTCGACAAGGAATGCGTCATCGGCGACGGCGCACAGGTAGGCTCCGGGGACGACCTGCGGCCGAACCGTGACGAGCCGGAGCGGCTGTACTCCGGCCTCACGATCGTCGGCAAGCAGGCGCGCGTGCCGGCCCGGGTGGTGATCGGCCGCAACTGCCGGATCGATCCAGGTGTCACCCAGGCCGACTTCGGTCGGCGAAAGCGCATCAATTCTGGCGAGACGGTCGTCCATGACGGCTGAGCCGGCGCCGCCGCTCGATGCGTGGCTCGCCGAGCTGGGGGTCGAGGTGGTGGGCGCCAGCGGCTCGGCGCATGATCCTGCCTTCAGCCGCGACGTCCTGCTCGATGGCGATCGGCGCTTCGACCTGCGTGTCACGCTCGCCTGGGTGGCGGGCGTGGGCCTGTCGCTGTGGGCCTACTACGGCCTCGAAGCCATGGAGATCCCCAAGAGGACCTATGGACGGATGCTGCGCGCCAACTTTGACTATCCATTCGTGAAGTTCGCCATGACCGATGATGATCGGCCGATGCTGATGACCGAGCTGCCGGCCTCGGCCCTGGATCGCGAGCAGGTGGCCCGCGGCCTCGTGCGCCTGGTGGTCGTTGCCGACCGCCTCCTGGAAGAGACCGCCGCGGCGGTCGTCGATCGTGGCCAGCTCCCTGATTGGCGTGGCCGCGAGGGGCGAAACGGTGACCTGCTGGCCGCGTACCGAGCCGAGGTCGAGGCGGCCATGCCGGCCTGGGAAGCACCGCTTCCGCGGCGCCGGCGGCGCGGACTCGTTACACGACTGCTGGGTGCTCGATGAGGCGGCGCCTGCCCGTCTGGCTGGTTGCCCTCGCCGCGGTCCTGGGTTCGCTGGCGCCCATCGGCCACAGCCCTCCGGTTCGCGCCGCCGAGCCGTACACCCTGGCGACCGGCGCGCGCTACCACGTGCAGGTCGAGAAGCGCTCTGTCGCGGTGACGGTGGCGGTGACCTTCACCAACCTGACGCCCGATCCTGCGGGCAGCTTCAGCGTCTTCGAGACCGTGCCGCTGGCGGTGCACGACGTGGCGGCATCGGTCAGCGCCAGGGACGCCAGGGGCTCGCTGGCGCTGAAGGTGGCGATGCAGAAGGGATCCGACGGCAAGCCGGTCAACGTCGCGACCGTCAAGCTGCGCCAGGCGCTGCGCTACCGGAAGAGCGCCGCCTTCACCCTGAGCTACCGCCTGCCCGATGGCAAGGATCCGGCGATCCACGTTCGGGCGGCGGTGGTCACCTTTCCGGTGTGGAGCTTCGGCACGAGCAGCGTGGTGACCGTCGACCTGCCCGCCGCCTACGAGGTGCGCGCCGATGGTGATCCGCTGACCGCCGCGCGCAGCGGGGACATCACCACCCTGAGCAGCGGCAAGATCGCCGATCCCGCGCACTGGCTGGCACTGCTGAGTGCCGATCGCGAGACGCCAATGCAGACCACGTCGGCCAGTGTGCCGCTCGATGGCGGGACGCTCGACCTCAAGGTGAATGCCTGGGTCGACGACGTGGCATGGGGCAGTTCGACGCTCGCAGTGCTGAGCGGCGCGCTGCCACGCCTGCAGAAGGCGATCGGCCTCCCGTACTCCGGGCTCGGGCCGCTGCTGGTGACCGAGGCGCTGCCGAGCTCCGAGGCGGCAATTGGCGAGGCGCAGCCCGGGGCCCAGGAGTTGCAGATCGCGTTCGATGCGCCCCGCTTCACCGTGCTGCACCAGGCCGCGCACGTGTGGCTGGGCGACCAGCTCATCGGGCAGCGCTGGATTGGCGAGGGCCTGGCCTCGCACTACGCCGCGGAGGTGGCGGGCGAGATGAAGGTCAAGCCACCCTACGATCCGGCCAGGCAGGCCGGCGCCGCGGCCAAGGATGCCTTCCCGCTCGAGGAGTGGACCGCGGACGGGACGGACGCGCAGGGCGGATACGCATATGCCGCTGCGTGGGCGTTCGTCGACGGCCTGGCTGGCAAAGTCGGCGACGACACGATCCGCAGCGTCCTGCAGCGCGCCGCGGCCGGGATGGATGCGTATGAGCCTGTTGGGGATGGCGCGCCGCGGGCCAGCGGCCGGCCGGTCACCGCGCTCGACTCGCGCCGCCTGCTCGACCAGCTGGAGGCGTTGAGCGGCCGCGGCCTGGGCGCCGACTTCAACGCCACGGTTTTCGGCGCCGAGTCACGCGGGCTGCTTCCGGCACGTGCCGCCGCGCGGACCGCCTATGCCGGGCTGCTCCGCCGCGCGGGCGATTGGGGCGCGCCGGATCCCACGCGGACGGCCATGGCAGCCTGGCGCTACGACGAGGCGACGCCCCAGATCGGCGCCGCGCAGGATTGGCTGGCCGATCGCGACACGCTGCTCGCCGCAGTGGAGCGTGCCGGCCTTTCGGCGCCGCAGCGTCTGCGCGATCGTTACCAGAGCAGTGGTGGCGGCGCCGAGGCGCGCGACGAGCTGAATGCCGAACGGGCCGTGGTCACCGACTACCAGGCGGTCCTGGACCGCGGCAGCGCCAGCCGCTCGCTGCTGCAGCGCATCGGTCTGTTGGGTGCCCAGGACCCTGACGTGCTGCTCGCGGACGCGCATGGCCGCTTCGCGGACGGTGACCTGCGTGGCGCGGCCGATGCCACCTCGCAGGCGCGGCTGCGTCTGGATGGTGCCGAGGCGAGCGGCCTGCTGCGCCTGGCGAGCGTTGTCGTCGTGCTGCTGATCGCGCTGATCGTCGCCTTCTACCTGCTGCGCCGTCGTCGTACACTGCTCCGCCATGACGGTTGACGACCTGCAGGGCGACCCGCACGCCCAGGCGCCGCGCTTCCAGCCGGCGGCCGACGTTCTCTCGGGAGAGACCGCCGACGTCTATTTCGAGCGCGCCGCTGCGATCCTGAAGGCCGAGCACCTCGACCCGGTGGTCAGCATGGAGATCTTCGCCCGGGCCGACGGCATCCTGTGCGGCGCCGAGGAGGCGCTCGCCTATCTGCGCGAGATCCTGGGCAATGGCAAGCGCTTCGACCATGAGCCGCTGGTCGAGTCGCTGCACGACGGCGAGGCCATCAGCCGCAAGGAGGTGGTGATGCGCATCCGCGCGAGGTACTCCGCCTTCGGCCTGTACGAGACGGCAATCCTGGGGATCTTGGCGCAGTGCACCGGCTGGGCGACCGCGGCGCGGCGCATCGTCGACGCCGCGGCACCCATTCCGGTCATCGGCTTCGGGGCTCGGCACGTCCACCCCAGCGTGGCCGACCAGATGGACTATGCCAGCGTCATCGGCGGCTGCATCGGCGCATCCACGCCAGCCGGCGCGCGGCTGGCCGGACTTGCCCCTACCGGCACCATGCCGCACGCCTTCATCCTGATCTTCGGCGACACGGTGCGTGCCGTCGAGGCGTTCGACCGCCACGTCGATCCCGAGGTGCCGCGCATTGCGCTGGTCGACACCTTCAAGGATGAGGCGGAGGAATCGCTGCGGGTCGCCGACGCGCTCGGTGAGCGGCTGTGGGGCGTTCGCCTCGACACGCCCAGCGAGCGCGGCCGGGTGACGGCTGATCTCGTCAAGGAGGTGCGCGCACGACTTGACCTGGCGGGGCATTCGCACGTCCGCATCGTGATCTCGGGCGGGCTCGACGCGGAGCGGATCGACTACTTCAAGGCAGCCGGGGCCCCGGTCGACTCGTTCGCGGTGGGCTCGGCCATCTCGGACGCCAGCCCCATAGACTTCACCGGTGATCTCAAGGAGATCGACGGGCGGCCCATCGCCAAGCGCGGCCGGATCCCCGGGCTGACGGCCAATCCCAGGTTGGAGCGTATCGACCTGCACGCCTGAGCCACGCCGTTCGGCGCGGCACGGGTCTGGCATGCATCGGCATCGTCATGGAGTCCCAGGCGCAGGATGAGCAGCAGCCGAGCGGCGAGCGCGAGTCCGCCTACGAGCTCTTTCGACGCGGGTCGCGGCTGCTGGCCGAACGGCATCCGGGTGCCGCCGCGGTGGTGCTCGAGCGGGCGTCGCGCCTCGAGCCGGGCAAGGCGTCGATCCTCGAGGCCCTCGGCCGCGCCTACTACAACCAGGGACAGCCGCAGCTGGCCGCCGAACGCTTCCGCCAGATCGTCGAGCGCGATCCACTGGCGCACTACAGCCATTTCGGCCTGGGCCTCAGCCTGCGGCGGCTGGGTGAGACCGATGCTGCGCGGCGCCATCTCAAGATGGCCGTCTCGCTGAAGCCGCAGATCGCGGACTATCGGCGCGCCCTGCAGCGCCTCGGGGCGGCGTAGCTCAGCCGGCGCGTCGCTCCTCCTCCGCCAGTCGCCGACGGAGCAGTGCCAGCACCGCCGCCTCCTCCGGCCCAAGCTCGGAGAGCGACTCGCCGAGCGTGCGGTCCGCCCGTTCGCGGACCTCGCGCACGACGTCCCCATCGAGGTATGCATCGATCACCTCAGGATGGACGTAGGACTTGCGCGAGACGGCCGGCGTGTTGCCCAGCAGCTCGGCGACCGTCTCGATGGCGTGGACCACGTTCCTCTTGGCCTGTGCCTCGGAGGGGACCTGCGCGAACTCCTTGAGTGCCCACGCGGCGAGCGCGCCACGATGCGCGCCAGGCGGCGATCGCTGACCGAGATCTGATGCACCTTGCCCGACTTGCCCTTGAACTTGAAGCGGATCTGGGACGTGCCCACATCGGCGTGCCGATCGCGCAGCGTGGTCAGCCCAAAGGAACGATTCTCTCGCGCGTATTCGGGGTTGCCGACCCGGATGCGCGTCTTCTCGAGCAGCCGCACGACCGCCGCCAGCAGCTTCTCGCGTGGCAGCCCGCGACGGGCAAGGTCGTCGTCGACCCGGCAACGGATCTGCGGCAGTGCCCGGCCAAAGGCGAGGGTGTGCTCATACTTCACCTCATCGCGCACGGCGCGCCAGCGCGGGTGGTAGCGGTACACCTTGCGGCCGCGCGCGTCGCGCCCTGTCGCCTGCAGGTGACCGAGCTGGATGGGGCAGATCCAGACATCGGTCCATGCCGGCGGAATGGCCAGGCGCCGGAACCAGGCCAGGCGTTTCTGGTCGGTGATCCGAACGCCGTCGGGCCTGATGTAGCTGAATCCCGTGCCGACCCGCCGCCGACGCACCCCGGGCATGGTGTCGCTGACGTAGCGCAGCCCTCCCTCTTCGGCGGATTCGATGGCGTCGAGCTCGGTCATGCGCGGCACTCCTTCGCAGGACGGATGCCAGCGCTGGCGCGCCTAGAGATGCTTCACCAGCCTGACGGCTGGCTTGCGCCGCGCGGTCGCCACGCTCGATCGGTCGCGGGGCACGACGCTGATGGTGCCGTCCGACTCGAGCACCGCCAGCTCGACCTCGCTGACCTGCTGGATGCCGTGTGCGCGCAGCGCCGCTTCGCAGTCCTCCTGGTCGAGGTCCTCACGGGCGAGCGCCTCGGTGATCCACGCTCCGTCGCGGGCGAGCACGGTCGGCTGCGACTCGAGGAGCCGCCGCACGCCCGGGATGCGCGCGCGGGCAGATGCCACCAGGCGGTTGACGACAACCAGGGTCAGGATGATCACCAGGCCGCCGCCGAGCGAGTTGTCCGGTCCGGTCATGGCCGGCTGCACGGCGTTGGCCACCAGCAGGATCAGCACCAGGTCGAACAGCGTGAACTGTCCGACCTCCCGCTTGCCAAAGAGGCGCAGCATGACGACCATCGCGACGTAGATGACCGCCGAGCGCAACACGAGCTCCAACGGCGGCACCACGAAGTCAAACATCGGCTGAGGCTCTTGGCGCGCGCGTTCGCAGGTGTCGATCCACCCAGAGCACGCCGGCGATCGACTTGGCGTCGATGATCCGGCCCTCGTCGATTGCCTGCAGCGCCTCGTCGAGGCTCAGCCAGCTGCGTTCGATCTCCTCGTCGTCTGCGGCGTGCGCCTCTGGCGCGGCACTGAGCTGGGTGGCCAGGAACAGCGACAGCCGCTCCGTGCAGAATCCGGGCGCGGTGAAGAAGCTTGGTCCGGCTTCCCAGGTCGCCGCGCTCAGCTGCATCTCCTCGGCAAGCTCGCGACGCGCGGTGGACCCCGGCTCCTCGCCGGAATCCAGGGTGCCGGCCGGAATCTCGAGCAGCGTACCCGCGGTCGCCTGGCGCCATTGCCGGACCATTGCCAGCCGGCCGCCGTCCCAGGCCAGGATGCCGACCGCGCCGGGATGCTCGACCACCTCGCGCTCGGTACGCCGGCCGCTGGCGAGCTCGACCTCGTCGACGCGCAGCGAGATCAACTGCCCGTCATAGGCTCGGCGACTGTACAGCGTTCGCTCTTCCACGCCGCCATCCTAGCGTCCGTGCGAGACGCGCAGCGACCCGGTAGGCTGCATCGGTCTCATGAATGTAGCCAGCCACGCCCCTGCGCTGCCGGCACGGCCCGCAGACCGATGATCGAGGTCGATGGGCTCGGCAAGCGCTTCGGCAGCCTCACGGCGGTCCACGATCTCTCGTTCCGCGTGGCGGAGGGTGAGATCTTCGGCCTGCTGGGACCCAACGGCGCGGGCAAGACGACCACTGTGCGCATGTTGGCGGGACTGATCGCGCCGAGCAGCGGAACGGCCAGCATCAATGGGCATCGGCTGGGCGACGACACGCGGTCGATTCGGGCGATCAGCGGCATCCTGACCGAGAGCCCCGGCCTGCACGACAAGCTGACCGCGCGCCAGAACCTGGCCTACTACGGTCGCCTGTACGGTCTGCGCGGCGGCGCCCTGGCCGGGGCGGTCGATCGCTACCTCGGCGTCGTGGGCCTCCCCGATGTGGGTGACCGGCGCGTCGGCGGGTTCAGCAAGGGGATGCGCCAGAAGGTCGCCATCGCGCGGGCCATGCTGCATGAGCCGGAGGTGATCTACCTCGACGAGCCGACCTCCGGCCTGGATCCATCGGCCGCCAAGACGGTGCGCGACTTCGTGGCCACCCTGCGCGAGCTTGGCCGCTCGATCGTGATCTGCACGCACAACCTCGACGAGGCGGAGCGGCTGTGCGACCGCATCGGGATCCTGCGCGGCAGCCTGCTGCTGGTCGACACGCCGGCGGCGCTGCGACGCCACGGCCGCGCGGCCACGACCCGTGTCGAGCTGGGCGGCGCGCGCGGACCGGAGTCATTCCTGGGCGCGCTGGTCGAGCTGCCCTTCGTGCTGGGCGCCCAGGTGACCGATCACTCGCTGCTCGTGGAGGTCGGCGATCCGCATGGCGACAACCCGGAGCTGGTGCGGGCGCTGGTCAGCGAGGGCGCGCGCATCGTCAGCGTCCGCGAGGAGGCGGCGTCGCTGGAGGAGGTCTATCTGCAGCTCGTCGGCGAGGCCGGGGAGCGCGATGGGGCATCGGCCTTCGATGGAGCGACCCACTGATGCGACCGGGCTACGTCTGGGCCGTCTTCGTCAAGGAATGGCGTGACCTGCTCAGCAACCGGCTGCTGATCGGCGCGGTGTGGCTGCCGGCGCTCGTGTTCGCGGCCATCCCGACCGGCCTGGTCGCCTTCATCCAGCTCCACGACCTCGACCCCAACCAGCTCAGCCAGATCCAGCAGTACATCGCCAACTTCCCCGACCTGTCGGCCAAGCTGGCGGCACAGGGGTTCATCGTCACCAACTTCATGGCCTACTTCCTCCTCATTCCGGCCATGGTGCCGATGGCCATCGCCAGCCAGTCGGTGATCGGCGAGAAGGTCGCCCGCTCGCTTGAGCCACAGCTCGCCACCCCGCTCGAGGTTCCCGAGCTGCTCGCCGGCAAGACCCTGGCGGCGGTCGTGCCCGCGGTCACCGCGACGTGGGGCGTCTTCGCGCTCTACGGCTTCGTCAACGGCGCGATCGCCGATCCGCGCCTGACGCGGCTCGTCTTCAGCGATGTCTGGCTGGTGGCCATGGTCACCCTGGTGCCGCTCATCTGCGCCTTCAGCGTGCTGCTGGGCATCGTGGTCAGCTCGCGGGCGACCGATGCGCGCACCGCGCAGCAGATCGGCGGCTTCGTGGTGATCCCCATCATCGCCGTGGCCGTGGCCCAGTTCTTCGGCGGCCAGGCGACGTTCAGCATGTCGCAGGTGCTGCTCGGCGACCTGATCGTGGCCGGGCTGATCGGTACGGTGCTGGTGGTCGGGGCGTGGGCCTTCGACCGGGAGCAGATCCTGACCCGCCTAGGCTAGCGTTCGGCCCTCTCAGCCCTTGACAGAACCGCCCACGATGCCGCGCACGAAGTAGCGCTGCAGGCTGAAGAACACGACCAGCGGCAGGGCCATCGACAGGAAGGCGGCGGCACCCAGCAGCTGCCAGCCGCCGCCGAGCGAGTTGACCAGTCCGGCAATCGCCTGCGTCAGCGGCTGGTTCGCCTTGACCGGCCCGATGTAGATCAGCGCCACCAGCAGATCGTTCCAGACAAACAGGAACTGGAAGATGGCCAGCGCCGCGATCGCCGGCACGCTCATTGGCAGCGCAAGTCGGAAGAAGGCGGTCACCGGGCTGGCGCCATCGATGGCGGCCGACTCGAAGACCTCGCGCGGCAGCGAGCCCATGAAGTTGCGCAGCAGGTAGATCGCGAAGGGCAGGCCGTAGCCGGTGTGTGCCAGCCAGACCGCCAGGAACTGGCCGTTGATCCCGAGCTCGCGGAACAGGCTCAGGACCGGGATCAGTGTCGACTGCAGCGGAATGACGAGCAGGCCGACGACCGCCACGAACAGGATGTTGCGACCGGGGAACTCCATCCATGAGAAGGCGTACGCCGCGAAGGCAGCCACGAAGAGTGGAATGACGGTGGCCGGGATGGAGATGAACAGGCTGTTGATGAAGGCGTCGCCGATGCCGCTCTGCGACAGCACCTGCGCATAGTTGTCGAATGAGAGCTGGTACGGCGGCAGAAGTCCGTTCCACCAGCCGGTGGTCGCCACCGCCTGCGCCGGCCGGAACGAGTTGATGAACAGGCCGATGGTCGGAATCAGCCAGACGAGCATCAGGACCACGAGCGCGGTGTGCACGCCAAAGGCCCTTCGCCCAACCCGACCGAGCCGGCTGACGGCCGAGGTCGCCTCGAGCCTGGTATCGGTGGGCGGAACCGGTGCGATGGCCGTCATCGGATCGCCTCCTGTGCCCGGAAGCGGCTCACGTTGAAGAGCATGACCGGGACGATCGCCAGCAGAAGCACGACGGCGATGGCTGAAGCGCGCCCGAAGTTGCCACTGTTGAACATCTCTTTGTACATCAGGTTGGCGATGACATCGGTGTTGTAGGCGCCGTTGGTCAGGGTGTAGACGATATCGAAGGCCTTGAGCGCGGTGATCACGATGGTGGTCGAGACGACCGCCAGCGTCGGCACCAGCAGGGGGAAGACGATGCCGCGGAAGACTTGCCACTCGGTGGCACCGTCCACGCGTGCCGCCTCGAGCAGCTCAACGTTGATGCCCTTCAGGGCAGCCGAGATGATGACCATGGCGAACCCGGTCCACATCCAGGTCATGATCAGGATGATCATGATCGAGTTCATGCTCAGCGTGTCGTTGGTGGGGAACGGAATGAGCGGCAGGCCCACGCCGTTGAGCACGCCGTTGATGGTCCCGGTCTGCGGCGTGCCCGGCGGCGCGTAGGCGTACATGAACTTCCAGATGACGGCCGCCGCGACCATGCTGATGGCCAATGGAACGAAGATGATCGACTTGGCGAATGACTCGTAGCGCACCTTGTCGACGAGCACGGCGATCAGCAGTCCCAGCCCAACCGTGAAGAGGGTCAGGAAGACCAGCCACAGCACGTTGTTCTTGAGGGCGCCCAAGGCAGAGCTGTTGGTGAAGAACCAGGCGTAGTTGTCGAGCCCGATGAAATGCGCTCCGGTGCCCAGGATCGAGCCCTTGCTCTGCAGGCTGCGCAGGACGGTGCCGATGGTCGGATAGACCAGGAAGACCCCCAGGAATCCCAGCGCCGGCAGCAGCCAGAGCCAGGGCCGCAGGCGTGGCTTCAGCCGTTCGGGTGCCAGCCGCAGCACCTGCTCGGTGCCCCAGATGTATCCGACCAGCACGGCCGGGACGCCGACCACGACGATGATCGCGGTCACGAGCCGGGGATCCATCGGCCTCCTCCTGCGGGAGTGGAATGGGGGAGAGCCGTCAAGCGACGGCCCTCCCCCCGAGCATCAACCCGTGGAACGCCCCCTACTGTGCGGCATAGGCGTCCTTCTGTGCCTTGTCGAGGTCCGCAAGGATCGAGTCGAGCTTCGACTGGTCCTTGGTGTAGTTGAGGATGGCGGAGAAGAACGCAGTGTTCATCGCGTTCGGCATCAGGTCGGAGGCATCGAACGCGAAGATCTTCGCGTTCTGCAGCAGCTCAGCCGAGCGCTTGGCGATGTCATCGGGGTAGTCGGTGACGGCCTTGTTCGCCGACAGCGCGCCACCGATCTTGACCCAGATGGCCTGGGCCTCGGGGGTAACCAGGTACTTGATCAGCGCCTTTGCCTGCGGCGTGTCGTTGAACATCCCGAAGAGGTCGCCAGCGCCCTCGACGGCTCCCGTGTAGGACGGGTTGATATCGGGGAAGGGGAAGAAGTTGTAGTCGGTGCCGGCCTTCTTATCCTTGAAGGCGCCCAGGCCGGTGATGAAGCTGGCCTGGTGGAGCAGTTGGCAGCCCGCCGGGCTCTTGAAGAGCGGGTCACCGGCGTTTGCGAAGTTGGTGGTGGCCACGGTGCTGGGACCGCCGTACACGGCGCCCTGCTTGACGACGTCGCCGTAGGCCTGGAAGGCCTGCTTGATCTCAGGCGAGGTCCACTTCAGCGTGCCCTCGTACCACTGCTTGTACTTGTCCGGACCGGACTGGCGCAGGACGAAATCCTCGATCCAGTCGGTGCCCGGCCAGCCGGACGCCGCGCCGGACTCGAGGCCGACGCACCAGGCCGAAGCGGCCTTGCTGGCGTTCGCCCCCAGCTGGCTCTTCAGCTCGTCCCACGTCTTCGGAGGGGTGCTGAAGTCGGCAACTTTGGGGCTGTACCACATCAGGCCCTTGATTGCGGTCTTGATGAAGACGCCGACCACCTTGCTATCGACCGTTCCGAGATCGACCAGTGCCTTGGCGGTCTGGTCCTTGTACTTTGCGATGTCGAGCACGTCATCGAGCGGCTTCAGCGCGCCGGCCTTGGCGAACTCGGCCATCTGGCCGGGGCCGGGAAGTCCGGCCAGGTCAGGGAGCACTCCCGACTGCACGCCCGTGGTCAGCACCGCGTTCAGGTCGCGTGTGCCGGTGTACTGCACGTCGACGCCGGTCTGATCCTCGAAGGGCTTCACCATCTGGAGGAAGGCCTTCTCCTCATCGCCACCCCAGGTGCCGATGACGGTGACCTTGCCGCCGAGCTTTCCACCGGCCGCGCCGGAGCCACCGGCACTTGAGCTTGGGCTGTTGCCGCTCGAGCAGGCCGCCAGGACCAGCATGAGCACCAGGGACGGCGCCGCAAGGCGCTGCCAACGAATCATTCGGGTTCCTCCATCACGATTCCAAGGTTAGAGCGACAGTACGCTCGGGGGTACGGGAGATTCACTCGGCGAGGCTCTTCTCGCTCTCGGGATCGAACAGGTGCAGCTTATCCACCGGGATGGCGAACTCGACCGATTCCCCAACGGTCACTTTGCGATCGGACGGCACCAGTGCCACCACCTCGTGGCCCTCCGACTTGGCATGGATCAGCTCCTCGTTGCCCAGGTACTCGACAACGTCAACCTTGGCCGGAATGCGCACCGCGCCCGCTCCCTGTCCGTTGGCGATCTCGAGGTGTTCCGGACGGAAGCCGATCAGCAGGTTCGAGCCCTTCGGCCGATCGGCCGCCGCACGCGCGGCGGCGCCGGACAGCTCCAGGCGCGCGCTGCCCAGCAACAGGTTGTCGCCCTCGGTGGTCGTGGTCGCGAAGTTCATCGACGGTGAGCCGATGAAGCCCGCCACGAACACGTTCGACGGATGGTCGTAGAGGTCCTGCGGGGTGCCGACCTGCTGCAGCAGTCCGTCGCGCATCACGGCGATGCGGTCGCCCATGGTCATCGCCTCGACCTGGTCATGGGTCACGTAGATGGTCGTAGTGCCCAGCCGCTGGTGGAGCCGCGCGATTTCCGCGCGCGTCTGCACCCGCAGCTTGGCGTCGAGGTTGGAGAGCGGCTCGTCCATCAGGAAGACGGACGGCTCGCGCACAATGGCGCGGCCCAGCGCGACGCGCTGGCGCTGCCCACCGGAGAGCGCCTTTGGCTTGCGGTCGAGGAACTTCTCGAGGCCCAGGATCCCGGCCGCCTCGTCGACACGACGGCGGATATCGGCCTTGGGAGTCTTGCGCAGCTTCAGGCCGAAGGCCAGGTTGTCGTAGACGCTCATGTGCGGATAGAGCGCGTACGACTGGAAGACCATGGCGATGTCGCGATCCTTGGGAGCGACGTCGTTGACCACGCGTTCGCCAATGCGCAGCTGACCGTCGGAGATCTCCTCCAGCCCGGCGACGCAGCGCAGGGCGGTGGTCTTGCCGCAGCCCGACGGGCCGACGAGCACCAAGAACTCCCCATCGTTCACTTCGAGGTTCAAGTCGTTGACCGCGATCACGTCGGCGCTGTACCGCTTGGTGAGGTGATCGAACGTGACGGTGGCCATGGATGTGGGCTCCTCAGTTCCTGAACTACCGAACGGCGACCGTCCGGAGCGATCCACGTCAGAATGGTGCATCATAGTACCTGACGGAAACTCCACCACCGGGTTTCTCCATGCGCTGCGTTCGACGCCGATGGCGCACGTTCGGCCGCCCGGCGATTCTTTCCTCGCTCTACGACCTCCATCCGCATGCCGCCGCGGCCGTGCGCCGCATGCGGGGCGTTGAGATCGTGCCCGTCGATCGGATCGTGGGTACCACGCGCCATCCCTCGCAGGTCACCGCCGACTTCCTGCCGCTGCCCGAGCTGCGCGGCCAGAACTGGCGCGCTCGCTGGCTGCGCATTCGCAAGGCGGTCGACGCGCTGGCGGTGCTGCCGCCGGTGGACCTGCTCAAGGTTGGCGACGAGTACTTCGTGACCGATGGCCACAACCGGGTGGCCGCCGCGCGGCGTGCCGGCGTGGTCGGCATCGATGCCGACGTGACCGAGCTGCTGCTCCCCGGCGTCACCTCCGACCCAACGCCGCAGCAGACCCCAACCTCCATGCTCGAGACGCATGCGCTGCGCCGCGCCGGGCAGGGGCGCGTCTCGCGGACCGTGGAGCAGCCGGCCGACTCAGACCGGATCCGCCGCGACGAGCTGTTGCGTCCCGAGCCGGAGGAGCCGTGACCCATCGGCTCAGCGTGCCATGGCCCGATCCCGACCTCTTCGCCGCGCGCGGCGGCCGCTCACTCCGCATCCTGGCGCTCTCGGACGAGCTGGAGCCGACCCTCGAGTCGCCGGCCACCCGCCAGGGGCTGGAGCCGATCGATCTGATCGTGGGCTGCGGCGACCTGCGCGCCGACTACCTCGCCTTCGTGGCCGATGCGTTTCGCGGCGTTCCACTGGTCTACGTGCGCGGCAACCACGACACCGGGCCGGCGTGGGCGACGACCGAGCTGCAGGCGTTGCCGCGGCCGCTGCCCGACGGCCGGCTGCATACTCAGGACGGCCTGGCGATCATGGGCTTCGGTGGCTCGCCCGAGTACAACCATCCCGGGGATGCGGTCCAGGTTTCCGGCCTCCAGATGTGGCTGCGGGCGATCCGCGGCTGGCTGGCGCTGTGGCCGGCGATGTGGCTCCACCAGCGTCCGCTGCTGGTCATCAGCCATGCTCCGCCGCGCGGCCTGAACGACGCGATGGACAGGACGCACCGCGGGTTCATCGCCTTCCGCTGGCTGATCGACCGATTGCGGCCGCCTCTCTGGCTGCACGGCCACACGGCGCTGGTGCGCCGCGGGATCGATGCACGCTGTCTGCAGCACCACGGCACGCTTCTCTACAACTGCACCGGTGCCACGCTCGTTGAGCTGGTTCCAGGGGGCGACTGAAGCGTGCCCGTCGTCCGCTACGCGGTTGCGGCGTTGCTGGGCCTGGCGCTCCTGGTGGGCGTGATGCTGCTGGTCCGGCCGCTCATCTTTTCGATGGCACCCGAACGCGGCGACCAGAACTACCCGGTGGCGGCCGCCGGCGACCTCGCGCGCGGCCCCATCGTGCGCGAGGTGCTGCTCAACCACTCGCACGGGCTGATCGGCGAGCGGCCGAACGGTCAGCACGTGGCGCTGCGCCTGGTCATCGCTCCGGGGCCGGCCGGGAACGTGACGGTGGTCGACGCGTGGAGTTCGACCCACCACTGCGCGGTCGAGATCCACGTTGATCGGCTGCGCGATTGCGCGGGCGATGCATGGACCTTCCAGGGCATCCCGATCGTCGCCAACGGTCCGCCACTGCAGCAATTCTCGGCGGTGGTTCGATCCGGCGCGGTGGTGGCCGATCTGACACACTCGCAGCCGGCGGGCTGACGCGGCACGCATCCTGCCCAGGCGGATCGCGAACGCGCACAAGGAGAAGAGCATGCCGCAGGGATTGGACTGGCTGGGCTGGATCATCATCGGTCTGCTGGCCGGCGCCATCGCCGGCTTCTTCGTGCCGGGCCGCGAGCGTTATGGCTGCCTGGGCACGACGCTGATCGGGATCGCGGGCGGCCTCATAGGTGGCTGGCTGTGGACGGGTCCGCTCAACCAGAGTCCGGCGACCGGCTTCCTCGGGGCGCTGCTGATCGCGATCCTGGGCTCGCTGATCGTCCTGTTCGCGATCCGCGCCCTGACCGGCCAGACGCACCACTGAGATCTGGCAGGCGGTCTGCGTGCCGAGCGATCCCGATTCGTGCGGCGCGCCGAAATGACTGCAGCGGATGGACGGATCGCAGAGAATCTGACCGATGAACGCTCGACAGCGCCGGTCTGAGGAGCGCCCGGAGACTCGGCATACCGAGCCCACCGTGCCCGGCGCGGCTTCCGATCTGCCGCGCGATATTGTCGAGATCGAAGACCGCTATTACATCTTGGCCGCCTCGTCACTGGCCGACGAGCAGAATCGCGTCCTCAAGCAGGGCGAGACGTTCGCCGTGTTCGATCGGTACGGCGATATCAAGCCGGTTGGCCTTGGCGAGGAGGGGATCTATCACAAGGACACGCGCTTCCTGTCCGGCCTGCTGCTGCGCCTGGCTCGCGAGCGACCGATGCTGCTCAGCTCGACGATCCGCCAAGACAACGCGCTGCTGGCGGTCGACCTGACCAATCCCGACGTATCCGACGACGACGGCGAGCTGCTCATCCCGCGCGGCACGCTGCACATCGCGCGCACCGCCTTCCTGTGGCAGGCGGTCTGCCATCAGCGCATCACGTTTCGCAACTACGGGCTGAACACCGTCAGCGTCCCGATCGAGCTGCGTTTCGATGCCGACTTCCGCGATATCTTCGAGGTGCGCGGCACCAAGCGCGAGCGTCGGGGCACCGTGCATCCCGCACAGTTCGATGGCAGCGACGTGCTGCTCGGCTATGACGGGCTCGACGGGAAGCGCCGTTCGACGCGGCTGCGCTTCAGCCCCAAGCCGGAGAAGCTGACCCACACCAGCGTTCATTATCGGGTCGAGATGGAGCCGCAGCAGGAGCTGGTGCTGGAGGTCGCCATCGCCTGCGAGGAGGTGGGCGAGCCCGTGCGACGCCCGAAGGTCGCCACCGGTCCGCAGGCGATCAGCGAGTCGCTGGCCCAGAAGCGCCGTCGCGGTGCGGATATGCAGACCACCAACGAGCAGTTCAACGACTGGCTGCGTCGCAGCGACGCCGATCTGGCCATGATGACCACCCGCACGCCGTACGGTGACTATCCGTACGCCGGGGTGCCGTGGTTCAGCACCGTCTTCGGTCGCGACGGGATCATCACCGCACTCGAATGCCTGTGGGTCGAGCCGGTAATGGCGCGCGGCGTGCTGCGCGTCCTCGCCGCGACCCAGGCAACATCGCTCGTGCCGGAGGAGGATGCGGAGCCGGGCAAGATCGTGCACGAGATGCGCAGGGGCGAGATGGCCAACCTGGGCGAGGTGCCCTTCGGCCGCTACTACGGCAGCGCCGACGCGACGCCGCTCTTCGTCATGCTCGCGGCGGCCTACCACCGGCGCACCAACGACCTGGCCCTGATCCGCGAGATCTGGCCGAACGTCGAGCGCGCGCTGGAGTGGATGACGAGCTATGGCGACCGCGACCACGACGGCTTCCTGGAGTACGAGCGCCAGTCCGCCAGCGGCCTCGGCAACCAGGGTTGGAAGGATTCCTACGATTCGGTCTTCCATGCCGATGGCTCGCTGGCCGAGGGTCCCATCGCGCTCGTCGAGATCCAGGGTTACGCGTATGCCGCGCGCCGGGGAGCGGCCACCCTGGCGCGCGCGCTCGGCGACGACGCGCAGGCCGATCGGCTGGAGCGCGACGCGGAGACCGCGCGACAGCACTTCGAGGAGGCGTTCTGGCTCGAGGACCTGGGCACTTACGCCGAAGCGCTCGACGGCCAGAAACGCCCCTGCCGGGTGCGCACCTCGAATCCGGGCCACTGCCTGTACACCGGCATCGTCGACCCGGCACGCGCGGAGCGCGTCGCAGAGGGCCTGCTCTCGCCGGATGGATTCTCCGGCTGGGGCGTCCGGACGGTGGCCGCCGGCGAGCCGCGCTACAACCCGATGTCGTACCACGACGGATCGGTGTGGCCGCACGACAACGCGATGATCGCCGCCGGCATGGCGCGCTACGGCATGACTGACGCCGCGCTGCGCATCCTCGAGGCGATGTATGCCGCCAGCCTGTTCATTGACCTCCGCCGGCTGCCCGAGCTGTTCTGCGGCTTTCCGCGGCGCCACGGTGAGGGCCCCACGGCCTATCCGGTAGCCTGCTCGCCGCAGGCCTGGGCATCCGCATCGGTCTTTCTGCTGTTGGAAGCCTGCCTTGGCGTCGAGATCGATGCCCCGGGCCGCGAGGTGCGTTTCAGCCACGCGCGTCTGCCCGATTTCGTCGAGGAGCTGTGGATCAGCGGCCTGCGCATCGGCGGCGCGACCCTCGACCTGCTGCTGCAACGGCGCACCGACGACGTGGGCATCACGGTGCTGCACAAGCGCGGCGACGTGCAAGTGGTCGCCGTCAAATAGGCGCGCGCCTCACGCCTCTGCCTCCGCTGCCCTGCGGTCGTCATGGTTGCCGGACTCGTGCTCACGCACCGCATCGAGCTTCTGCTTCTCCTTGGCCAGCTCCTCCTCGTCCTCTTCCTCGGCACCGATGAAGCGGTCGCGGGCCTCGTCAAGCGAACGGATCAGCTCGTCGAGCTTGAGCTGCGTCGCCTTCGCGTCGCGGTTCTGGGTGTTCTGAATCACGAAGACCATCAGGAAGGTGATGATCGTGGTGCTGGTGTTGATCACCAGCTGCCATGTATCGCTGAACCCGAAGATCGGTCCGCTGGTAGCCCAGCCGGCGATCACCAGCAGTGCCACCAGGAAGGCCCAGGCGGACCCCAGGATCTCCGAAACCCGTGTCGCGGCATGCGCGAACCAAGCCGACATGCCGCCCCTGGTGCTGTCGTGCCGCGCTTCGCTCGCGCGCTCCTGACCAGTGGCGGCCGCGGTTTCCGTGTCGCCGTCTGTGCGTGCTCCCACGAGCTGGCGCTCAAGCACTGAGCGTGCCAGCGACGGATGAGCGCGGGTTCAGTGAGATTCCGTAGGAGATTTGAGACA
>JBBSHF010000003.1:0-56975 GCA_038253355.1 Candidatus Limnocylindria bacterium
ATGCAGTCGCGGCCCGAGGCGTACGCTCACGGCCTGGCGTTGGCGCTCCCCGACCGGGTGAGCCGCGTAAGGGCTGGATTGGCGTGCCCGAGAGGACTCGAACCTCCGACCTTCAGGTCCGCAACCCGGCGCGTGCGTACCTTCGTGTCCCGGAGCGTGCCATCTAGTCCCGTTCTACCCGTGGCGCGGGCTCCGTTGTCCCTTCCCGTCCCGGTGCGTCCCGACCTTCACGGCCGCTGGCGCTCTCGCTGGCGCTCTCGGAGAGCACGGGCGGGTCCGTAGGCATGCAGAAGTGGATACTCCCATCTTCGTTCCTGAAGGGGTCAACCCAGCCATCAGGCCGCTGTTCGTCGTTCATGCCGACACCACCTTAGTCCCGGCGTCAACCGTCGCTGCCAGCGCGTCAGCAGCCTCCTCCTGCATGCCGGGCAGGACGTGCGCGTAGATGTCCATCGTGACTTGGACCGACGAGTGCCCGAGCCGCTCGCTTACGACCTTCGGGTTGGCGCCGCCGGCCAGCATCAGCGTGGCCGCGGTATGGCGCAGGTCGTGGAGCCGGATGCGCGGCAGGCCGCTCTCGCGGACCAGGCGCTCGAAGGCCCCGCTGACGCCATCGGGATCGAGCGGGCGCCCTGCCGCGTCGGCGAACAGGATGCCCTCCATCGTGATCACAACCTGTCGCGACAGGTGTTCCCGAAGCTCCTGACAGGTGCCGGCGTCGAGCGCCACGCGCCGAGCCTTGCCGTTCTTGGTCGGGCCGATGGCCCAGCCGGCCAGCCCACGTGAGCGCGTGCGCCTGACGGTCACGAAGCCTGCGTCGAGGTGTAGGTCGTCACGCTGCAACCCTAGCGCTTCCCCGCGGCGCATGCCGCTCAGTGCGAGCAGGCGCCACAGGGCAGCAAGGTCGCTGCCGGCGACGTGATCGAGGAACGCTCGAAGCTGATCGCGGTCCCACACCTTCATCTCGGGCCGCGAGCCTCGGGTGAGCCGGTGGGCGCCGTCAGCAGGGTTCTTGACGAGCAGATCGTTGCGAACCGCATCCGCCAGGCATCGGTGAAGGGTGAGGTGGAGGTTGTGCCGAGTCTTGACCGCGACCAACAGGTCGGCGTAGGCGGCCTCGATCTGCGCCAGCGTCAGCCGGCGTAGCTGTACGGCACCGAGGCGCGGAAGCAGGTGGTTGCGCATGGCGCCCTCGTAGCCGCGCCAGGTGCCGCCTCGAACCTTGCCCTGCACTGCCGGGAGCCACTGCTCCGACCACTGCGCCAGGGTCAAGGTGCTCGGCTCGGGTACGCCTGACTCAGCTGCGGTCGCAGCCTTACGCATCGCTTCGACCGCCTCGCCTCGGGAGGCCAGCCCGCTGCCGCCCTTCGTCCGGCGCGGTTCGCCGGGGCCGGCAACATCGACGCGCCATGCCCACACGATGCGGCGGTCAGAGCCGCAGGTGCAGCGCCGGCCTTTGACGGTGCGGCCGTCGGCCTGGCACCGTTTGTACACGACGCCTGATCTGCTCACTGGAGCACCGGCTTGGTCTCGACCGCGTCGACGTACTTCTCGATCATGGGCCAGAAGCCGTCAGTCGAGCCGCTCTTGTTAAACGCCTCGCTAAACGCACCCATGTCGTTCCCGAGCGCCTCCTCCTGGTCGCCGCGACCAGCATGGCCGAGCGCCATCATGGCTGCCCAGTAGATCGAGTGCATCCCGCCGAACGCGGTGGGCCGGACTTCGTCCAGGACGATGGTCGGGCGCGCTTCGTGGGGCCGGTGGCAGTAGCCGTCGGCTTGTGCCTTGTATTTGCAGGGCCGGCTCTTACCGCCCCGGTAGATGAGTCCTTGGCAGGTCATGAGTGCTTCCTTTCGAGGAGTCCGAGCACTCGCGCTCGGTGGATATGGTTGGCTGCCTTCTTGGCAGTGCCGAGCCATTCGGCAACGGCCTTGTATCCGGATCTCCCGGATGCTCCGGCCTCTTCAAATCTCTGCGCCACCTCGGCGTAGTGCTCCGGGCCGTAACCCCTGCGCCCCCGGCGCTCGGGGCGCTCAAGGCGCCTTACGCTCTCCAGGCGCGCAACCTTGACCGCGAGGAGCGACTCCCCGACGCGGCTGTATTGGACCTGCGCCCAACGCAGGGTCTCGCTGTGCAGCCGCGCCTCGATGGCGATGGCCGCGGTCTCGACGGATCGCAGGCGCTCAAGGATCGGGAGCAGGTCGTCGATCCCCTCGGCGCGGCGGACTAGATCGTCAATCCGCTCGCCGACGCGGCTCAGCGCTGCGGCGGCTAGGTCCAGGTCAGCGGCCACATCGGAGTCCTCCAGTCCGTCGACCGTGGCCTGATGGGCGGTCATCACTCGTCTTCGTCTTCGCCGGCGCCGACCGCGTGCAGCGCGTCGATCAGAATCTCTTCGAGGTGCTCGAGGTCGCCGGGGAAACCCCAGTTGCGAGGGTCGGCGGCCTGCCCGCTGGCGTGGCGTTCGACCTCTACCTGCAGGGCAGTGATCATGCCGCGTACCTGTTCGAGGTTGGTGCGGTAGGTGGCGTCGGCGCTGGTGGTGGAGGTGGAGGTGGAGGTGGAGGTGGTCATTCGAGGTGTTCCTTTTCGGTTGGCCGCGCTCTGATCAGCGGCTTGTATAGTGATACTAGCATGGATATATCATTTGTCAAGCCCTAAGCCCTGAGATTCCAGTCTTTGCGCAGAGTTGCACCGCAGCCTGTGCTACTATGGGGCCATGGCAGGAAGATCAGGAACGAAATCGAGCGCGCTGACGCCCCACGACCTTATCGAGATTGCGTGGGCAGGGCACCTGGCCGCGTCCGGCGTCGCCCGCGAGCTCCGGGTCAAGAACAAGCTTCTGGTGACCCAGGTCGCGCGCTCCGTGGGGGCGTCTTCGGTATCGAACCTGGTCGCCGTTGAGCAGGGGCACTGGCCGCTGCCGCGAGTGCCATGGGGGCTGCGCTACGCCGCGTTCCTGCGCGAACTGGTGGGGTTGGATTCATGAGCCCCACTGCCCGCCGCGAGGTCCTCACCGTGAAGGAAGTCGCCGAGCTTCTCGACCTCAGCCGCAACGGCGTCTACCTGGGCGCCAAGCGCGGCGAGATTCCGAACGTCACCGTCGGTCGCCGGGTCCTGTTCCCACGTCGGGCCATCGAGCAGTGGCTGGCGGTTCGGGGGACCGAATCTAAGAGGGTACCCGACGTCGGGAGCCCTCTTAGATGAGTAGAGGTCCCGGCTCCGCAATGCGTTACGCGCTGGCCTACCTTCAGGCGAACGGCGAGGCCACGCCCATGGCTATAGCGATCGCCATCGCGCGCGAAGCCGGAACGTATCGGCCTATTCCGTGGACGGGCCGGGCGGTCGGTTACGACACGCGGAACGCCCGCCGCGCCCTCGATCACCTCGTCGCGCGCGGGTTGGCGGCGCGGCGCCACAAGCCGACCTGGGACGGCTTAGAAGAAACGTCGCGCTGGCTGTACCGCGCCGTGGAGGCGCCCCGATGATCCACGCCCGCCGCTTCGAGGACGTCGACCCCGCGATCCTGGTCGCTATGCACGCCGGTGGAGGAGAAGCCGCCGCACCTCCGCTCGGGGGATGGCGCGTTATCCAAGCCCGGAGTGCCGGCACCTCCATCTTCACGGCGTCCTGCCCGCACTGGATTGCATCCTGGGACGCGCATCCCGCGTCGGATGCTGAGGCTGAGGCCGATCTGGCCACGCTGGACGATTGCCCCGTGGTCGAGGTCTGGTTTTGTGTCAGCCCGGCGACCGCTGCACCGAAGGCGCTCGGCCGCGAGTATGCGGAGACCATCAAGCGGTTCCTGCGCCGCTATGCGCCGTGCCCTTGCGTCCCCGACCTGCGGATGGCGCTCAAAGCGCCGTTCCCAACAGACCGCGCGACCCTTCACCTCGAGCACGACCGCGGTTGCCCAGGACTGGCAGCGCGAGCAAGCCGATGAACCCCGTCGAGCAGGCACTAGCCCTAGCCGCTGAAGGCTTCGCCATCGTTGAGGTCTACCCACCGACACCCGATGGCGGCTGCACCTGCCGCGAGGGCGCCGGCTGCGGCAGCCCCGGCAAGCATGGCGTCGGGCACTGGTCGAGGGACGCCACACGCAACCCGCGCCGGGTCCGGCTGCTCGAGTACCGCAGACAAGGTGGCATCCAGTCGAACTACGGTGTCCTGCCGCAGCGCGACTCCCGGCTGCTGATCATCGACAACGACGTAGCCGAGGTCCGCGGGCAGCTACCGATCCCCGAAACCCTCACGGTCACCCGCCCCAGCGCCCCTGTCGGCAAGGGTCATTGGTATCTGCGACTCCCCGAATACACCGAGGAGGCCGGTGTGCCACGCGCGTACGCTGGCGGGGAGATACGCATCGCCAGCAGTGGATTCGTGGTAGGCCCCGGCTCGAAGCACTTCAGCGGGGATTCGCTCGAATCCAACGGGCTGCCCATCGCCCTCGCCACCACTGAACTGGTCGAGGCCCTGCGGTCGCTGCCTCCCCAGCGGGACGGGCTGGTGGCCGGCGAAGGTCGCCACTGGACGCTGGTGCAGGAGGCCCGCAAGCAGCGCGGCTGGGGCAAGGACCTCGACGATCTACTGGAGGCGCTGCTAGAGGTTAACGAGGGGTTCGCCGAACCGAAGGGCGCTGACGAGGTCGCCGCCATCGCCGCCTGGGCGGTCGAGCACGTCGACGTAGATCAGCTGATCTACATCACCCGGACCCACCGGCCGTGGGAAGTGGTGGTGCGCCGTGGCTGATCAAGTCATCCTGACGCCCAGCAGCGCGATCCCGATCCGCCCCAACAAGTGGCTGTTCGATCAGCGGCTGCCGACCGTCGGCCTCGCGCTGCTGGCCGGGCGCGAGGGTGTCGGTAAGAGCAACTACGACTCCTGGCTGGCAGCAAGCGTCTCCCGCGGAACCTTGCCGGGCGAGTACTTCGGTACGCCGCGAAACGTGATCGTGGTTGCAGCCGAAGACGACTGGGAGACGATCCTGGCGCCCCGGCTGATCGCAGCCGGCGCTGACATGGATCGCATCTACCGGCTCACGATCAAGCGCGAGCATGCGACCCACGAGGCCCAGATATCCCTGCCTGAGAACCTCGAAGCGCTGGAGGCTGCGCTCAAGGAGGTCGACCCGGCGCTGGTTGTGATCTCACCGCTCATGTCGCGGCTGAGCGGCAAGCTCAATAGCCACAACGACAAGGAGGTGCGCCAGGCGCTGGAGCCGCTGGTGGCGCTGGCCTTCGACTACCGGACCTTGTTCTACGGCTTGATTCACCTCAACAAGAGCATTACCAGCGACCCGCTCCGCGCGGTGATGGCTTCCGGCGCCTTCGTGGCGGTTGCCCGCGCCGTCGAGTTCATAGCCCGCGACCCGGATGACCCGGATGTTCGGATCGTCGGGCTGCCGAAGAACAACAACGGGCTGACGGATTACGAGCTCGGCCTGCGCACCTTCACCATCGAGCAGGTCCGCGTCGGCAAGTCGCCGGAAGGCGAGGACGTGTACGCGACCCGCGCGCGCTTCGGGAAGCCGCGGGATGGCACCATCGAGCAGGTACTGGACGATACAGCCGGCGGCAGCGAGCAGCGGACCGCTATCGGCGAGGCGCTCGAATGGCTACGTGACTACCTGTACCAGCACGGCGGATCAGCCCCGCGCGAGGAGATTGCCGCTGCCGCCGCAGCGCAGGACATCGGGCTGGATGCGCTCAAGCGTGCGCGCGTACGGGGTGGCATCGAGACTAGGCGGACCCAGACGGTGCCGGCCTCCAGCATGTGGCGCCTACCTGGCCCGCAGGTGGTGCACAGTCGGAGCACCCCTCCTACTACCCCTCCAACTGCTCCAACTGCTCCAACTACACAGAGTAGACAGAGCAGACAGAGCAGACAGGGCGTAGGTAGGAAGGCTGCTCCGAGTAGGGAGCCACGCGTGTCGGGTCAGCGAGCAGTGCGATGTGCATCTATTCGCACTACGCCTACGCACCGGTCAGGTACCTGTTGCAGGACTACTCCCCCACATCCCCGCTGTCGTGGTACCTGTCGGGTCCCGTACCCGACGTGCAGCCCTGCAATCCACGCGTGAACGTGCCTGTTAGCCCCTGTCGCGGGCACGGTGCGAGAGCAGGTGTGAGAGCGCCTGCACGCGTGAACGGCGCCACACAGCGCCTGTGGTGGGCCGCCGGCCCCGGTATCTCGTGTGGACGGCGCACCTCCCAGGCCCGGTACGCTGAAACCGCCGGCCTCCTTGCGGGCCAATCGCGCCGAAACGCCGGCCCGCATGCCTTCGTAATCCGACCGTGGATGGTCCGTGGCGGGAGGCCCCGCTGATGGCTGCCGTGTGCCGTACCTGCACCTCTCCGGACCGCCCGGCGATCGAGGCAGCTCTTGTCTCAGGTCAGAGCATCCGTGGCGTCGCGCTGCGCTATGGCCTGAGCAAGGGTTCGGTGTCGGCCCACTTCAAGCACCACGTCAGCCCAGCGCTGGCCGGCATCGTGGAAACCAAGCGCACGCGGACCCTGATCGACCGCGCCGAGCAGCTGATCGGGGAAACCGAGTCGATCCTCCAGGCAGCCAAGGAGAGCGGCCGGGCTCAGCTGGCGCTGAGCGCGATCCGCGAATTGCGGGAGAGCATCAAGCTGCTCGGCCTGGCATCCGGCGAGCTTCGCCCCGAAGGGCAGGTTCAGATCGCCGTCGTGAATCTGGTTGAGAACCAGGAGTACCTGCAGGTGAAGGAGCGCCTGCTCCTAGCGCTGGCAGCCTTCCCCGAAGCCCGCGCCGCAGCGGCCACCGCGCTGCTGGCGGAACCTACCGTGACGGTAAGTTCCCGGCAGGCGAACCTCAGGTCGTGAGGGTTTCATGAGCAAACTTTCCGCCGATCTCGCCCGCTCTCTCGATCCCGCTGCCCTGTTCGCGGTCACCGGCAAGACGCCGGATGCCTGGCAGATCCGCGCGGTCAGATCGACGGCCCCGAAGCTGCTGCTCAACGTGACCCGCCAGGGAGGCAAAGGAGAGGTCGCCAGCGTGATAGCTGTGGACCGCGCCATCAACGATCCCGGCTCGTTGATCCTGCTCGTGAGTGCCGGCATGCGCCAGAGCCAAGAGTTGGCGATGCGAACCCGCGCGCTGGCCCGCAGCCTTCAGCTGACAGCCAGCAAGGACAACGCGCTCGAGCTGGGGCTTGAGAACGGCAGCCGCATCGTCTCCCTTCCGTCGAGTGAGGGCACCATCCGCGGCTTCGCGGCGGTCAGCCTGTTGGTCATCGATGAAGCTGCCCGTGTCGAGGACGAGGTGTACGCCGCCGTGCGCCCCATGCTCGCTGTCTCGGAGCGTGGCCGCATCGTCGCTATGTCGACGCCGTTCGGCCGGCGCGGCTGGTTCTGGGAAGCGTGGGACGCGGGCGGCTCCAGCTGGGAGCGCTACCAGGTGCCGGCCACCGACATCCCGCGCATCAGCCCGGCCTTCCTGGCCGAGGAGCGTGCCGCGCTGGGCCGCTTCTGGTACGAGCAGGAGTACCTGTGTGGCTTCGTCGACGCGGCCGGCTCCCTGTTCCGGGGCGACGACATTGATGCAGCCTTCGCGGCCGGCCGAGGCATCCCTCCGCTGTTCGACGAGTTCCCGGCGATGCGCCCACAGCAGGACGCACCCGACCTGTTCCCTAAACCCAACCTGCAAGAGTTCGAGGAGGCCGACAGACGCCTTCGGGAGAAGCTATGACCAGCCTGAACCTGGCGCTCGATCCGGGAAAAGTGGCTGACCCGGCAGCCCTCGTTATCGTTGAGCGGCTCACGGTAGCCGGCGGCCCGGACCGTTACGTGATCCGCCATGCCGAGCAGTGGGACCTCGGAACGCCGCACACGGTGGTCGCCTCGGACGCGGTGAGGCTCAAGCAGTCGACCGGCGGCGACCTGTTCTACGACGCCACGGGGATCGGCGAGGTCTACCACGAGCTGTTCCGAATGGCTCACCGGTCAGGCGATCTGAACTACCACGCGTACCCCGTCCTGATCACCGGCGGCTCGACGTACAGCGACGAGGGCGTCTCGAAGGAGTACCTCGTCCGGAAGTTCGAGGCGAAACTCTCCACCGGGCTGATCGTGGTCGCTGAGACCTGCCGGCTGAAGGACGTGCTGCGGCATCAGCTGGAGCGCTTCAGCTACCAGATCAACCGGCGCGGCAATGCCACCTACGAGGCGATGCGCGAGAAGGATCACGACGACCTGCTCACCGCTGTGATGCTCGCCACCCTCTACCGGCGCTCGGCGCCGTCAGGACCCAGGTATGTCGCTCCGAATGGGAAGACATATGAGTCACTCGCCGAAGCCGTCGTATGGCTCGGCCAAGGAGCCCACGCATGAGCTACCAGACCAACATCAACCGCGTCCCTGGGCCGTCACGGTCGGCGGAACCGCTCAGGCGGCCGATGGACGCCTACTCGCAGGCCATGCTCGAACGCACCTGGCAGCAGGTCCACGTCGACGATGCCCGCGCCTGGCTCGCTGTGGCCAAGGCGGGCGGCGACAGTGAGGAGATCAAGAGCCGCACGGAGAACCTTCGACGGCTCACCGAAACCCTGGCGCGTGCAACGACGCGCCTCAAGCAAACGGAGGCCACCATGGCACTCACAGACACTTACGCCGAGATCACCTCGGCTTGGAAACAAAAGGTCGGCGACGCTCTCGGCAAGATCGCTGAGATCGAAGGCGACGAGAAACTCCCGGCGGCATACCGGGTATCTGAGAAGGATCGACGGCTGCGCGAAGTGCGGGCCGCTGATCAGCTGATCTCCTCAGCGATGGGCAACTGGCAGCAGGCGGCGGCGCAGGAAGCCGACAAGTGGCGGGCGAGCGCTGATGCCGGTGTCGACGCCACCACCCGGCTGGCGAACCAGATGGAGCACACCGCGCTGGTCGCCGACCGGCGGGATGGCTCCTACTTCCTCGGCGAGGCGCGCAAGCTGCTCAGCCTGGGCCAGCCGCAGCGGGCAGCGCTCCTGTTCGGTGTCGCGCAGGCGAAAGGCACCGCGGACCTGATGATCGGTCAGACCGGCGCAGCTATTGAGGCGGCGCTGGATGAGGCGATCCCGGATCGCGCCAAGGCATCCGCCGTCGAGCGCCTGGCAGTGGACAAGACCAGCGAGTTCAAGATTGGCCGCATGAAGGCGCTGTCTGTCGCTGGCGGCATCGGTCCGTCTGGTGAGGTCGGGCACGGCACGCAGAGCGAGCGCTCAACCGCGGGCATCGCAGCCACCATGGGTGACTACTTCGAGGCCGAGCGTAAGGGCGAGAAGTACTCCGAGGAGTTCAACCACCGGGAGGACGGTCGGATCGTTCCAGATGAAACAAAGCCGTGAGCCGGTATCAGATACCTTGTGGTCCTGGCTGTGACCCGGCCGTGAAGGGATCACGAGACCGGCGTAGGAAGTTCTTTCTGCCCTGCGTCGGCGCATGCGCGTGAAGCGCAGGCAGGGGGCGGGCGGTTGACCAGCGTTGACGTCGCGCCCCCACCCTTTCCATGAAACCTAGGCGCCGCGCTGGCATACAGATTCGACGCGGTGTGGGTCGCGCGCTGCTCAAGCGTCTGCGGCCGTCCGCTCGCGCGGCTGCTGCGCTCCTTCTCGCCAAGCGCGCTCCGGACCGACCAGCCGTTCAGGATCAGCCAGCCGTCCGTCATGAGGTCGACCGGGTCGGCGCTGCCATGCGATGTACCTGCGGCTGGACGGGCGAGCCCAGGGAGGCCGTGGCGCACGTCTTCGCGCCGTGGCGGCGGTAGCCGCAGGGGTTGGCTCCTAGCCCGACTTCGACCTGAACTGGCGGATGTGGCGCCTTAGGTGCCCTCGGGCTCCTCCACCTCGTCCGCTTCGGTCGGTTCGCCGCTTCCGAACAACAGCGACGCCTGGACGCCGGGCGTGGCGGTCGCCCTGACGGCCCTTCGGTGGGTGACGTTCGCTCCCGAGACGTGCGGGTAGTGCATCAGTTTGAGTCGAACAGCTCACCCTGCTCGGCCGCCTTCTTGATGGGCTGCGCTTGCTGGTAAGGGGAGAGGATGAGCAGCGGCAAATTCGGCTTCCGGCCCTCTTCGAGCAGTTCGCGGATGGTGATAATCTGGACAGCCGGATAGTCTCGGCCCGACAGGTCGGAGTGGTAGAAGCCTGCCTCTGTCGCCTCTAGACGCATGGGAGCTGTTGGCTCCTCCAGCGTGACGAACAGGCCCATCGCCGCGCCCTGTGCGCCCATGTCGCCCTTGAGTTCGGCAACCTGGGCTCGTCCAACGTGGCCAGACTTCACGCTCACGATGCAGCTTTCGAGCTTGCCCCCTGCCCCGGTGAAGGTGATGACGCCGTCCACGCCTTTGTCTGCGCCCTTCTTCTGGGTGCCGCCAACCGGCATCGCGCCCACGAGCGTCAGCGCCCAAAGCTCGAACTGCTCACGTCCATTCGGGAGCTGTTGTGACAGCTTGCGGGCTCCCTCCACCTCGGTCGGCGAGCCCTCGATCGGCACCTCGATCCCAAAGCTGTCGCGGAGCCGCGCTTGCATGACCGCGATGGCGAGGTAGGTCACGTCGATTCCGATCCATTGCCGTCCGAGCTTCTGGGCGGCAACGATGGCGGTGCCACAGCCGCAGAAGGGATCGAGGACGATGTCGCCGGGCTTTGACGAAGCGGCGATGATGCGTTCGAGCAGCGCGAGCGGCTTCTGCGTCGGGTACCCCAGTCCCTCACTGGACCAAGAGACAACCGGTTGGACGCCCTTGTCGGCCCATAGGTCCTGAAGTGGCGTTCCTTCCATCTCGTCCAAGTACCGCTTGATTCTCGGAAAGCCGTTCGGGGTGAAGTAGATTCGGCCGTCCGCGACGAACTGGTCTAGCTTCTCCTGTGTGAACCGCCAGTGCGAACCAGGAGGCGGCTCGCGAAGCACGCCCTTGAACAGGCGCGCCGGTCCCGGCCCGGCAGCGGCCACGTCCCCGGATGCGTAGCGTCGGCCGTTCGGCTCCTTGTAGCGATAGTACTTGGCGACGTAATCCTCGTCATAGGGCTGGTAGACCTTGTTCCAGACATGTTCCTCCGACTTGGCATAGAACAGGAGCACGTCGTGGATGCGCCCCGCCCGCTTGCTGTCGCTGTGCGCAGTGGTCCGCTTCCAGATGACCTCATTCCGGAAGTTCTCCGGCCCGAAGATGGCGTCGAGGACCAGCCTCAGATAGTGCGACGCGGTCGGGTCACAGTGAAGCCACAGCGTGCCGGTCGGCTTGAGGACCCGGTGTAGCTCGACGAGTCGGACCGCCATCTCAACGACATAGGCCAGCATCGGGCTCAGCCTGATCCCCTTGTGGAAGGCGCCGACCAAATCGCTCACGGTGCTCGGCACCCGGCCACCGTGGTACCCGCTGTTGGTCAGGTACAGGTATTGCGCCTCCGCATCCGGTCCCCAGTGCCACGTGTCATCGAAGGCGGTGATTTGCGCATCGCTCCGCCGGCCGGATTCGTCGCGGAAGATGACGTTGTAGGCCGCGTTAGAGTTGAACGGCGGGTCGAGGTAGATAAGGTCTACCGACTCAGGCGGGATGTAGGGCGGATCATGACGCAGGATGTCGAGGTTGTCCCCGTAGTAGAGGACGTTGGTCGCGGTCACCGGGAGAGCATAAGGGCCGCGGCGCCAGCCGGCCACGTCGCACCAGTGGTGCCGCACCTGCCGATGTCAACGACCGCGGCCCTCTCAGCACCCTAACGGTCAACGCTTACCGGGGGCTTACTGGGGCTCATGCTCTCAGAGCGCTCTCGCAGCCGCCCTGCCAGGAACGACGAAGGCGCCCCAGAGGGCACATTCTCGCGTGAATTGTGGCGTGCCCGAGAGGACTCGAACCTCCGACCTTCAGGTCCGCAACCTGACGCTCTATCCACTGAGCTACGGGCACACTTGGGGGCGATGGCTGGCGGAGAGGGAGGGATTCGAACCCTCGGAAGAGGTAACCCCCTTCAACGGTTTAGCAAACCGCCGCACTAGGCCACTATGCGACCTCTCCGGAGGCCGGCGCCGATGATAGCATGGTGCCCTTCGGGACGACCAATCGAGCGGCCGCCGGCCCCGATCCCCGTGAACACACCCCAGAACCGAGAGAGCATGCCGTGCAGCGCCTACCCATCATCGGACAACCCCTCGGTCACTCGGCAATGGAAGCCGTTCAGCAGGCCGCCTTCGAGACCGCCGGACTGAAGGTGGCCATCGAGCGCTGGGAGCGCAAGCCGCACCAGCTCGCCGAGGCGATCGCCACGCTCAAGGGCCGCGGCTACCTGGGCGCGCTGATCGCCACGCCGCACAAGGAGAAGGTCGGCGCGCTGCTCTCGAGCCTCTCCGAGGACGCGCGCAACAGCGGCGCGGTGAGCGTCGTGGTCAAGGACGGCGCGCGGCTGCGCGGCTACAACAGCGAGGTCGACGGCGTGCGCGCCGGGATCACCTCCATCCTCCCCAAGGTGCAGGGCAAGTGGCCGCGCCACGCGATCGTGCTGGGTGCAGGGGGCGGGGCCAGGGCGGTGGTATCGGTGCTGATGGGGTCCGGCTTCCAGCGCATCGCGGTCTTCAATCGCCATCTGCATCGGGCCGAAGCACTGGTGGCCCATTTCGCCAAGAGCGCCCGGCACATGGACCTGCGTGCAATGCCCTGGCACGAGACGATCATCGGCTCAGAGCTGGCGAAGGCGGGGCTGCTGGTGAACACCACCGCCATCGGCATCGAGGAAGGCGAGAGCCCCATTCCGGGCGACCTGCTGCTGGCCGGCCTCTTCGTGCTTGATCTGGTCCTCGACCATGAGGCCACGCCGTTGATGGCGCAGGCCACGGCCCAGGGCGGGACGGTGGCCAACGGCCAGGCAAGCTTCCTGCGCGCATCGGCCGAGACGTTCAGGCTGCTGACCGGCAAGGAGGCCCCCACCGACGCTATGCGCCAGGCGCTGGCGACCGAGCTTGGCCTGCCCGAGGAAGGAATCGCGGCCGTCGTCGGCGACTGACCGATGCACAGCGCCAGCGCGTGATGTTCTACACCTCAGGCTGGGTGCACGTCATCTGCGGCTGCATGTTCTGTGGCAAGACCGATGAGATGCTGCGCCTGCTGCGCCGCTTCTCGATCGCCGGGCGTCGCGTCCTGCTGGTCAAGCCGCGGCTCGACACGCGGACCGCGGAGGTGCGCGTCGTGTCGCGGTCCGGGGCTCAGCACGAGGCGGTGACGGTCGACGACTCGTCGGAGATCGAGGCGGTGGCGCACGAGGCCGATATCGTGGCGATCGAGGAAGGCCAGTTCTTCGACGCCTTACTGCCCGATGTCGTGGAGCGGCTTGCGGAGAGCGGCAAGCAGGTCATCGTCACCGGGCTCGACCGCGACTTCCGTGGCGTCCCCTTCGGACCGATGCCGCGCCTCATGGCCCTGGCCGACCAGGTGACCAAGCTGACCGCGATCTGCATGGTCTGCGGCGAGCCGGCGACCCGCACCCAGCGCCTGATCGACGGCCACGCCGCGCCGATGGATTCGCCGCTGATCGTCATCGGCGGCATGGGCGACGAGACCTACGAGGCACGTTGCCGCCTGCATCACGAGGTCCCCGCCGCGACCTGACGGCAGCCGGGGCACCGCAGCGAGCCTGTAGACTCCATCGCGCATGGTCCGCCGTATCGCCTTTTTCGCGCTCGTGACAATCGTGGTCTCCGCATGCTCGGCGAGCGTGTCGCCATCGGGCAGCGCGATGCCAAGCGCGACCCCCCCTAGCTCGAGCGCGAACGCCTCGCCGGCCGCCACCGCGTCCGTCAGCGGGGCATCGGCCGCACCGTTGCCATCGGCCGCACCGACGCAAGCTCCCGGCGGGGTGTACGCCGCCACCGTCAACGGCCAGCTGGCACCGGCCATCGCCGATCTGAGCCCTCGGGTCTACGTCCCCGACGAAGCCTCCGGCGATGTGGTCGTCATCGATCCGGCAACATTCAAGATTATCGGGCGCTTCAAGGTTGGCATCAGCCCCGAGCACATCACCCCCGACTGGGACCTGAGCCGGCTGTATGTCAACAACATGTCGAGCTCGAGCCTGACCATCATCGGCCCACGCACGTCAAAGCCGACCGGCACGATCGCGGTGCCCTACCCGTACAACCTGTACTTCACCATGGACGGTAGCAAGGCAATCGTCGTCGATGACTTCCTGGGCAGGGACTTTGTCCACCAGAACGGCCTGTACTTCTACAACCGCAAGACCTGGAAGCTCATCAAGTTCGTCGAGATTCCGTTCACGGGTGTCGATCACCTCGATTTCTCGGCCGATGGCAGCTACCTGATCATGAGTTGCGAGAGCTCAGGCGACGTGGTGAAGGTCGACCTCACGAAGCTGGAGCTCAGCGGAGTCGTGCGGGTGGGCGGCTCGCCGCTCGACGTTCGCCTCGACCCCGGCGGAAAGGTCTTCTACGTCGCCAACCAGGGGACCAACGGGGTCTCGGTCATCAACGGCGACACGATGAAGCAGGTCGGCTTCATCAAGACCGGGAAGGGTGCCCACGGGATTGGCATGAGCCGCGATGCCACGCGGCTCTTCGTGACGAATCGTCTTGGCGGGACGATCTCGGTGATCGACCTCGCCACGCGCAAGGTCGTCGACACGTGGCAGGTCGGCGGATCCCCTGACATGATGGCCAGCTCGATCGACGGCTCACAGCTGTGGGTCTCGAACCGATACAACGGCTCGGTCATCGTGATCGATGCGGCCACCGGCAAGATTCTCAGCACCATTCGCACCGGGCTCAACCCCCACGGCCTCTCGTTCTGGCCGCAGCCAGGCCGTTTCAGCCTGGGCCACAACGGCAACATGCGCTGAGGTGACCGTTCGCCGCGGGCTGGTGGTGGCTGCGCTGACAGCATTGATGTCGGCGTGCTCGGCGAGCGGGTCACCGTCGAGCAGCCCGAGGCCCACCGCCACTCCCCCGGGTCCGAGCGCGAGCGCCTCTCCGACCCCGGTGGCGTCCGCCAGCACGGCCGCGACAGCACCGTCGTCATCGGTCAAACCTGCGGCATCGGCCGACGACGGGGTGTACGCAGCCACCGTCAGCGGTCGGCTGGCACCCGGCGTCGCCGACCTGAGCCCTCGGGTCTACGTCCCCAACGAGCACTCGGGCGACGTGGTCGTCATCGATCCGGCGACATTCAAGATCATCGGGCGCTTCAAGGTTGGCACCTTCCCCGAGCACATCACTCCCGATTGGGATCTGACCCGGCTGTATGTCAACAACATGTCCAGCTCGACCATCACGGTTATCGACCAGCGCACGTCGAAGCCGACCGGCGAGATTCTGCACGCTCCCACGCCGTACGACCTGTACTACACGCCCGATGGCAGCAAGGCCATCGTGGTCAACGACTACATCTCGCCCACGCTCATCAGGTACAACGGCCTGAACTTCTACGACCGCAAGACGTGGAAGTTCCTGAAGTTCCTGGAGATCCCATGGCCGGGGGCCGATGACCTCGACCTCTCCGCGGACGGCAGCTATCTCATGGTCAGCTGCGAGTACAGCGGCATAGTCGCCCGCGTCGACACGCGCAAGATGGTCGTCACGGGATCGGTGCGGGTCGGCAGCCTGCCGCGCGACGTGCGCCTGGGACCCGATGGCAAGCTCTTCTTCGTCACCAACGAGGGTCGCGCGGGCGTATCGGTCATCGATCCGGTCCGTATGCGGGAGATCGCCTTCATCAAGTCCGGCGCCGGCGCACACGGGATCGAGTTCAGCCGTGACCTCACCAGGATGTACGTCAACAATCGGTCAGCCGGAACGATCTCAGTGGTCGACCTCGCGACACGAAAGGTCGTCACGACATGGCAGGAGGGTGGCTCGCCGGACGAGCTGAATCTCTCCATCGACGGCACCCAGGCGTGGATCGCCGACCGATACCACGGCGGCGTGACCGTCATTGATACCCGCACCGGAGCGATCCTCGCCAAGATTGCAACGGGCGGATATCCGCACGGGATCCTGTACTGGCCCCAGCCTGGACTGCACAGCATCGGCCAGAACGCCAACATGCGCTGATCGCCGCTTGACCTGGCAAATGTCGGTGCCAGTCGCGCTAACGCCCTCGAATCCGCGGATGGAGCAGCCGCCCGCGTCCGGTTGCGCGTGGATTCCCCGGCGTCGTTCCCAAGTTCGGACCGTTGAGGTGGATACCGCCGCTGACAGCGACATTTGGAACGTCGGGTCGCAGGACGTGCCGCGACGCCCGATCTTCGCTGCCTTGGCGCAAACTGGCGGAGGGGGTGGGATTCGAACCCACGGAAGCTTGCACTTCAGCGGTTTTCAAGACCGCCGCATTCGTCCACTCTGCCACCCCTCCGGACAAACGGACGGTCGGACCTTAGCAGATCGAGCAGGAAGACTGCAGTGCCGGCCCAAGCGCGACTTCAGTGCGTCGACTCGACCTTGAGAACCCAGAATCCATCTGCGGGGTCGGCGAGCAGCGGCACCAGGTGAATTGCTCCAATGCTCGCCGGTTGGCTCAGCTCCAGCTGCCTGGCCCCTTCGGTCGTTCTGCCCACCGCGCGGTCGTAGAAGATCAGCTGGCCGGGCGAGAGGTAGCTTCCCGAGGCGTCGATGCGGGCCGGATCCAGGCCCCCGACCGCGTACAGCGGCAGGTGCAGGTCCACCACCATCTGCGGGCGCAGCAGGCCTGACACCAGGAGCTTGACCTGGCGGCCGCTGGCCACCTCCGCAGCGATTGAAGCGCGAAGCCCGGGCTCACGGTCCAGCGCGGCATTCAGGACTGGAACTGCCCGATCGGCGTGGATGTGCTGCTGAAGCGTCGCGCGCACGCTCGAGACCAGCGAGCGGCTCATGGGTGCCATCGGAACGGTTGCGATGGCCATCACCATTGCGACCAGCACGAGACCAGCCTGCCTCAGCCGAGGTCGCCGATCCGCCGCTGGCCAGCGGAGGCCCAGGTTCACCAAGCGCAGTCCGGTGAACCCGATGGAAGCGGCGAAGGCGAGCACCAGATCGATCGGCAGCAGATATCGGTCCGATACGTAGGTCCCTCGTACGGCGAGAAAGACCAGGAAGGCCGCGACGCCAGGGCCGAGCGCGGTCAGGCCGGCGACGATCGGCCATCGTCGGTCGCGTATCAGGATGACCGCGCCAATGACGGCGAGGAGGACGAGGGGCAGCATGCCCAGGTAGCGTGCGGTCATGAGTCGCAGCACGCCGTACGGGGTGAAGTTCGGCGCCGTGGCCGAAGCCACGAACGTCGAGTAGAACGGGTTCCCGGTGAGCAGGACGTCGTGGAGCGTCTGGATGGGTACCGTCCCCAGCCCGATGAGCACAAGAAAGGCTCGCCGGGGGATCACCCGTGGCGCTCCACGACGCGCACGCAGCTCCAGCCAGACCAGGACCAGGGCGGCCAGTCCACTGACCAGGACCGTCTCGAACCGAGCCAGCCCGGCGAGCATCAGCGCCACGCCGGCGATGCCATATCGCGGGCGATCCGCCACCAGGGCGAGGCCGGCAGCCAGCCAGCCGACGAGCGCCCATGGCTCCGCGTAGGCCAGGGCAACGTCGGCGAGCAGGCGCGAGGATCCGCCGAAGGCCACGGCTGCAAATGCGGCGGCGAGCGGACCGCCCAGCCGCCAGGCGAGCATCGTGGCCAACACCACGGCCGTGGCAAATGCTGCAATCGTGGCCCAGGAGAGCGGCCGCCAATCCCCCGTGAGCGCGTGGAGGGCACCATAGACCAGCGTGAGCAACGGCTTCGGCGTGGCCGTCACGAAGCTCTCGAGCTGCCGCCCCGCAGTCAGCCGATCGAAATAGATGACCGATGCCGCGCTGTCAAAGCCCACCTGTCCCGCGGCGAACGGACGGATCAACCACGCGGCCACCGCCGCGGCCGCGGTGAACACGGCGCATGCGATCGCCAGCACAGGCCAGAGTCCGGGAAGCGGTTCGCAGATTCGGCCAGCCGTCCCCCGGCTCACGGATGAAGAGTGGAATGAACGCTGGCCCCGGTTCAGCGTATCGAGTCGCCTCCGAACTGTGGCCGCAGCGCCTCGGGAATGCGGATGGAGCCATCTGGCTGCAGGTGCGTCTCGAGCAGTGCGGCATAGGTGCGCGATATGCCAAGGCCCGAGCCGTTGAGCGTGTGCACCAGCTCGGGACGTGCATCGGGCGATGAGCGGAAGCGCAGGTTCATGCGGCGCGCCTGGAAGTCGGTGTAGTTCGAGCAGGAGCTGACCTCCAGCCAGCGGCCGACGCCGGGGGACCAGGCCTCGAGGTCATAGCCCTTAGCGGGGGCGAAGCCGAGGTCGCCGGTGCAGCGCTCGACGGTCCGATACGGCAGCTCCAGCGCCTCGAGCACCTTCTCCGCCGAGCGCGTCAGCGCCTCGAGCTCGTCATAGCTGGTCGACGGCTGGACGAACTTGACCATCTCGACCTTGTCGAACTGGTGCACCCGCAGCAGGCCGCGAGTGTCCTTGCCGGCCGCGCCCGCCTCGCGCCGGAAGCAGGGCGTGTAGGCCGCGTGGTAGATCGGCAATGCGCTGCCGGGCAGAATCTCGTCGCGGTAGATGTTGGTGACCGGCACCTCGGCGGTGGGAATCAGATACAGGTCGTCGCGCTCGATGACGTACATCTGCGCCTCCTTGTCCGGCAGCTGTCCGGTGCCGCGTGCGGACGCGGCGTTGACCAGCAGCGGTGGCCAGACCTCGCTGAAGCCGCCCTGGTCGGCCAGCTCGAGCATCAGACCGATGAGGGCGCGCTGCAGCCGCGCGCCCTGCCCGGTGTACAGGATGAAGCCGGAGCCGGCGATCTTCGCTCCCCGCTCGAGGTCGAACAGGCCGAGCCGTGCGCCGATCTCCCAGTGCGGCGGCGCGGCACCCTCGGCGGCTGGTACTCCCCACCTGCGCAGCACCGGGTTGTCCAGCTCAGTGCGGCCGTCAGGGACGTCCGGATGCGGCAGGTTGGGAATCAGCAGCAGGTCGGATTCGATGGCCGCGGCGACCTCGCCGAGCGCCGCATCGAGCGTCTTGATGCGCTGCGAGAGGCCGCCCAGCTCCGCCTTGGCGGCCTCGGCCTGGTCGCGGTGGCCGGCGCGCATCAGCTCGCCCACCCGCTTGCTGCCGGCGTTGCGCTGGTGCTTGGCGGCATCGGCTTCGGCGAGGAGGGCTCTTCGGCGCGTATCCGCCTGCAGAATGCGCTCGACCGCGTCAGGCGCCTCGCCCTTGCGCGCGATGGCGCGCTTGACCGCCCCGGGATCGTCGCGGATGGCCTGCAGGCCGATCACGGCGAGCCGCCCTTCGTCCCCGCCGGTTCGCCGGCGCCGACGGCCAGGCGCAGCCGATCAATCACGAAGCCCCGTTCGAGCGAGGCGAGCAGCCATCCCGCCCGTGGTCCGCTGGCGCGACCGATGAACGCCAGGTACACGGCGTTGAAGGCTTTGCCCGGCGGTAGCTCAGCGTCGCGCGCCGTCTCGAAGATGACCGATTGCAGCGCCTCACCCTCCCAGGGGTTGGCCTGCTCCAGGATCTCGGCAAGCGACTCGAGGTAGGCGCGCTGCGGCTCGGTGATGGCCGCAGCCGCGTTCGGCAGGCCGTCGAGCGCGACGCTGAAGCGGATGCGCTGCGGAGCCCACTCGGGGAGCCAGCGCCGCGCCGTTTCGAGGCGCTCCTCGAGCGCGCGCAGCTCGTCGGCGACCAGCGGCGTGCCACGCTGACGGCCGATCTGCTCGGCGACGGTATCGGTCGTGGCCGATGGCATCTGGGCATAGGTCGCGACCTGCAGGAAGGGCGGCAGGAAGTACCTCGGCACGGCGCTGCCCGGCAGCTGGGCAAGCTCCACGATCCGGCGCCTTTGGGCGACCTCGACCGGATCGCTGCCCTCGACCGGGCCGGGGGCGACCTCGGCGACGTAGCCGTCGTACTCCTCGAAGAGGCGCGGGATCGTCTCGCCGGCCGGGTCGAACTCGATCGCCGCGTTGGGGCGGTAGCGCAGCATCAGGAAGCGGATCAGCTCGGCCGGCAGGAGCTCGACCATGGCCTGCGCCGTCGCGCCGGTGCCGGCCGACGACTTCATCTTGCGGCCGCCGATGGTCAGGAACTCGTACGGCACATTGCGAGGCGGGGTGACGTCGAACACTTCGCGGGCAAGGGCGACGGCGCGGTCACGAGACCCACCTCGCGTCGACAGGTCCTTGCCGCCCGCCTCGATGGTCACGCCGAAATGCCGCCACTTGGCGACCCAGTGCAGGTTCCACGGCAGCTTGGCAGCCCCGCGGAAGGGCGCGACGCGGCCCTCGTGCCCGCATCCGATCGCCCATGCGACGCGGTTCGGCAGGCATCGGTAGTGGACGGTCTCGCCGTCCCAGTCGTCGGCGAACGTGGTGCCAATGCGGCCGCACTGCTCGCAGATGACCTGCAACGGCAGCCAGTCGTCGCCGTGCCGCACGTTGGAGACCTCGGCGTAGACCCGCCGCACATCGACCGCCCGGTCGAGCGCCTCGCGGATGAAGCCATCGAAGATACCGGCCGCGTATTGCTCGCTGGCCCAGTACAGCTGGGTGCGCACGCCGAGCCGCTCGAACGTATCGAGGAAGGTCTGCGCGAAATGACGCGCCCAGCTGGGCTGCTCCGAGCCGTGCGGCGCCGGAACCCGGGCGAGTGGCACGCCCATGTACTCGGTCAGGCCTTCGCGGGTGGCCAGCGTGGCGGAGTCCATGGGATCGAGATCGTCGATCCCGTACAGGAACGGCGCCTGCAGCCCGCGATCGACCAGCGCGCGGGCGATCGCGTCATGAATCACCACCCCGCGCAGCGCACCGATATGAATCGTGCCCGACGGAGTCTTCGAGTCGTTGACGACCTGCGGGCCGGACGCCTCGAGCGCGATCTCGTCGGCCCAGAACACGGCGGGCGGGCTAGCTGATCGAGACGACCGTGAAGACGACCGGCCCGGCCGGCGCCTGGACGGTGATCCTGTCGCCCTTCTTGCGGCCCATCAGGGCGACGCCGACCGGCGACTCGTTGCTGATGCGTCCCTCGCGCGGCGCAGCCTCGGCGGAGCCGACGATGGTGAAGGTCTCCTCGCCATCGGATCCGTTGATGACCACCCTGGAGCCGATGCTGACCTTGTCGTTGCCGTCGACCGGCTCGATCACCTCGGCGTTCTTGAGCTGCCCCTCCAGGGTGGCGATGCGGCCCTCCAGGAATGATTGCTCCTGCTTGGCATCCTCGTACTCGGCGTTCTCGCTGATGTCGCCGTCGAGCTTGGCGTCGTGAATCCGCTGTGCAACGCGCGGCCGCTCAGCGGTGACGAGATGATGCAGCTCCGCCTGCAGCTTGGTGAGGCCTTCGGCGGTGAGATAGACAGGCTTGGTGTTCATCGATGCCCCCTTCGGGAAACCGTGACGATCCGAGGCGTGGGTGTTCGGCTCCGGGAGAAGAAAAGCGCCCCGGCCGCCCCAGGGTCGCATATTCGCCAGCGCTCGCCGGCTTCGGCGGCCAGATACCAGAGACCGGCGCCTCCGAGCAACGGACGCGCCGACTTCCGCGGATTGTAGGCCGGCACCGCAGGGGTGTCAAAACCGATCGACGGCCCGGGCGCCATCCTGGCGCCTGCTCAGCGCACGCGCCAGCTCGGCGCCTGCTCGGCGCCGGCTCAGCGCAAGACGACCGCGAAGACCACCAGCAGGACAGCGGCGACCAGACGGTAGCCGATGAAGAGCGCTGTGCTCTGCCGACGCAGGAAGCTGAGCAGGAACGCGATGGCGATGAGCCCGGAGATCGCGGCGACCATGAAGCCCACCCCCAGCGGCAGAATATCGCCGCCATGCAGCCCACCGCCCAGCAGATCGCGGCTCTTGAAGATCCCCGCCCCGGCGATGATCGGGGTGGCCATCAGGAAGCTGAAGCGCGCCGCCGACTCGCGCTCGAGGCCTAACCCCAGGCCAGCCGCGATGGTGATCCCGCTGCGGCTGATGCCGGGAAAGAGCGCCAGCGCCTGCGCGATCCCGATCACCACGGCATCGGGCAGCCGCAGGTCGCGCAGATGCCGCGTGTGGCGCCCGAGCAGTTCGCCCAGGCCCAACAGCCCGGCGCCGATCGCCAGCAGCAGGGCGATGAAGATCAGGCTGTGCTCACGGAAGAACGTGTCGAAGAAGCTCTCACCAAGCGCGCCGAGCACCGCTCCGGGGACCATCGAGACGACGAGCAGCCAGGCCAGCCGTCGGCGCGGATCGTTTCCGATCGAACGGTCGCGGATCGACGCCAGCCACGCACCCAGCAGGTCGATCAGCTCGCTCCAGAAATAGATGAGCAGGGCGAGCAGCGTCCCCATGTGCAGCATCACGTCGAAGGCCGCCGAGTTGATGAACGGATCGGTCCAGCCAAGAAGGCGGGGCACGACGATGAGATGCGCCGAGGAGCTGATCGGGATGAACTCGGTCAGCCCCTGCAGCAGCCCGATGACTGCGGCCTGGACGATCAGTGGCATCTAACGAATGAAGAGCGGCGCGAGGACCAGGGTGATGGTGGCCAGCAGCTTGACCAGCACGTGCAACGACGGGCCGGCGGTGTCCTTGAAGGGATCGCCGACCGTGTCGCCCACCACCGCGGCGGCGTGCGCCTCGGTCCTCTTGCCCAGGACGTTGCCCTGCTCATCGGTCAGGTGGCCTGACTCGATGTACTTCTTGGCGTTGTCCCACGCTCCTCCGCCGTTGTTCAGCACCGTGGCCAGCAACACCCCGGAAATGGTGCCCACCATGAGCAGGCCGGCGATCGCCTCGTGGCCGAGCAGCAGGCCGACAATGATCGGGGTCGCCACCGCGACCGCACCGGGCAGGATCATCTGCCGCAGCGCAGCGCGCGTCGTGATGTCGACGACGCGTGCGTAGTCGGGTCGCTGGGTGTAGTCCATGATCCCCGGCATCTCGCGGAACTGGCGCCGAACCTCGACGATGATCGTCTGCGCCGTGGTGCCAACCGCGCGGATCGCCAGGCTCGAGAAGAAGTAGGCCAGCATGGCGCCGATGAGCGCCGCGATGAAGACCGACACGTTCGAAAGGTCGACCGAGGTGAGCAGCGTCCCGGCGGCACGCGTGCCGGCCTCGATCTGCTTGCCCAGGATGAGGTTGACCTTGTCGATGTAGGCGTTGAAGAGGAGGAACGCGGCGAGGCTGGCCGAGGCAATGGCATAGCCCTTGGTCAGCGCCTTGGTGGTGTTGCCGACCGCATCGAGCCGGTCCGTGATCTCGCGCGCGCTCTCCTCTGCATTGCTGAACTGGGCGATGCCGCCCGCATTGTCGGTGATCGGACCGAAGGTGTCCATGGCCAGGATGTAGGCCGTGGTCATGAGCATGCCCATGGTTGCCACGGCAGTGCCGAAGATGCCGCCCACGTCCTTGCCATCGGTCGTCAGCAGGTGCGCCTGCTGGCCGAACCAATGGCTCAGGAAAAGGGCCAGGCCGATGGAGATGGCGGTCAGGAAGGTCGTCTCGAAGCCGACCGCGGTACCGGCGATGATGTTCGTGGCCGGGCCCGTCTTGCTGGCCTCGGCGATCTCGCGGACCGGTCGGAAGCTTCCCGCGGTGTAGTACTGGGTGATGTACACGAACGCGACGCTGGTCAGCAGCCCCACCACGCCCGCGCCGAAGAACCAGACCCAGGATGGCAGGCCGCTGGCGCCCGTGTGCGATCCGGTCTGCATCATGACCGCGGTGGTCAGCGCCAGGCCGCCAACACACAGGATGGTCGTCACCCAGTAGCCGCGGTTGAGGATGTTCATGGGGTTCTCGTCCTCGCGACCGCCGATGAAGAACATCGCGACGATCGTGGCCAGCAGCCCGAAAGCGCGGACGACGAGCGGGAAGAAGATCCACGCCTCCGGATGCGGCCAGCCCGAGCTCAGGGCGATGGTGTACACGGCCACACCCAGGATCATGGCGCCGATATTCTCGGCCGCGGTGGACTCGAACAGGTCGGCACCACGACCGGCGCAGTCGCCGACGTTGTCACCGACGAGGTCCGCGACCACCGCCGCGTTGCGCGGGTCGTCTTCGGGGATCCCTGCCTCGACCTTGCCGACCAGGTCGGCGCCGACGTCCGCCGCCTTGGTGTAGATCCCACCGCCGAGCTGCGCGAAGAGTGCCACGAAGCTCGCTCCGAAGCCGAAGCCGACGATCAGGAAGGGCGCGTCGTGCGGATTGGTGAAGCCGCCGAAGGCGGCAAAGATGCCATACACCCCGAGCAGCGAGAGGGAGACCACCAGGAAACCGGAGACCGCCCCGCCACGCAGCGCAACCCGCACTGCGCCGACCAGGCTGTGGCGGGCGGCGGCGGCGGTGCGCAGGTTGGCCTGCACGCTGATGAACATGCCGATGATGCCCGACGCCATGGAGCATGCGGCGCCGACGAGGAAGGCGATCGCCGTGCGCCAGCCAAGCTGGATGCCGTTGATCGACGTGTCTGCGACGCTGGGACCTTCAACCAGGGTGATGACGATGCCAATGATGATCGCGCCGCCGATGGCCAGGATGGCGATCGTCTGGTACTGGCGCCGGATGAAGGCGACCGCGCCTTCGTAGATGGTGCCGGCGATCTCCTGCATCGCGGGAGTACCGGTGTCAGCGCGCAGCACATCCCAGGCGAGATACAACGCAAAGACGACCGATGCGAGTCCTGCGATCGGTATGACCCAGGTGATCAGCTCCATGAAACCTCCGAATTGGATGGCTGAGGCCGTCGATGGAGCGGGCGCGGAGGCGCGTCGTGCATCGGACAACCAATCTGAACACACGGAAATCGCCGGCGGTGCGCCGCAATCTGCGGCCGCCAGCGAAGCGGCCGAAATGGTATCCCGCGGAGCGGTCGGCGGTCAACTTCCGCGGCGGACCGCGGCCGGACGCGCCATCAGGGAATCCAGCGTGGGAGCGTCCCCTGCTGCGCGCGCTGCTCCACCTGTCCGCTGCCGATGTTCGCCAGCCAGATGCCGCCATCCTGGTCGGACGCCTCGGTGACGCGCGCGAGCAGCAGACGGTCGGGATCCGGCGTGAAGGCGATGGCGCGCACCACGACCCCCGGTACCGGCTCTCGGCCCGGGCCACGGTCGAGCCACGTCAGCCACGCGCCACCGACCGCTGCGCGACCGGCGCTGTCGATGCGCACGTAGGCGATGCGCCCGTTGGCGTCGACTGCGGGGCCCATGACGCCGAGCGGCAGGTCGGTCGTGCGTACCTCGGATGCGCCGCGATCGAGGCGCATCACGCGCAGCGCGCTCAGCTCGCTGGAGGTCAGCCCGGCGCTGGTGGGATCGAGCGGCGCGACGGCCTCTTCGGGTCGCGGGTCCCGCAAATCTCGGACACCCATGGGCAGCTCATTCACCAGCACAGCGCTGGAATCGGGCAGCCATACCGGCGGACCCAGCGCGTCAGATGCGGCGGAGCTCAGGCTCCCGTCGGAAAGCCGCAGCACCGCGACCCGATGGGCCTGGTCGACGAAGGCCAGGGCGGTTCCATCCGGCGAATAGCGCGGCGCCCGCAGCAGCCGGGCGGGCGGAGCCTCGCCTGCGGAGCCCGACGACGATGAGGTGACCGTGGGGCTCGGCTCCCCGGGAACCCGGACCTGCTGCGGGTCGCCGCCACCGGGCGCGCGGGTCCACAGGCCCAGGCCGGCGCCGCTCGCCGCATCGGCGCGGCCGAAAACGATCTCGGAGCCGTTGGGCGAGTACGACGGGTCGAACTCCAGCATGCCGTCGGCGGTCAGCACTCGGCGCGAGCTGCCGTCGGACCGCTGCTCGACGAGTTGCGCTCCGTCGCCCACCACGAAGGAGCGCCCGTCGGGCGCGGCGGCATAGGAGCTCACCGGCGAGAGCTCCGTCGAGAGCTGCCGCTGCCCGGTCCCATCGGGATTCATGGCCCACAGGTTTGTCACGCCCGAGCGATCGGAGAGGTACACGACCTGGTTGCTGAGCCCCGCGATTGGCGCACCGGTCAGGAAGGTCCAGCTGATGGGGGCTGACATGCGCGAGCCATCGGCTGCACGAAGCTTCGGGGCGAGGGTGACCTCGAAGGTCGTGTTCGGAGGCAGCGGGCCCGATGGCTGGAATCGCAGGATGCGCAGCTCGTGGTCCGACAGTCCGGCGGCTCCGGACGGCGTGATGACCCGCAGATTCCCGGCGGTCACCGGCGTGATCTGCAGCAGGTCGCTGGTCAGGCTGGCAGGATCGAGGGCACGATCGAAGACGATCGCAATGGGCGAAGTGACCGCGATCCCCTCGCTCCCATCGGCGGGAACCACCGTCGTCCCCGAGAGGCTGGCGGTGACCGTCGAGAACTGCAGGCTGAAGGCCTCGGCGAGCGGCGTTCCGGCCAGGTCGTGCGCCGCGGTACCGATGCGCAGCGTGTACTGCTGGGCAGCCTCCAGTGCGTGGGCGGGCACGACGGCCAGCTCCTCGCCACTCCAGCGCAGCCGATATTCGAGCTGCGGCGAGACATGCAGTGCGGCGGCCACCGCCGAGGTGTCCATCAGGGTCGAGAAGGTGATCTGGACCGATGCGTCGAGCGGAACATCGGCCGCATCGCTCCCCGGATCGCTGCTCGCCACTCGCGGCTCACCGACGGTGGTGAATCCGAAATGCTGCGACCCGGCCTGCATCACGTTGCCGGCGGGGTCGCGCGCGCCGGGCGCGATGCTCACCGTGAACTGAGTCTTCAGCGACAGGCGCTCGAGTGGCGTGAAGATCATGGTGCTGCCGCTCCAGCTGAAGGAGCCTCGGACCTGCGGCTCCATGCGAAACGCTCGCTCGGCGCTCGTCGTCACGACCGGTTCGGAGAAGTCGACCTCCAGGCTGGTCGTGGTGAGCGCCACCGATTGGTCGCCCGAGAGGTGCTGGGTCAACGCGAATGAGGTGACCGCCGGTGGTCGCGAATCGACGGTGCTGGCGTAATACAGGATGCCTGCCAATGCGACGCCGCCAACGCCGAAGATCGCGATGGTCCGGAGCAGCAGACGCCGCACGGACTAGCTGTGTCGGAGTCGAGCGGGCAGGATCTGCAGCTCGTCGCGGTACTTGGCCACCGTGCGGCGGGCGATCGACACGCCATCGGACAGGAGCAGGTCGGCGATCTCCTGATCCGAGTATGGGTTTCCCGGCTCCTCCGCCTCGATCATCCTGCGGATCTGGTCCTTGATGCCCAACGAGGCGGTGAAGAAGTGGCTGAAGGGCACCACCTCACCGGCAGGGATCATCACGAACTTGTCGGCTGTGGCACGGCTCACCGTCGATTCGTGCATCCCGATCAGCTCGCCCACCTCGGCGCGGGTCAGCGACACGAGGTGTTGCACGCCGTGCAGCAGGTAGCCTCGCTGTCGCTCGCACAGACATTCGGCGATGCGCTGCATCGTGGCCCGCCGCCGGTTGATGTTGTCGATGAAGAACTTGGCGCGGCCGACGTAATCGCGCACATGCTGCTTCTCATTCTCGGTCGCCTCAGCGCTGCGCAGGTGCGACGAGAGGCTGGAGTAGATGGGCGTCACGCGCAGGCTGAATCGCCGCGACTCGACGACCTCCACCAGCAGCTCGTCATCGGTCGAACGGATGATCACGTCGGGACGAATGATCGTCCGTGAACTGCCGCCGCTGACCGCCGCAGTGAAGGCCGAGGTGGGGTACGGGTTCAGGTTGGACTTCACGAATTCCCAGGTGCCGAGCACGGCATCGGTAGGCACGCCCAGCTGCAGCGCGATCTCGCGGAACTTGCGCTCGCCGAGATGCCGCAGGTGGTCGCGCACCACCGCCTCGGCGATCTCCGGCACAACGACCTCGTCGTCGAATTCGCGAAGGTGGGCGATCTGGGCCAGGAGGCTCTCGGTGATCGAGCGTGAGCCGATGCCGATCGGCTCGAGGCCGCGCATCGCATCGAGGACCTGCCGCACGTCCCCGGTCGAGACGCCGGTGGCGGCTGCGATCGCCTCGTCGCTCTCGGTCAGGAACCCGCTCTCGTCCAGCGCGCCGATGACGTAGTCGGCGACCGGATGAAGCCACGTCGGCAGGAGCGCGTAAAGGTTCCAGGTGAGATGCTCGCTCAGCGTGAACTCGGCCTCCGCGCGCGCGATGGGGTCGAGCTCATCAGCTTCGTCGCGCAGGCGCTGCTGGGAGTCGGCCGGCAGTTCATCGACCGCCGAGTCGGCCGGGTTGCCGTCGTTCGCCTTGCGGGGCATGCATTCCGTGCAGAAGTTGCCCGTCACCGGCGAGCCGCAGATAGGGCAGCTCGCCATCTCGAGCATCTCGAGCGCAGGATTCTCGTCGAGCTCCTGGCTGATCGCGTCGTGGAGCTCAACAGAGCTCATCTGCAGGATGTAGTTCGCGGCGATCTGCTTGGGCGTGACCTTGACCTGCATGGTCGGCTGCAGCTGCTGCTTCAGATCGAGCGACATGGCACCTCGGGGCCTCGAGAATGGACGGACGCGGAAGCCGATTATAGGCCCGCTGCCGCAGCCGCTCTCCCAGCCGATCCGGGCCCCGCCGGGGCGTTGATGCGACGCACGCCGGGCAGGCCGTCACCGAAGGTGATGAGGCTGTAGCCACCCGGATCCTGTGCCAGACGGCGACGGTAGTCACGCATGGGCCAGGCCAGCAGCGCGGTGAGGCGCAGCCGATTGACATGGTTGTGGGCAACGACGATGGCGCAGCGCGCCCGGTCATCGGTCAGCCAGGCCTCGAGCGCATCGAAGACCGGGAAGGCACGCCGGGCGACCTGCTCGCCGCTCTCGCCGTCGGGGCATCGCGTGCGATACGGGTCGGCGATCCAGGCCCGGCGCAGCTCGGGGTCGCGGGCAAGGCATTCGTCGGCGGTCAGCCCGTCCCAGGCGCCGTAGTTGATCTCGATCAGGCCTGGCTCGATCTCCACCGATGCGGGGTCGATGCCCAACATCCGGGCGATCGGCTCCGCAGTCTGGCGGCAGCGCAGCGCCGGGCTGCTGACCAGTCGGATGGTGTCGTGCGGCAGCTCCGTGAGCTCGGCCGACAGCGTGCTGGCCAGGGCACCGCCCAGGCTCATCCCCTCGGGCGCCAGTGGCGGGTCCTCGCGGCGCCCCAGGTTTCGCCCACCGGCGCTCGCCGCCGTGATCGAATGCCTGATCAGGAAGAGGCTGCCCATCGATTGGAGTCTAGCCTCGACCAATGCGAGCGGTGCGGTATGCTACCGGCCGCCCGCATCTCCATCGCCCCACGGAGCGCCGATGACCTACGCACCCGATCCGACCAGCAGCGACGGCACGCCCACGAACGGCGATCGGCCCGTCCGCCGCGGCCTCGGATGCGCCTTCGAGATCGTCGAGACGCTCGTACTCACCCTCGTCATCTACCTGCTCATCCACAACTTCGTGGCGCAGCCATTCGAAGTCCAGCAGCAATCGATGATGGCCACCATCAACCCGGGTGAGTACGTCCTGATCGAGAAGGTGACTTCCCGCTTCGGCGACTACCAGCGCGGCGACATCATCGTCTTCCACCCGCCCGCCGGGGCTGACCAGGGGAACGGAATCCCGTTCATCAAGCGCATCATCGGCCTCCCCGGCGACACGGTCCGACTGGAGAACGGCCGGGTCCTCATCACGCCGGCCGATGGTCAGGCCGTGCGCCTCAACGAGCCCTACGTGATCAAGGGCAGCGACGGTCGATCGGCAGCGACGCTGCCGCATGCTCCCGATGCCACAGCAAGCTGGACCGTGCCGCGGGGAAGCTTCTTCGTGATGGGCGACAATCGAACCTCGAGCGAGGACTCCCGGGTATTCGGCGCCATCAGCCGCGAGTCGATCATCGGACGGGCGTGGCTGCGCTACTTCCCGCTGGACCGCATCGGGTTCGTGGAACGGCCGGTGTACGCCGGCCTTGCCGCGCAGCAGGCGACCACCTCCGCGCCGGGGAGCTAGCTCTCCTGGGCCAGTACCCAGGGGTCGATCGCGCGCTCATAATCGAGCAGCGTGGCGTCCGCGAACCACAGCTGCAGCTCAGCGACCGACGTCTCGGGAGCGTCGGAGGCGTGAATCAGGTTGCGCAGGCCGCTCAACCCGAAGTCTCCTCGGATCGTGCCTGCATCGGCCTCGTTTGGCATCGTCTTGCCCACCAGGCGGCGCACCGTGGCGATCACATCAGGCCCTTCGAGGGCGAGCGCGGCCACCGGCCCGGAGGTGATGAACTCGACCAGGCTCGGATAGAACGACTTGCCGGCATGCACCGCGTAGTGGCGCTCGGCCATCTCTCGCGACACCGTCAGCAGCCGCAGGCCAACGATCTTGAAGCCCTTGCGCTCGAAGCGCGCGATGATCTCGCCGACCAGGCCGCGCTGCACGCCGTCGGGCTTGACGACGATCAGGGTGCGTTCCATTGCGTTCCTCGTTGTGCTCTCTTCATGAGATGGTCGCGGCGGGCACGGGGCGCAACGGCATTCGACATCTGACCGATCAGGCCCCGGCGGCGCGGTCGTAGGCGGCCGATGAATCGGCCATCCGGCCCGATGCCCGCAGCAGATCGCCGTAGAGTAGCAGCCGCGGCGGCCCCGACTGCGCATCGAGGCTGGGTTCGATGAGCGCGACCCCCTCCGCCGCGACCCGCGGGTCGAGGCGCAGCGCCACGCTCAGCTCAGCATCACCGTGACCAAGGTCGCCCGCCCCGTAAGCCTGGCGTGCCGCTTCGAGCCGCGCATGCGCCGCCGCGGTTCGTTGCGGCGGCGGCTCACCGGGCGGTGGCTGCGGCGGCGCCAACGGGCGCCGGGCACCGGGCCGCAACGAGGCAGGCAACGGCCAGCCGAGCCGCGTCGGGACGCCGCCACGCAGGCGCCACGCCTCGTCGACGCCGACCGAGCCGAGGACCCGTTCCATGAGCGCGGCCGCGCGATCGGGCTGCCCGGAGGCGGCGGCGGCCTCCGCCTCGATGAGCATGACCAGTGGCCGCCGACGCTCGAGGGTCGAAGCCCGGATCCCCTCGACAGCGGCACCTGCGGCGAGTGGACGGCCCTGCCGCCACAGCGCCTCAGCGAGCAGTGCGCGCGCCAGGTCGATCTCCTCCAGCGCGCCGGGTCCCTCGAGCTCGAGCCGCGCGATGCGCCGTCGCAGGGTCGCCTCGGCGAGCAGCGCCAGCCCGGAGCCGAGCTGGGCGCGAGCCAGCGCCAGGTCGTCCGGAATCAGGTCAACCACGTACTCCTCCACTGGGCCGCTCAATGGATCGCTCACCGCCGCAGTGCTCGTTCGAAGCCGCGCGTCGAGCGGAACGGGCCGAGCACGGCCAGGCGCGCCTGGTCGGGACGCACGAAGCGCCGCGCCACGCGCAGCAGGTCCTCGACGGTCACCGCCTCGAGCCGCTCGACGACCTCGTCGACGGTCAGGATGCGAGGCAGCAGGCTCTCGCCCATCCCCAGCCAGCCGGCGACCGCGCCCGTTTCGTCCATGCGCAGCTCAAGGCGGCCGCGGGTGTACGCTCGCGCACGCTCCAGCTCGGTCGAGCTGATCGGCTGCTGCACGACCCGCTCGAGCTGCTCGACGATCGCCGCGACCACCTTGTGCGCCTGGTCGGGATCGAAGCCGGCGTGCACACCGAACGTGCCGCAGTCGGCATACGTGGCGCCGAAGGTGGAGACGTCGTAGGCCAGCGAGCGACGCTCGCGCAGCTCCAGGAAGAGGCGGCTGCTCATCCCGTCCCCCAGCACGGCGCTGAGCAGGTCGAGCGCCCAGCGGTCCGGGTCGTCGCGAGCGGTGCCGGGCATGCCCAGGCACAGGTTCCCCTGCGACAGCTTGCGGTGCGCGACCTTCAGCGCGCCCGGCTCGCCAAAGGCCGGCCGGCCTGCGTGTGCGATCCCGGCGTCGGCAGGCGTCAGCGGGGCATCGGCCAGCCACTCGCGCGTCTCGGGGTCCCACCAGCTCTCCGCCACGCGGCGCACCTCGGCGGGCTCGATGGCGCCGGCGACGGCCAGCACCAGGTGCTCGGGGCCGTACCAGCGGCGCCAGTGCGCCACCGCTGTCGCCCGCGTGGCGCGACGCACGCTGCGCGGCGAGCCGGCAATCTCGCGCCCGAGCGGGTGGCCGCCGAAGAGGAGCTCGTCGAAGATGGTAAAGACGTGGTCCGAGGGAGAGTCGACGTACATCCGGATCTCGTCGATGATCACCGGCTTCTCGGCGGCGAGGTCGGCTCGGCGCAGGAGTGGCCGCAGCGCGAGCTCCGCGACGACCTCCAGCCCGCGCGCGGCGTGCAGGCGCGGAACCCGCGACGAGTAGACGGTCAGCTCACGGTCGGTCGAGGCGTTGACGCTGCCGCCACTCCCCTCGATCGCCTGGGAGAGCCCGCCGGCATCCGGGTGGCCGCGGGTTCCCTTGAAGACGAGATGCTCGAGCAGGTGCGAGAGGCCCGCCTGCTCCTCGGTCTCGCGCCGCGAGCCGATTCCCACGAAAAGCGCGACCGCCACCGAGCGCGCCGCGGGCATCGGCTGGGTGATGATCCGCATCCCGTTGCCCAGGACGCTACGCTCGAATGGTGGCCCGTCGCCGCTCACTGCGGCAGACGGCGTGCGCCGGCGCGCCACGACCCGCCGCGTCCCGGCGAGGCCGCGGCTCACCGCGATGAGTCCTCCTCCTCGTCGGTCGAGTCGGCGACATCGGGCGACATGCTGAGCTCCATCTGGATGAAGCGCAGGTCGCGAGCGAGCTCATCGGCGTTGCGCGGCAGGGGTCGTCCGTTCGGCTGCAGCTCGTCGCCGTCGGCCGGATGCGGGGTGGCGGTGGCGAACTCCATCACCACCCGCTCGCTGCCGATCACCAGCGTGTAGACCAGGAGCTGCTCCGAGGTGGTGTCGAACTGCAGGTAGTCGAAGGAGTCGAGGTTCAGGCAGATCGCCAGTGGCGTGAAGTAGCTGGCGATCTCCGGATGATCGACCACCACGCGCTCCACCCAGCCCGTGCCGCTGCTCGTGACCTGGTTGCCACGGTAGTAGGTGTAGCTGACGGTCTGCTTGAGCAGCGGACGCAGGATGTTGTAGATGTCGCCACGATTGGTGACGACGCCGGTGTTGATGTAGAGCTTGGCTCGTGCCTCGGACATCGGCTTCTCGATCAGACGCGACAAGGTGGCTAGTCGGCGAGTCTAGCACCAGGCCGATGTGAGCCGGGTGTCGTCGGCCGACTGGTACGATACGGCGCGTGAAGCTGCTGGCCGCCGACATCGGCAACACGAACACCACGCTCGGCCTCTTTGCAGACGACGAGCTGGTGGGATCGTGGCGTGCTTCGACGCGCGCCAACGCGACGGATGACGAGGTGGCCGCCCTCAGCGCCGGCCTGCTTTCGCTCGACGGCCATCGCCTCGATGAGCTCGACGCGGTGGCGCTGGCGAGCGTGGTGCCGCCGCTGACCTCGACCTACGAGCGCTTCCTGCGCACCCGCCTCGGGATCGAGCCGATGCTGCTCGATGCCGCCTCGCTGGCATCAGTGCTGCCGATCGAGATCGACCGTCCCTCCGAGGCCGGTGCCGACCGGCTGGTCAACGCGCTCGCGGCACGCACCGAGTTCGGTGGCCCGGCAATCGTGGTCGACCTCGGCACCAGCACGAACTTCGACCTCGTCTCGGCCGATGGTGCCTATCTCGGCGGGGCCATCGCCCCCGGGCTGGGCCTCTCGCTCGAGGCGCTGGTGGGCTACGCCAGCAATCTGCCGCGCATCGAGCTGGCGCGGCCGCCGCACGCCATCGGCACCAACACGCTGCACGCCATGCAGAGCGGGACCGTGCTGGGATACATCGGGCTGGTGAGTGGCCTGCTGACCGCGCTGCGCGGTGAGCTGCTCGAGCGGTCGCCGGCTGGCTCGCGCATCAACGTGGTGGCGACCGGCGGGTACACTCACGAGGCGTGGCTGCGCGACGTGCCGGGCATCGACGCCATCGAGCCGGACCTGACGCTGCGCGGCGTGCACTACGCCTGGCAGGCGCTGAGCGCCACCGCGGAGCTGCCGCGATGAGCGAGGAGCGCCTCGGCTCGCTCGCCGGCCGGCGGATCGTCGTTGGCGTGAGCGGCAGCATCGCCGCATACAAGGCGGTTCTCCTCGTTCGTCGGCTGCTCGAGGGCGGAGCCATCGTGGACGTGGTGATGACGCCGGCGGCCACGCGCTTCGTCGGACCGCTGACCTTTGCCGCGCTCACCCATCGCCCGGTGCTCAGCGACGTGCTGGAGCTCGACGGCGAGCAGCAGATCGCGCACATCGAGCTCGCCGAGGGAGCGGACGCGGTGGTCATCGCGCCCGCGACCGCCAACCTGCTCGCCCAGCTGGCCGCCGGCCTCGTCCACGACGCCCTGGGAGCGGTGGTCTGCGCCAGTCGCGCGCCAGTGGTGCTCGCGCCTGCAATGGACGCCGGAATGTGGACCCACCCGGCGACGCAGCGCAACGTCGCGACGCTGCGTGATTTTGGCTACCTGATCGTGGAGCCGGAGGTCGGCGTGCTTGCCAGCGGGCTGACCGGCATCGGGCGCCTGGCCGAGCCGGGGCGCATCGCCGAGGCTGTTGAGCGACTCTTCGCGCGCTCCGGCGACCTGGACGGCGTGCACGTGGTGGTCAGCACCGGCGGCACTCGCGAGCCAATCGACCCGGTGCGCTTCATCGGCAATCGCAGCAGCGGCAAGATGGGCGTGGCGATCGCCGAGGCTGCCCGCGACCGCGGCGCGACGGTGACGCTGATCGCCGGCGCCATGAGCGTCACCCGGCCCCACGGCCTGACGGTGGTCAACGCCACCACGGCGGCAGCCATGCGCGAGGCCGTGATCCGCGCGGCGCCGCAGGCCGACATCCTGGTCATGGCCGCGGCGGTCGCCGATTTCGCACCGGTTCGTGCCGCGAGCCGCAAGCTCAAGCGCGATGGATCAACCCTGAAGATCGACCTCGTCCCCAACCCGGATATCATCGCCGAAGTGGGCGAGATGCCCGCCGACGTGCGGCCGTTCCTCATCGGTTTCGCGGCCGAGAGCGACGAGCTGGAGGCCAACGCCACCGGCAAGCTGCGCGACAAGGGCCTGGACCTGATCGTCGGCAACGTGGTGGGCGGGCCGTTCGACGCGATCGGCTCGGACGAGAACAAGGTCACCGTGTTCGGCCGTGAAGGACCGCTGACCGATTGGCCGATGCTCCCCAAGCGGCAGGTCGCCGAGCGGCTCTGGGACCTGATCGCCGATCGCTATCGGCAGGCCAGCGGCGACGTTCACTCGGACAGCTCGCCGGAGAGCGACCGCCGCCGGTGAAGCCGCGGTGAAGGTCGTCCACAGCATTGCCGACCTGCGCGCTGCGATCCTGGAGCGGCGCGTGGCCGGCGCCTCGGTCGGCTTCGTGCCGACCATGGGCTTCCTGCACGCCGGGCAGCTCTCGCTGGTGCGCCGCGCTCGCGACGAGAACGGCTGCGTGGTCGTCAGCAGCTTCGTCAACCCGACCGACTTTCGGATGCTCGACGAGGCCACCCGAACCCCGCGAAACACACAGCACGACCTGGCGCTGCTCGAGCAGGCTGCGACCGACATCGCATTCCTGCCGGAGGTCGCCACGATCTTCCTGCCCGACAATCGCACCCGCGTCACCGTCGAGGGACTCACCCGCCAGCTGGAGGGCGCCTCGCGGCCGGGCCATCTGGACGGGCTGACCACCGTGATGCTCAAGCTGATGCACCTGATCGGCCCCGCCCGCCTCTATCTCGGGCAGAAGCACGCGCAGCAGGTCGTCGTGCTGCGCCGCTTGCTACGGGACCTGTTCATGAACGTGGACCTGGTGGTCTGTCCCACCCTGCGGGCCGATGACGGCCTCGCCCTCTCGTCGGCCAACGCCCAGCTCTCCATCGAGGAGCGTCATGCGGCCGCCTGCCTGTACACCGCGCTGTCGGCGGCCCGCAAGGCCTATGACGCCGGTGAGCGATCGGCCGAGGTCCTTCGTGCGCGCATGACCGACGCGATCGCCGCTGAGCCGATGGCCCGCCCCGACTACATCAGCGTCGCCGACGCGCACAGCCTCGCGGAGCTGCAGCGCGTCAGCGGTCCGGCGCTTGCCCTGCTCGCGGTGTGGATCGGCGGGACCAGGCTCACCGACAACCTGCCGCTGGCCTGGGACGTCGCATAGCGCCAACGAAGGTACTAGTGCTCAACACACCTTGCTTCGTATGATTCGCGCGACGCCGGTCCGCCGGCGCCCAGGAGGCCGGCGAGTGCCCACGCCCGGCCTCCTTTCCTGTGTGTCCAGCTCCAGCTTGGCCGGAATCTGTCAACGTCCTTGGCTACAGGCGCGCCAGCAGTCCGTCCACGTCGAGCGCCTGTGCCACGAGGTCGATGATGGTCGAGATCTTCTCGGTGTCCGACGGGTGGGTCTTGACCAGGATGTCGTCGACCGCCTGCGCGGTGCGATAGGTGTCTGTCGCCACGAGGTAGGCGAACAGCTCCGCTGCGCGCAGCTCGGCGATCACCGGCTCTCCCGGGCGGAAGCCGCCGGTGAGCACCACGCCGGTCACCTTCGGCTCATCGGCAGCCAGGCGGTTGGCCGCGACCGAGGCCAGGACCAGATCCTCGCGATCGCCGGGAGTGATGAGCAGCGTCCGGTCGTGCAGCAGGGACATGGCGTGGCCGGCCTGCATGGCGCCGATCGCCACCTCGCCGATGATCTGGCCGGGCGTCGGCTCGCCGCTCAGCAGCTCGCCGGAGAGATGAGTGGCGATCAGCTCCAGCGACGGGTTCGCCAGGAAGTCGCTGTACGGCAGACAGCCGAGAAGCTCCACGTCGTGCTGCGCCAGGCCGCGGCGCAGCACCTCGCGAAGCTCCGGCCGCGCGGCCACGTCCACCTTGTTGACGATGGCGCCCAGCACCCGCACGCCGTGCTGGGCGAAGAGCGCGCAGTTGAGCACGATCTCGTCGATCGGCCGTCCCACGCCGCCCTCCGAGACGATGATCACCGGCGCGTCGAGCAGGGCGGCGGCACGCGCATTTGAAAGACCCACCACGGCGCCCACTCCGGCGTGCCCGGTTCCCTCGATGATGACCAGGTCCTTGTCGGCAGCGACGCTCCGGTAGGCATCGGTCACCTGCGAGTCCAGGTCGTCGTCGACGCGCCCCATCACGAAGTCGGTCGTGAAGTGGCGAGGAAGGGTCACGGGGCTCATGTCGTCGAGCGCATCGGACAGGCCGAAGACGTCGCGCACCAGCACCGCGTCCTCATCGGCGCGGGTGCCGTCGACCACGAGATAACGCTGGCCCACCGGCTTGAGGAAGCCGAGTCGATGACCACGCTTCAGGATCGCGGCGATCAGGCCCAGCGAGACGGTCGTCTTGCCGCGGTTCTGTCCGGTGGCCGCCAGGAAGATGCGCCGAGCGCGGTCGCTCACCGCGACTTGGTGCGACGCTCGACCAGCTCGACCCCTTCGCGCAGCCGCCCGACCAGCTCGGCGTCGATCATCTCCGGCGCCAGGTGCTCGCCGAGCCGTTCCATCATGTCGGCCGCCACGGCCAGCAGGACGTCGGCATCGGCGATGAAGAACTGCGGCTCGTTGTTGTAGCGCACCAGGGTCAGCCGGCCCTGCAGCGTGGTGCCACCCTCGGCGTGCGACAGCTGGGTGCCGAAGTTATGGCCCTGGATCCCATCGGGGTTGTTGAGGAAGTTCAGCGCGTTGTCGATCGCCAGGCCGAAGCGCGCTCGCCACGAGACCAGTCGTTCATGGACCTCCGGCGGCAGACCGATGTCGCCGAGCTCCTCGAAGACCTCGCGCGTGACGGTCAGCAGGCCGACCAGCGTTGAGCCGGCGCGTGAGCCGAGCATGACCTGCAGCGAACGTTCGAGGGTGAAGACGTCCGAGTCGAAGCGGGGGCTGGTCGTCACCTCGGCCAGCAGGTCCTCGACGTTGTCGAGGGCGCCCGGATCGGCAAGCGCGTTCGACATGTTCAGGATCTCCTCCCGGAACAGGAATCGCTCCTCGTGATCGAGCATGAGGCTGGTCCCTTTCAGGCGTCGGCGCCGAACGCCGACGCCTGCATCGGTCTTGGCGAAAGATGAGCCTAGGGGTAGAGGCCGCGCAGGCTGGTTGCCTCGGCGACGCGGGCCACGGCCACCATGTACGCGGCGGTGCGCATTTTCACATCGCGATGCTCGCTCATGGCGTGGACCGACTCGAATGCGCGGTCCATGATGCCCTTCAGGCTCTCGTTGATGCGGTCCTCTGTCCAGAAGAACGACTGCATGTCCTGCACCCACTCGAAGTAGCTGACGGTCACGCCGCCGGCATTGCACAGGATGTCGGGAATCAGGAAGACGCCCTTGTCGTGCAGGATCGCGTCGGCGTCGGGCGTGGTCGGGCCGTTGGCCGCCTCGGCCACGATGCGGGCCTTGACGTTGCCGGCGTTCTGACGGGTGATCTGGTTCTCGAGTGCCGCTGGAACCAGGATCTCGCAGTCGACCTCGAGCAGTTCGGCGTTGGTCACCTCGTCCGCGGCGGGGAAACCGGAGACCGTTCCGTGCTCGCGCTTCCAGGCGCTCACCTTGGCTGGGTCAAGACCGCGCGGATTATGGATGCCGCCGGTCGAGTCTGAGACGGCCACGATCACGCAGCCTTCCTGGCTCAGCAGGGTGGCGGCGATCGAGCCGGCGTTGCCGTAGCCCTGGATCGCGACGCGCGCCCCGGCCAGCGCCAGGTTGAGGACCTTGCTGGCCTGCTGCAGGGTGAAGACGGCACCGCGGGCGGTGGCCTCGTTGCGGCCCAACGACCCGCCGATGCTGATCGGCTTGCCGGTCACCACGCCGCTGATGGTGTAGCCGTGGTGCATTGAGAAGGTGTCCATGATCCAGGCCATCGTCTGGGCGTTGGTGTTGACGTCAGGGGCCGGGATGTCACGGTCGGGACCGATGAGCGGACTGATCTCGGTCGCGAAGCGGCGCGTCAACCCTTCGAGCTCCTTGAGGGTCAGCTGCTTCGGGTCGACGATGACGCCGCCCTTGCCGCCGCCGAACGGAATGTTGACCGTGGCGCACTTCCAGGTCATCCACATGGACAGCGCGCGCACCTCGTCGAGCGAGACGTCCTGGTGGTACCGAATGCCACCCTTGGCCGGCCCGCGGGAGACGTTGTGCTGCACGCGGTAGCCGGTGAAGACCTCGACGTGCCCGTCGCCCATGGTGACCGGGAAGTTGACGGTCAGCTCCCGCTTGGGGACGCGCAGCACGCGTCGCAGGCCCTCGTCGAGATCGAGCTTGTCGGCTGCCGCGTCGAATTGCTGCTGCGCGATCGACCAGATGTTGGGCGCCTGTTCCTTGACCGGGTTCTGGCTGGCCATCGGCTGTTGAAATGCCTCCTGTGTTGGTGGCGGTCCGGCGCCTCTGCACGCCATCTCAGGCGGAAGCTGGCCAGTAATCGCGAGTAGCGAACCGATTATACGGTCGCTCACCCCTGCCGCTCGCATTCCCCGTGCCGGGGCCGAGGCTCAGCGCGCGCTCAGCTGAGCTCCACCGCGAGTGCCACCGCTCCTCCGCCGCCCAGACACAGAGTCGCCAGGCCCCTGCGCCCGCCGCGATGTCTCAACGCATAGAGCAGCGTGGTCAGGACTCGTGCACCCGATGCACCGATGGGGTGGCCAAGCGCGATGGCACCGCCGTTGACGTTGACCTTGTCCCAGTCGAAGCCGAGCTCGTTGCCATCGGCCAGCACCTGCGCGGCGAAGGCCTCGTTGATCTCGATCAGGTCGAAATCAACGATGCTCATGCCAAGCTTGTCGAGCAGGCGCCGGACGCCGTGGATCGGGGCCTCGAAGAGCCACTCCGGCGCCACGTCCGCCTGCGCGTAGCCGGTGATCCTGGCCATGGGACGCAGGCTGTCGCGGTCGAGCACGGCTTCGCTGGCCAGCACCAGCGCGGCCGCCCCGTCGGTGATCCCCGGGGCGTTGCCCGCGGTCACCGTGCCTCCGTCCGGCTGAAAGGCCGGCTTCAGGCGGGCGAGTGCCTCGGCGCTGGTGTCGGCGCGCGGTCCCTCATCACGGCTCACCATGGTCGAGCCCTTCTTGCCTGGCACCTCTACCGGCACGATCTCGTCGTCGAAGGCGCCGCTCTGCTGGGCAGCCAGCGCACGCCGGTGCGACTGCAGCGCAAACGCATCCTGCGCCTCGCGAGTGATGCCGTGCTTGCCGGCCACGCGCTCGGCGTGCAGGCCCATGTGCACGTCGCAGCTGGAGCACCACAGTCCGTCATGAACAGTCGAGTCCACCACCTGCGCGTCGCCCAGCCGGTAGCCGGCTCGCGCACCTGGGAGCAGGTACGGCCCAAGGTTCATGCTCTCCATGCCTCCCGCGACGATCACCTCGGCGTCGCCGGCACGGATGGCCGCGCTGCCCATCATCACCGCCTTCAGGCCGGAGCCACAGACCTTGTTGATGGTGGTCGCGCTGACGCCCTCCGGAAGGCCGGCCCTGAGGGCCGCCTGGCGGGCAGGCGCCTGGCCCACGCCGGCCTGCAGCACCTCGCCCATGATCGCCTCGTCGACGCTCCCAGGCGCGATCCCGGCCCGCTCTATCGCGGCGCGGATGGCGACCGCGCCCAGCTCCGGCGCGGGCACGGTCGAAAGGCCGCCGCCGAACTTGCCGATGGGCGTACGGGCGGCGGAAAGGATGTATACGTCGTTCATGTCAGCCATGGTACTGCCAGACCGCTGCCGTGGACGCTGCTCACCTCTGGCGGGCGGGCTGATGCACCACATGCATCGGGCCGAGCCTTTCGGGCTCGTCTGGCGCCGGCTGATGCACCGCACGCATCTGGCCGAGCATTTCGGGCTCGTCTGGCGCCGACTGATGCACCACATGCATCGGGCCGCCGTTTGGTGCGCCAAGTGACATCGCCGCTGTGCGCGTGGCCGGGTCTCCAGCTCTTGATCTCAGTCGCTTGACTCCTGGTCGAACAGCTGCCGGATCTTCTCGGGCCAGTTGGCAAGCACAACGCGGTTCTTGGTCTTCATCGACGGCGTCAGCTCGCCATCCTCCTCGGTGAGCAGGCGGGGCAGCAGCGCCACCCGGCGCGGGCGCTCGAAGATGGCGAATCCGTCCAGCGTGCGTTTCACCTCCTGATCGAACAGCTTCTGCACGCTGCGCTCCTCGATGAGCTGATCCGGCGGCATCTCGGCCATGCCATTGCCGGCGGCCCAGCGACCGAGCTCCTCGAAGTCGGGCGCGAGCAGCACGCCGGTGTACGGCCGCCGATCGCCCAGGATCACGGCCTGCGCGATGTAGCGCGAGGTTGACAGCGCGGCCTCCATCGGTGCCGGAGAGACGTTCTTGCCATTGGCCAGGACGATGATGTTCTTGAGCCGATCCGTGATGCGGATCCGCCCGCCGGAGTCGATCTCGCCGATGTCGCCGGTGTGGAACCAGCCGTCATGATCGATGGCCCGCGCCGTTTCCTCCGGCTGGTTGAGGTAGCCGAGCATGATCTGTGGACCGCGCACCCCGATCTCGCCGCTTCCCGCCTCGATGCGCACCTCGGTGTCCGGCGCGGGACGGCCGACCGTGCCAAAGACGATGTCATCTGGCCGGTTGATGGCGACGAAGGGCGACGTCTCGGTCAGGCCGTAACCCTCGAGGACGAGCATCCCCATGGCGTAGAAGAACTCGCCGATCTCGCGCGACAGTGGGGCCGAGCCGGAAACGAAGTAGCGCACCCGGCCGCCGGTCCGCGAGCGGATCTTGCCGAACACCAGCCGGTCAGCCAGGCCCAGCTGCGCCCTCAGCCACAACGAGTCGCCACGACCGGCGAGGTGGTTGGCATACTTCTGCCGACCGAGGCCGACGGCCCACTGAAAGATGCGCTGCCGCAGCTTCGGACCGGACTCGACCGTCGACATGACGCGCCCGTAGACGCGCTCGTACAGCCGTGGCACGGCGACCATCACGCTGGGACGCACCTCGATCATGTTAGCCGGCAGCCGCTCGATCAGCGGCTCGGCGTAGGCGATCGTGCAGCCGCGACCCATCGGCACCACCATGCCCGCCACGCGCTCGTAGATGTGCGACAGCGGCAGCCACGAGAGAAAGATGTCCTCCGGCGTGAAGTCGACGCACTGCACCACGGCCTCGTAGTTGAAGACGAGGTTGCCGTGGCTGATCATCGCGCCCTTCGGGTTGCCGGTCGTCCCCGAGGTGTGGATGATGGTCGCCAGGCTGTCGCGGGTCAGCCTGCGCCAGCCCTCCTCCCACAGGCGCCGATGATCCGGATCGGTGGGCGCCAGCTCGAACACGTCATCGAGCGTGATCGTCCCCTCCGGCGTCTTGCCCCGGTCCTCGACGACCACCACCCGCTCCAGCGTCGGGCATTCTTCCCTGACCGATGCGATCTTGGCCGCCTGCTGCGCGTTCTCGACGAAGATCATTCTCGCGCCGACGTTCTTGATGATGAAGGCCGCCTGATTGGCCTCCGAGGAGGGGTAGATCGGGCAGGAGATTGCGCCGAGCGCCATGGTCGCCAGGTCGGCGACGAGCCAGACCGGTCGGGTCCGGCTGATGATGCACACCCGGTCGCCATCGCCGATGCCCAGCTGCTGCATCCCGAGCGAGACGTCGCGAATCCACTCCCAGGTTTCGCGGTAGGTCGTGCTGGTCCAGCTCATCGCCTGGGCCCCTGGCTCGCCACCGGTCATGCGACGTGACTTGGGCAGCTTCCAGCGCAGCGCCTCGCGCTCCGGCTGGCGCACGACGGTGCGATGCACCAGGTCGAGCAGGTTGGCCGCGCGCTCGTCGGCGGGGAGACGCAGCGGCTCGAATGGCGCCGCCTGAGCGGCGTGCACGGGGGCGCTGGTCTCGGCCTCGTCGGTGCGCTGGTGCATCGCGGTCATCGGCCCGGCCTGCGGCGCAGCCCGTCGAGCAGCTGCTGGGCAATGATCAGCCGGTGGATCTGGTTGGTGCCTTCGTAGATCTGCGCGCCCTTCGCGTCACGCATCAGGCGCTCGACCGGGTTGTCGCGGCTGTAGCCCGCACCACCGTAGATCTGCACCGCATCGGTACTGGCACGCATCGCGACGTCGCTGGCGAACATCTTGGCCATGCTCGACGCGGCGTTGATCGGCTGGCCAGCATCGCGCAGCCGGGCCGCGCGCCAGGTAAGCAGACGTGCCGCTTCGACGCCGGTCGCCATGTCGGCGAGCATTGCCTGGATCATCTCCTGCTCGGCGATCGGCCGGCCGAACTGGGAGCGCGCCAGGGCGTAGCTGGCCGCGTGCTGCAGCGCCGAACGGGCGAGGCCGACGCAGGCCGCAGCGATCGAGATGCGACCGGAGCCGAGCGCGCTGAGCGCGACCTTGAGCCCGTCGCCCTCCTGGTGCAGCCGGTTGGCGGCGGGGACGCGCGCGTCGTCGAAGACGAGCTCCGCGGCGGTCGTGCCGCGAATTCCCATCTTGTGCTCCTTGCTGCCGATGCGGAATCCGGGCGTATCGTGCTCGACGACGAAGGCGGTGATCGCCTCCTTGCCTCGCGCGCGGTCGACGGTGCCGAAGACGACGTATGTGTCGGCCTCGCCGGCGTTGCTGATCCAGATCTTGCTGCCGCTGAGCAGATAGTCGTCGCCGTCGCGCGTGGCGCGGAGCGCAATCGCCGACGCATCGGAGCCGGCCTGCGGCTCGGTGAGGGCGAAGGCGCCCAGCTCGCGGCCGGCAGTCATCCGCGGCACGAAGCGCTGCTTCTGCTCGTCGGTCCCGTTGGCGACGATGCACAGCTCGCTGAGGATGTGCACCGAGAGGCTGACGGCCATGCCCATGTCGGCCGCGGCGATCTCCTCGCAGGCGAGGATCCAGGCGAAGGTGCCCATCCCCGTCCCGCCGACCTCCTCCGGATACGGCAGCCCGGTGATGCCCAGCTCGCCGGCACGCTCGAAGAGGTGCCGGTCGTAGCGCTCCTCCTCGTCGCGCTCGGCGGCTCCGGGCGCGATCTCACGCTGGGCGAAGTCGCGCACCGTGTCGCGGACGCTGCGCTCCTCGGCGCTGAGGGCGAAGGGATCGCGGACGGCCGCGGTCGATTTGGCCATCAACCGATCTTGTTGCCCTGCTTGTCGTAGCGGTAGAAGCCGCGCCCGCTCTTGCGACCCAGGTGTCCGGCGGCGACCATCTGGCGCAGCAAGGGCGCGGCACGGAACTTCGGATCACCGAAGCCACGCTGCAGCACGTCCATGACGCCGAGCATCACGTCGTTGCCGATGAAGTCGGACAGCTCCAGCGGGCCCATCGGATGGTTGAGGCCCAGCTTCGCGCCGGTGTCGATATCCTCGGCCGTGCCCGTGCTCTCCATCAGCGCGAAGACCGCCTCATTGATGAACGGGCCGAGCATGCGGTTCACCAGGAAGCCTGGGTAGTCCTTGCTGTGGATCACCGTCTTGCCAAGCTCCGCGGCGAAGGCGGCCATGGCGGCGTGCGTCGCGTCATCGGTCTCCAGGCCGCGAATGATCTCGATCAGCTTCATGACCGGGACCGGCGAGAAGAAGTGCAGGCCAATGAACTTCGCCGTGCGGTCGCTCGCCGTCGCCAGGCTGGTGATGCTGATGCTGCTGGTGTTGCTGGCGAAGATGGTCCGTGGGCTGGCGACCTTGCTCAGCCTTGCCCAGGTGTCGCGCTTGAGCGCCTCGTCCTCGAAGACCGCCTCGACGATCAGGTCCTGGTCCGCCGCGCCCTCGGCACCGATGGTCGTCGTGATGCGGCCGAGGATCTCGTCCGCGGCCGCCCGCACGAGCTTGCCCTTGTCAACCTGGCGCTCCAGGTTGCCCGCGATGCGCTGCTTGCCCTTCTCGGCGAGCTCTGGCGTGCGGTCGGCGAGCGTGACCTGCTTGCCTGCCGCGGCGCTGACCTGCGCGATGCCGTGGCCCATCAGCCCCGCGCCGATGATGAAGACGCGTTCGATGCTCATCTCCCGAAAGCGTAGCAGGGCCCCGACGCGTTCTTCCGCCTTCCCGATGCATGGCGTCTCGATGCGGGCCGTGATGCATCCCGTGCATCACACCACGCCGCGGCGATGATTCCGACAACGCCTCATGCACGGGACGCATCAGCGGCCGCTGGAGCACCGGCTCTGGCACGCAGTGATGCACCGGGTGCATCAGGCCAGATGGGCGCTGCCCTCCGAAGCAGCGTGCGCGCCCGGCTCTCAGCGGATCGGTTCGAGAAACTCGAGCCGGTTACCGAAGGGATCGGTGCTGTAGAAGCGGCGCATGCCCGGGAACGCGTCGTCCCAGGTCACCGCGTGATCCAATGCGATCAGACGTTGGGCCCACGCGTCGAGATCGTCAACGAGCAGACCCGGATGCGCCTTCGTCGCCGGCCGGAAGTCGTCCTCGACGGCGACGTGGATCTCGATCGCGTCGTGCCGAAACCAGCACCCGCCGCGGTCGGCGAGGGCAGCCGGCTTCGGAACCTCGTCGAATCCGAGGAGGTCGTGCCAGAAGCGGCGCTGCTGCTCCTCGCTTCCGCGTGGCGCGGCGAGCTGGACGTGATGGATCACCGCTGCAACAGACGCTCGGCGGCCGTGACCGGGTCGAGCTCGCGCGCAGCAACGGCATCCAGCGTCGCCTCCCAGGCGCCTGCTCCACGCGCTCTGCGCAGGGCAAGGTCCGCCAGCGCCCGTGCAACTTGGGCGCGCGCCCGATCGCGCGCCTGCTGCGGCGCGCGCGCCACGGACCGATGCTTTTCGATGGCATCGGCCAGGGCCGCGACGCCGTCGCCGGTGGTGGCGCTGGTGATCAGGATCGGCGCGGGTTTGCGGGCAACGCGACCGCCGGCGCTCGACATCATGGCCCGCAGCTGGCCTGCGGCGCGCGTGGCGCCCGGCCGGTCGCCCTTGTTGACCGCGATCACGTCGGCCACCTCGAGCAACCCCGCCTTGATGGCCTGCACCTCGTCGCCCATCTCCGGCACCTCGACCACGACGGTCGTCTCGGCCAGACGCGCGATCTCCACCTCGGACTGGCCGGCCCCAACCGTCTCGACCAGGATCGGGTCGTAGCCGGCGGCATCCAGCGCCGCGGCGGCTATCCAGGTCGTGGCCGCCAGGCCGCCCAGCTCGCCCCGGGATGCCATCGAGCGCATGAAGACGTCACGGTCGGCCGCGTGGTCCATCATCCGAATGCGGTCACCCATGATCGCGCCACCGCTGTACGGCGAGGTCGGATCGACCGCCAGGACGCCCACCCGACGCCCTCGCCGGCGGAACTCGCCGATCAACGCATTGACCAGCGTGGATTTGCCGCTTCCCGGCGGACCGGTGATGCCCACCAGGTGGCCTCCGCGGCCGACGGCGAAGAGCTGCGGCAGCATCGGTCTCAAATCTGGATCGCCCCGCTCGATGGCCGTCAGCAGGCGGGCCAGGGGCCGTCGCTGGCCGTCCTGCGCGGCCTCGATGAGCGCCGCGAAATCGGTCACGCGCGGCTGCGCGCGTGCTCTCGAAAGTAGCGCGCGATCTGCCCGATGCTGGTGCCCGGACCGAAGACCTCGGCGATGCCCGCCTCCTTGAGCTTCACGATGTCGGCGTCGGGGATGATCCCGCCGGCCGCGACCAGCACGTCGTCCATCCCCCGCTCATGCACCAGCTCGACGATCCTCGGCAGCAGGGCCATGTGCGCGCCAGAGAGGATCGACAGACCGATGACGTCGACGTCCTCCTGCTCGGCCGCATCGGCCACCATCTCGGGCGTCTGGCGAAGCCCCGTGTAGATCACCTCGAAGCCCTCGTCGCGCAGGCCGCGGGCAAGCACCTTGGCACCACGATCATGGCCGTCGAGGCCGGGCTTGGCGATGAGAACGCGGATTGGCGTGTCAGGCATTCGCGCCGATTCTACGCACCCCCGACGTCAGTGATGTGGTGCGCCCACCAATCGATCGATCTCGCCCGCGAGCTCGACGTCGCGCCGCGTGATCGCCTCGGCCGCGTGCGTCGACAGCGTGAACGTCACGTGCCGGTAGCCGTGGATCAGGATGTCCGGATGGTGGTTCGCCGTCTCGGCGGCATCGGCCACCCGGTTCACGAGCGCCACCGCCGCCCGAAAGTCGGCCAGGTCGACGGTGCGCGTGATCGTGGCGCCGTCGCGCGTCCAGTCGGGCAGATTGGTGAGCGCCTCGTCCAGCTCGGCATCGGTCAATGGGGTGGCATACGGCATGACCTTGATTGTAGGCCCGGGCATGTGTGGCTCACATGGCGCCATTGGTGGTCTGAATCGGGAAGAGCGGCCCGGCGCGGCCATCCCGAACCGATGGATTATCGAGCGGCCCGACCATACGAGAACGGCTTGACGGTCTGCCCCGCGGCCGAATCCGCGATGAGCGCGGCGATCCGCCTGCTGTCGATCCAGCCGCGGCAGAGCGCCTCCTCGACCGCCTGCTCCCACCGCAGCGGTACGTCTCGCCCAGGCCTCAGCTTCCAGAGGCCGACCCATAGCTCGCGCTCACGCTCACCATGCTCGTCGAGCCAGGCGCCGAACGCGTCGGGCGATTCGAAGAAGATGGGCTCCGCAGACATCGGTCCTTACGAGGACGGACGGCCGATGAGGGTCAGGAATTCGGTGCGCGTCTTCTCGTCTCCGCGGAAGCGGCCGAGCATGGACGAGGTGACCATCCGTGCCTGCGCCTTCTTCACGCCGCGCATCATCGTGCACAGGTGCGCGGCCTCGACGACGCAGCCAACGCCCTTGGCATCGAGCCGCTCCATCAGAAAGCCGGCGATCTGCTGGGTCATGCGCTCCTGGACCTGCAGCCGATGCGCGAACATGTCGACCACCCGCGGGATCTTCGACAGACCGATGACCCGGCCGCGCGGCAGGTAGCCGATGTGCGCGTGACCGTAGAACGGGAGCAGGTGGTGCTCGCACAGCGAGAAGAACTCGACATCGCGCACGACCACCATCTCGTCGTAGTCGACCTTGAAGCAGGCGCCGTTGATGAGCGCGTCCGGATCGGCCCCATAGCCCGATGTGAGCTCCGCGTACATGCGCCGCACGCGCTCCGGCGTGCCGACCAATCCGTCCCGCGCCGGATCCTCGCCGATCTCGACGAGCAGCGTGCGCACCGCCTCATCGAGCTGCGCGCCACCCTGATCGTCCATGGCAGGCATCCTAGCAGGCGTGCCACTAGGCGCCCGCTCGGCCAGTCGCTAGACTCAGGTGAGCGGATCCGCCCGTTTCACCAAAGGACCCTCGTCGACTCATGCTCATCCACCAGCCAAGCTCGCGGATGCATCGCATCGGCCTGTCGAGCCTCATCGGCGATCGGCTGGCGGACGGTCTCGCCCGCGACCTCGATGACGGCTACCACTACCTGCGTCGCGTGACGCTGGGCGGCAGCGATCCGATCGACGCCGTGCTGGTCGGTCCCGGCGGAACGTGGGCCATCACGCTCGCCCATGCCACTGGCCGCTTCATGAAGCGCAACGGCCATTGGTACCGCTGGAATTCGTCGACCGAATCGTGGGTGCCATGGTCCGCCGAGACGATCACCGTGGCACGCCTCTGCGGGCATCGGCTCCAGCTGCAGCTGGATCGCGCCGGCCTTGCCGCGGGCGTGAGCCCGGTGCTCTTCGCCAGTCGCGACATGCTCATCGAGTGGGAACGCGGCGAACGCCCCGGAATCCACGTCGCCGACGATCCGCAGCACCTGGCCGCGCGCGTCGTCCGCGACGAGCTGCTCACTCCGGCGCAGGTGGATCGGATCGTGGCGCTCCTCGATCCGCGACAGCCCCTCCCCCGCCTGGCGACCGCGACGCCTCGCGGCTGAACTGCCCGGCGGATTGCGCCCGGGTGGCGCCGACGAAGAGCAGCACCACCATGCCGCCAGCCAGCCAGCCCCCCAGCACGTCGCTGGGATAATGCACGCCCAGGTACACCCGCGAGATGCCCACCAGGCCGATCACCAGCGCCAGGATGGCGACCACCAGCCATCGGACCCAGCTCGGCAGACGGCTACGCAGGATGAGCACCGCGATGATCCCGTACGCCACCATCGAGAGCGCGGAATGGCCTGACGGAAAGCTGTAGCCACGCTCGATCTCGATGGGGGGCAGCAGGTCGGGCCGCACGCGGTGCACCAGCTCCTTGACCAGCCCGTTGCCCAGCGACGCCAGACCGATGGTCGCCGCAGCGGCAACACCCAGCCACGGGCGGCGGGCGACGACCTCCATCGCCAGCACCGCGAGCGAGACACCGGTGATCCACACGGTCGAGCCGAGATTCGTCACCTGCGTCAGTGGCGAGAGTGGCGTCACCAACCCGGGGCTGCGCACGGCGTCGATGATCGCCACATCGAGGGACCGCGTCGCACCGGCCTCGATCAGCATGGCCAGCACCACGACCGAGAGCAGGCACAGGCCGGCCAGGAGCAGCATGACGGGCGGGCTCGCCCAGGGGCTCCGGCGCATGGCTGGCCAGTCTACTCCGGCCGCCTTGCCGGCTCCCTATGATGCGCAGATGGACAGAGGCGCAGCCGGCGGCGCGGTCGTCGAGCTCGACCACATCACCAAGCGCTACGGCCCCGGCTCAAGCGAGCCGGCGGTCAACGATCTCTCGCTGAAGATTCCGGCCGGCGAGATCTGCGTCCTGGTCGGTCCGTCCGGCTGTGGCAAGACGACCACCATGAAGATGATCAACCGCCTGGTGGAGCCAACCAGCGGGCGCGTGCTGATCGATGGCGAAGACGCCGCGCGGCTGCCGGCCGTTGAGCTGCGGCGCAGGATCGGCTACGTCATCCAGCAGGTCGGCCTCTTTCCGCACCTGACCGTCGCCGAGAACGTGGCCGTCGTTCCGCGGCTGCTGAAATGGCGCGAGGCGCGCATCGTCGAACGGAGCGACGAGCTGCTCGACCTGGTCGGCCTCGACCCGGCGGGCTACCGCGCCCGCTACCCGGCGGAGCTGTCGGGCGGCGAGCGCCAGCGCGTCGGCGTGGCACGCGCGCTGGCGGCCGATCCGCCGGTGATGCTCATGGACGAGCCGTTCGGCGCGGTCGATCCGATCCGCCGCGATCGGCTGCAGAACGAGTTCCTGCGGCTGCAGGCCCGCGTCCGCAAGACGATCGTGTTCGTCACCCACGACGTGGACGAGGCGATCAAGATGGCCGACCGCGTCGCGATCCTGCAACGCGGCGGGATCCTGGCCCAGTACGACACCCCCGACGCCATCCTGGCCGCGCCTGCCAGCGACTTCGTCGAGCGTTTCGTCGGGGCCGACCGGGGGCTCAAGCGGCTGTCGCTGGGTCGCGTGCGCGACGTGACCCTCCTCGAGCCGGTGCTCGTCCATCCGGGCGACGCCCAGCCCGAGATCCGCCGCCGCCTGGCGGGCGCCGAGGTCGACTACGCCCTGCTGGTGGACGCGCGCGACCGGCCGCTCGGCTGGATCGACGAGGGCCAGCTCGCCGGCGATGGTCCGCTGCCGAAGGGGCTGGCCACCCCCGGCGCGCCACTCCTCGAGCCGGAGTCGACCCTCCGTGACGCACTCTCGGCGATGCTCGGCTCGAGTGTGCAGCTGGGCGCCGTGGTCGACGAGCACGAGCGCGTGATGGGCGTCATCAGCGTCGACCAGATCTCGGAGATCCTGCGCCGGCCAACGGCGGGACACGCGACGGCCGATGCCTCCTGACGAGCCGCTCATCCGCTTCGACTGGATCGCCGACAACCTCGACGTGATCGGGCAGCGACTGGGCGAGCACCTGGTGATGACCGCCATTGCGGTACTTGGCGGCTTCGTCATCTCGTTCGGGCTCGCGCTGCTGATTCGACGGTACCAACGCGTCTACGGCCCGGTGCTGGCCATCTCGGGCGTGCTCTACACGGTCCCCAGCCTGGCCCTCTTTGCCCTGCTCATTCCGTTCACCGGCCTCTCGCTGCTGTCGGCGGAGGTTGCCCTGGTGAGCTACACCGTCCTGATCCTGGTGCGGAACATCGTCGCCGGACTGGAATCGGTCCCCGCCGAGGTCACCGAAGCGGCAACCGGCATGGGCTACACCTCGTGGCAGCGGCTATGGCGCATCGATCTGCCGCTCGCGGCGCCGATCATCGTGGCGGGACTGCGCATCGCCACGGTGACCACCATCGGCCTGGTGACGGTGACCTCGCTAATCGGCCAGGGCGGCCTCGGCTACTTCATCGTGGTGGTCGGCATTCGGCAGTTCTTCCCGACGGCCATTTACGTCGGCGCGCTGCTCTCGATCGCCCTGGCCCTGGTCGCCGACCTCGCACTGGTGGCGCTGCAGGCCAGCCTGACGCCGTGGACCAGGGCGCGAGCCTAGGACCGATGCAGTTCCTCGCCGAAGCGCTCGCCTGGTTCACCGATCCCACGCACTGGAGCGGCGCGGGTGGCATTCCCGCCCGCATCGGCGAGCACCTGACGCTGGCCGGCGCGCCACTCGTGGTGGCGCTGCTGGCCGCCCTGCCGATCGGGCTGTACATCGGTCATAGCGGACGGGGCGCGCTCCTGGCGGTCTCGATCGGCAACATCGGTCGCGCGCTTCCCTCGCTCGGCATCCTGGGCATGATCCTGCCGCTGACCCTGCCGCTCACCGCGCACACCGATATCCCGCTGGGTGTGCCCCCGACGCTGATCGCGCTGTTCGCGCTCGCCGTGCCGCCCATGATCACCAACACCTACGCGGGGCTGCGCGAAGTCGATCGCGACCTGGTCGAGGCGGCGCGCGGCATGGGCATGCGCGAGATGCAGGTGCTGCGTCGCGTGGAGCTGCCGCTCGCGCTGCCGGTCATCCTGGCCGGGGTGCGCACCTCGGCCGTGCAGGTGATCGCCACCACGACGCTCGGCGCGGTGCTCGGCACCGGCGGCCTGGGCCGCTACATTCTCGACGGGATCAGCCAGCACGACGACGGTCAACTGATCGTGGGCGCGGTGCTGGTGGCGCTGCTGGCCATCGCCACCGAGCTGGCCTTCGCCGGCATCCAGCGCGCATCGGTGTCAGCCGGCCTGCGCACGTCGCGCCGGGAGCAGGCCTTCGAGCTCGCCGGGCAGGCGCCCTGACCACGGGCCTGAACCTCGCCGCTTCATTGGACCTACATGCTATGGCTGATTAGACTCGCGCTGTGCGCCGCGACCGCGGCGTTACACACCATCGGACAACGCAGCATCGGATAAGGAGGACCCACATGCGGATAGGCCGCAAGCTCGCCCTCGGGGCGTCGCTGCTCGCGCTGCTGGTCAGCGCCTGCACGACGGGTGGGGGCAGCAGCACATCGCCAACCGGCGGCTCGCCGGCAGCGTCGAAGCCGAAGATCATCGTCGGCTCGGCGGACTTCTACGAGTCGGCGCTCGTCGCCGAGATGTACGCCCAGGCCCTCGAAGCGAAGGGCTACACCGTCGAGCGCAAGCTGAACGTAGGCGCCCGACAGGCAACCAACGCCGCGCTCAAGTCAGGTGACATCAACCTCATGCCGGAATACATCGGCAGCGAGGCCCGCGAGCTGAAGGCGACGGCCACCGGCGACCCGGCTGCCACCGCCACCAACCTCAAGACGGCACTCCAGCCGCTGGGGCTGACCGTGCTCGATATCGCTCCCGGACAGGACCAGAACGGTTTCGTCGTCCGCCAGGAGACCGCCGACACGTACACCCTCAAGACGGTCAGCGATCTCGCCAAGGTCGCCGACAAGGTGAAGTGGGGCCTGCCCGGTGAGTGCTCGACCAACCCGTCATGTGGGCCGGCGCTGAACACGGCCTACGGGATCGACATCAGCAAGCTGCGGGTCACCAAGCTCGACGCCTGCAGCGCCGCCATGGCCACGGCGCTGAGCAGCAGCAACATCGATGTGGCCGAGCTGTGTACCACGCAGCCTGATATCGAGAAGTTCAACCTGGTGCTGCTCGACGACGACAAGCAGTCGCAGGCGGCCGACAACATGGCGCCCGTGGTCAGGCAGGATCTGCTCGACAAGGCGCCGGCCGACTTCGCGGCCACGCTGAACGCCATCTCGGCCAAGCTGACCACCGAGGTGCTGACCAAGCTCGGGGTCAAGGTGGCGGTCGACCATCAGAAGCCGGAGGACGTCGCGAAGCAGTTTCTGACCGACAGCGGGCTCTCGTAGGTCCGTTCTCCCTGAGCTGGACCGATGGGGCGGTCGACCCGCGGGGTCACCGCCCCTTATCCTTGCCCCGCCGATGTACACCTCTGATCACCTGGAGCTCGCCGATTACCGGCGCCGCGTCTTCGCGCTGTACGACGCACTGCGCCGTGATGGTCGCGCCGAGGCATTGCGCCTGGTGACCTTTCGGAGCCACAAGGACCGGCTCGTCGCCGAGCACGCGCAGTCGCCGATTCCGCTCGACCAGCGGCGCGATTTCCGTGGCCTGGCGTACTGGCGCCACGATCCGGTTCTCCGCTTCTGGGCGCCGCTCGAGCACGATCCGCAGGCGGCCCCGCTCGACCTGCCGCGTTCCGGCGAAGGCCCAGCCATGCCCTTCTCGCGCATCGGCTGGGTGAGCTTCCTGGTCGGTGGCACGGTGTGCCGCCTGGCGGTCTACTGGCTGAACGACTATGCGGGCGGCATCTTCATTCCGTTCCGCGACGCGACCAGCGGCAGCGCGACCTACGGCGGCGGGCGCTACCTTTGGGACTCGGCCAAGGGCGCGGACCTCGGCGCCTCGGGCGATCGCCTGACGCTCGACTTCAACTACGCCTATCACCCGTCGTGCACCTACGACCCGCGCTGGAGCTGCCCGCTGGCGCCGCAGGAGAACTGGCTGGCGCCGCCCATCGAGGCAGGCGAGCGGCTCGGGAGAGCGGACGAATGACCGGCGCGCCCCGCCACTGCATCAAGTGCGGCCGCGAGGTCGGACCCGACGAGACGATCTGCGAGATCTGCAACCGCGCCGGGATGGCGACGCCGTCGGCGAGCCAGTACCACGGCACCATGGTCGTGGCGATCGTGCTCGGCGTGATCCTGCTGGCGGTGGCCGGTAGCCTGGCGCTGCGCGGCGTGGGGCCGTACAGCGCGCAGGTCGTCGCCGTCGCGCCCGCGGCCGCCGATACGGCGATCACCATTTCGGTCGCCAACCAGGGGACCAAGGCGGGCCGCGCCAAGTGCCAGCTCGTGGCGAACGACAGCCAGGGCCGCTCGTTGCAGAGCATCTCGGTGGTCTCGCCGATTGTGCCCGGCGGGCAGCGCATTACCTTCGACGAGCACATGCCGGGCCTCGCCGCCCGGCCGCACAGCGTCAGCGTCGCCTGCCAGTAAGCCGCCCGCCTACTCGAGCAGCAGACGCACCGTGATGATGCCGCGCGAGCGCGGCGTGTCACTGACCGCGGACCAGGCCGCGTCGGTCAGGTCAACCACCCGCTGATCGAGCGTTCCCCAGTAGCACTGGCACCAATCGGCGACCGGCAGTCGTGCGCATCGGTCGGCGCAGACCGTGACATAGCCGTTGATCGAACCGGTATACCGCCCGCCGAACGCGCTCGGCAGCGCGACGACCGGTTGGCCGACGAACCCGGCCGTTCCAGCGTAATTGCTCGCCAAACCGGTCGCCATCGGCGTGGCCGACGCCGGCGCGGATCGAGGCATTGACGTGGGGACGGTGCCGGCGGCCCCAGGCGGTTGATCTGGCGCGGTCAGTGGCTGTGTCGCGGACAGCAACCCCCGCTGCCGCACGCTGTCACGGGTCGACACGCCGCTGCGACTCGAGAGGACCTGCTGCTCCCCCGCCTGGGCGAGCAGATGACGTTGTGTGGGGTGCGTTGTGGGTGCCGCCGACACGCCGGCGGATGCCACGACCATGAGAGCCGCAGCGACGAACAGGGCGGCCAGCGCCCCGATGGAATATTTCAATTCGGTTGTCTCCGTGGGGGTTCATCGGGAGGCCGCGAGCGTCGCCATTGAAGGCGGATGGCCACCCGGAATTGCCGTGGAAGGCGCAACAAGCGTGCCATCTGCCGCTCGCGAGGTCAAACGCAGCCACCGCGAATCGGGGTGGCGCTATCCTCCGCGCATGCTGTCCCACCTGTACCGCCACCTCCCAGCCGGGCTGCTGCTCCTTGCCCTGGTCACCCTGGCCGCACCGGCCTTCGGAGCAGGTCCGCCGTTCCCGAATCCGGTGGCGAGCCAATCGGTCTATGACCCCGCGGACGCGATCCGCGCCAACACCGAGGCCGCGCTGAAGAGCCAGATCGATGCGATCGAGCTGCGCACTGGCGCCGAGATCGTGGTCTACCTGCAGATCAAGCCCGCGATCAGCGAGGAGGAGAACCTCGACGACGCGCACGCGTTGATGGACCAGTGGGGGGTTGGCCGCAAGGGGTTCGACGACGGGCTGGTGATCCTGCTGGGTCTCGACGAGACGCGGCTGCACGGGCGGATCAGCCTGTACGCCGGTGCGGGCTTCAAAAGCGCCTACATCGCCGAGAACGGGCTGAAGATGATCATTGACGACCAGATGGTGCCCGCGGCACGAGCCGGCGACATCGACGGCGCACTGCTCAGCGCCATGGACGTGATCAACGCCCAGGTGACGCCCGAGCAGCGGGATCGATTGACCGGGCTGCGGCAGCTCAACGCGGTGCTGGGCCTGATCGCCGCGCCACTCATTTTCCTGGTGCTTCTCGGCCTGGCGTTTCGTTCCTGGCGCCGCAACGGCGACGACCCTGACTACCTCGACAGCCCGTCGATCCTGATGGCGGGGCCGCCCGCCGGCATGACACCGCCGCTCGCCACCGTGGTGCGCAGCGGCCGCGCCACGCAGCACAGCCTCGACACGACACTCGTCGAGCTGGCCAGCGTCGGTCGCATCGGCTTCTGGAACCTGGACCGAGTCTCCGACGCACGCTCCGATGATGAGCCGGACGCCGAGCAGGACCCGGCCATCCTGCTCGGCAGCGAGCCAGCCGGCCATGGCGCCCTGGCGGCGCCGGAGCAGCTCGCCGAGCAGACGATCCGCGGCATGGCGGCCGACAGCGACCGCCTCAGCCGGTCGTCGCTGTGGCCGCTGAACGGTGCGCTGGGTCCGGTGAAGGAGGTGCTCGACCGCGAGGCGCTGCGGCTCGGCTGGTTCACGCACCTGCCCGGGCCGGCCATCACGCGCTGGACCGCCATCGGCGGCGGCGAGCTGGTGCTCGGCGTGGTGGCTGGCTTCATCGGCTTCGCGATACCGATGAGCGGGATGACGACGCTTGGCCTGGCCCTCGCTCTGGCGGGCATCGGCAGCATGCTGTTCGGACAGGCGATGAGCCAGCGCACGCCCAACGGCGCGATGGTCGACGCCATGCTGAAGGCCTATCGGCGCACCCTGCTGAAGACCCTGGAACAGGCGCGCTCCATGACGGAGGTCGTCGCCGATCGGACCGTGCAGATCCTGGCCGATACGCCGGACAAAGCGGTGGTCTGGGGATTCGCGCTCGGCCTGCACGACGAGATCAGCGCGGTCCTGGAGCGCAGCCTTGCCGATCAACGCGAGGGCAAGGCACCGGCGTCGGGGGTCTATTACCCGTACTGGCTCGGCTCGTCGTCTTCGACTTCTTCGCTGTCATCACTGGCCGATGCCGGCGCCGGAGGCGCGACCGTCTTTCCGGGTGGCGGGAGCGTCTTCTCAGGCTCCGGCGTGCCCGACTTCGGGGGCATGTTCTCCGCGCTGGGAAGTATCGGCTCCACGCCGCCATCGAGCTCCAGCAGCTCGAGCGGGGGCGGCGGCTTCGGTGGCGGCGGTGGCGGAGGCGGCGGCGGAGCGAGCGGCAGCTTTTAGACGCCGTGCTGGCGAGGATCGGCGATAGCCGCTATCGTTAAAAAATGCAAAACGACAGAAGAGGCCCTGGCGGCGGTCGACCGGGCCGCCCCGGCGGCGAGCAACGCGGCGGGGGCCGACCAGGTGGCGACTACCGGGGCGGTGGTGGATTCCGCGGCGGTCAGCGCAGTGATCGGCCCGCCCGGCCCGCGCGTGACTTTGACGAGCGCGACCGTGGCTACCGTCCACCGCCACGCGATTTCCCGCGTGACCGGCCCTTTCCGAGCGG
>JBBSHF010000004.1:0-50994 GCA_038253355.1 Candidatus Limnocylindria bacterium
GATGGTGCCGTCGAGCCAGGTGACCCTGCTGACGCCTTCGCGGGTCCAGATCGCGCTCGACGCCGATGCGCTTGAGCGCGTCGAGAAGTACGAACCGCCGGCCTGAGCAGTCGGGCTCGTCCGGGCTCGTCCGGGCTCGTCTCCGACGATCTTGCATCTGGTGGAGGCACCTGCCCAAGATGAGGCCTTCCTTCGCAGTTCCTTGCAAGCTCCTATGTTCCGAGAATGACGCCGGAACGGTCCATCCTGGCCCCGTCCACGACCATCCTCCGGCATTTGCCTCCACCGCGTGCAAGACCCGCGGCCATCGCGTCACCGCCGCCAACGGTTAGGATCGTCCCCGTGAATGAGTTTCACCTCGACCGGCTCTGGCCGAATCCACAGGTCGACCTCGAGCTGGACGTCGCCTTCGCTGATCTCGCGCTGCCCGATCCACCCGCCGACCGGCCATCCGTCGCGATCAACATGGTGACCAGCATCGATGGCCGGGCGCAGGTGGCAGGAGGCGCCGAAGGCCTCGGCAGCCGGGTCGATCGACGGCTGATGCGTCTGCTGCGGGCCGGCTTCGATGCCGTCGGCAACGGTGCCGGAACAATTCGCGCGGCCGGCTTCTGGCCGCAGATCCCCGATGACCTGGCCGCCCGACGCGTGGAGCAGGGCCGGCCGCCGCAGCCGACCAGCGTGGTGATCGCCGGCTCGACGCCCGTTCCGATCGAGAAGTGGCACGGCAACGACCAGCCTCGCATCCTGATCGTCGGCCGTGACAACCCGCAGGTGGCCAGCCCCGGGGTCGAGCTTCTCCGTGCGCCAACGCCTGATCCCGACCCGGCCTGGGTGCTCGCGCGCCTCCACGAGCGCGGCATCCGCTCCGTCCTGCTGGAGGGTGGCCCGACCACGAACGCCGCCTTTCTGGCGCGCAGCGCCCTGGACGAGGTCTTCTGGACACTCGGGGCCAGCGTGATCGCAAGCGACGCGCTGTCGATGATCGCGCCGATCTCCGGTGGCTCGCCGTGGGCCGATGATCCGCGCCGCGGCAGCCTGGTGAGCGTCCATCGCCACGGCGACGAGCTGTTCCTGCGCTATCGGTTCGTTGCCGGCGGTAGCATCGGTCGATGAGCAGCCACGACATCGGCCTGGGAAGACTGGGCGTGTGGGGCCACCTCGACACGCTGTCGATCGAGGAGGCACGCGACTACGCGCGGCGCGCCGACGAGCTCGGCTACGGCACGCTGTGGGTGCCCGAGACGGTCGGTCGCGAGCCCTTCACCCTGCTCGCCCTGCTCGCCCAGGCGACGACGACCATGAAGCTCGGCACCAGCATCGCCAGCATCTGGGGCCGTGACGCGCAGACCGCCCGCATGGCGGCCATGAGCATCCACGAGGCGAGCGCCGGTCGGTTCGTGCTGGGCCTGGGCGTCTCCCACCCGCACCTCGTCGAGAAGCTGCGCGGTCACCACTACGACCGGCCGCTGACCCGCATGCGCGAGTACCTGGCCGCCTATCGGTCAGCCATCTACCGTGGACCGATGGCGCCCGAGGGCGCGGGTGAGCCGCCGGTGCTGCTCGCCGCGCTGCGAGACCACATGCTCGCCCTCTCCGCAACCGATGCCGATGGCGCCTTCCCGTACCTCGTCACTCCCGCTCGCGTGGCGGAAATGCGGACGATCCTGGATGCCTCAGTGGCCGGCGCGGATGGGCCGCGCGCCACGCTCGCGGTCACGCTGCCGGTGGCCCTCTCCTCGACGCCGTCGGAAGCGCGAGCGATCGGGCGGGCGTACCTGGCGCCCTACCTGCGCACGCCGACCTACCAGGCCAGCTGGACGCTGCAGGGCTTCGACGCCATCGACTGGGAGAAGCCGGGCAGCGACCTCATGGTCGACGCCATGGTCGCCTGCGGCTCCGTGGACGACGTTCGCGAACGCGTGGGGCAGTACGTGGCCTCCGGCGCGGACCACGTCGCCATCATCCCGCTCAACGCCCAGGGCCAGACCGAGCACCTGCCGACGCTCGAGGCGCTTGCGGGTTAAGGCTGACGCGTTTCACCCGCGTTCCCGGACTAGAACACCTGTTCTATCATGGTCGGTCCGATGGCCACGCCGGACGACCCTTCCGCCTACTGCGAGCTGCACGCGCACAGCAACTTCAGCTTTCTCGACGGCGGCAGCCACGTCGAGGATCTGGTTGCCCTGGCCGCCCTGCTTGACCTGCCCGCCCTCGCCATCACCGACCATGCCGGCCTGTACGCCGCCGTGCGCCTCGTCAAGACAGCCCAACAGACCGATACCGATGCCGCCCGCGCCGCCGGCCTCACGTCCGTCCGGCCGATCATCGGCCTGGAGCTGACGATTCCGCGTGACGAGGCGGAGCTGCGGACGGTGCGTCGCGGCCGCAAGCTCAACGACCCGCTGCGAGGGTCGAAAGCGAGCCGCGGCTGGCCGGGCGAGTTCCATGCCGGCCCGATGCCCGGCGACCATCTCGTCCTGCTGGCACGCGACAGCGATGGCTACACTGCTCTCTCGCGGCTCGTCAGCCGTGGCCATCTCGCAGGGGAGAAGCAGTTCCCCGTCTTCGAGCGCTCGCTCGTCGAGGCCGCGCTCGACGAGGCACAGGGCCACCTGATCGGCCTCTCCGGCTGTCGCAACGGCGAAGTGCCACGTCACCTGCTCGCCGGCGAGCGTGCGGAGGCGCTGGCCGCAGCACAACGCTGGGCGAGCCACTTTCCGGTGGACGGCTTTGGGGTGGAGCTCAGTCACCATCTGCAGCCGGACGACGACTGGCTCGTGGCACAGCTCGCCGAGCTCGCGGAGCGTGCCAGCCTCCCTACCGTCGTGACCAACGAGGTCCACTATGCCGAGCGCGACGGCCATCGGCTGCAGGACGTGCTGGTCTGCATCCGCCACGGGTCGACGCTCGAGGAGGCGCGCGAGCTGCTGCTGCCCAACGCCGAGTATCGGCTCAAGTCCGGCGCGGAGTTGACCGTCATCGGCGCACAGCTACCTGACGCACACGCCCGCCGCGCCTGGCAGCGTGGGATGGCGCTCAGCGGCGTCATCGGTCAGGCCTGCCGGCTGGACCTCGACTTCGAGCGCTATCGGTTTCCGGGATTCAGCGTCCCTGAGGGGGAGACCGCGTTCTCATATCTGTACCAGATTGCACACAAGGGCTTACTGGTCCGTTACCGCCCCATTACCAGGCAAGCGGTGCAGCAGCTCACCCACGAGCTGGAGATCATCGAGCGTACGCACCTGGCCGAGTTCTTCCTGATCGTGTGGGACCTGATGGAGTTCGCGCGACAGAACGGGATCATCGGTCAGGGAAGGGGGAGTGCCGGCGATTCGATCGTGGCCTACTGCCTGGGCATCACCAAGGTTGACCCGATCGAGCACAAGCTCCTTTTCGAGCGCTTCATCAACGAGGCGCGCACGCTGCCCGACATCGACATCGACTTCGACGTCAACCGCCGCGAGGAGGTGATCCAGTACCTCTATCAGCGCTACGGCGCCGATCATGCGGCCATGGTCTGCACGGTCGTCACCTATCGCGCCCGTTCGGCGGTGCGCGAGGTGGCCAAGGCGCTCGGCTTTCCAGTGGATTCAGTGGACCGCCTGGCCAAGGCGCTCGACACGCGTGACGCCTCCGACGTGGCGCGCGACCTGGCCCTGGACGGCTCGTTCGGCTGGCTCTTCGACGAGCTGGGGATCGACATGGCGGACGCTGCGGTGCCGCCGGGACGCGACGGTCGGGGACGTCCGGTCTCCGAGGGCGGCTGGTATCCGCCGAAGCAGCCGCGCGCGTTCGACCAGTCGGTGACCTCGGTGAAGCACGAGGCGACGCAGACGAAGCGGTATGCCGCCGCTTCCGGCGCGCCGCTCGAGCTGCCGCAGCCCCGGGATGCCGGCTCGCCCGGTCCGTCGAGCGAGCGACGCGGCCTCGTTCGGGTGGATCCGGAGAGCGGGATGCCTGTCGAGGAGCGGCGACGGCCACATGTTGTGCGCGGGCCTTCGACGCGGGGGTTTTCGACGCGGGGACCTTCGGCCGATGCGCGAAATCGTCAAATGTTCACCACAGGAGCGTGGGGCGAAGAAGGGCCGGGCGGAATACCCGCAAATCTCTACCCTCAGACCGCGGATGGGCCGATTTCGCCGCCTAATGCTCACCAGGCGAACATTTGGCAGGAACCAACGGCCGGATCGCCATCCCATGCTCACCAGGCGAACATATGGCAAGAACCACCCGGCACCGCGCCCGGCACCACACCCGGCACCACACCCGGCACCACACCCGGCACCGCGCCCGGCCCCGCACCCGGCCCCGCACCCGCGCCCAACCGATGGCAGTGGCTCCTGCAGCTGTGCGGCGAGATCGACGGCTTTCCGCGGCACCTGGGGATCCACGTCGGCGGGATGTTGATCACAAGAACCCCGCTCATCGACCTTATCCCCATCGAGAAGGCCAGCATGCCGAACCGCGTCGTGACCCAGTACGACAAGGAGGACGTCGAGCAGCTCGGCCTGGTAAAGATCGACCTCCTCTCCCTGCGCACGCTCGGCGTGGTCAGTGACGCCCTGACAAGGATCGAGCGCGACATCGGCACACGGCCAGATCTTGACGGACTCCCGCATGACGACCCACAGGTGTTCGCCACCATCCGGGCAGCCGACACGGTCGGCATGTTCCAGATCGAGAGCCGCGCGCAGATGCAGGCGCTGCCCAAGGCACGCCCGGAGCGCTTCGAGGATCTGGTCGTGCAGGTGGCGATCATTCGCCCCGGTCCGATCCAGGGCAACGCGGTGCACCCCTACCTGCGCCGGCGCGCCGGCACGGAGGAGGTCACCTACCTGCACCCGAGCCTCGAGCCGATCCTGAGCGACACGCTTGGCGTGATCCTCTACCAGGAGCAGGTGATGCAGATCGCCATCGAGGTGTGCGGCTACTCGGCGCTGGAGGCCGATATCTTCCGCAAGGCGATGGGCAGTCATCGCAGCCATCGCGAGATGGAGAAGGAGCACGCCCGCTTCGTCGCCGGCGCACGGCACACCGGCCTGAGCGAACCGGACGCCGAGGAGCTTTTCCGCCGCTGCGGTGCGTTCGCCGAGTTCGGCTTCGCCCGCGCCCACGCCGCGGCCTTCGCCAAGATCACCTACGACACCGCCTGGCTGAAGCTGCACTACCCGGCGCACTACTACGCCGGCATCCTGAACAACCAGCCGATGGGCTTCTACTCGCCGGCGGTCATCGTCAACGACGCCAAGCGCCACGGCGTCACCGTCCTGCCGGTGGACGTCAACGCATCGGCCTGGGAACACGACACCGAGGCGTTCCCGCCAGCGTCCGGGCTTGCCGCCGAGGCAAACAACGGCCACGTTGAGGCCAATTCGCTCTCCTCGATGGCCGCCGCGTGCTCACCGGGCACCGGACGGCCAAGGCGAGATGGTTCGTTGGCCGATAGTTGCTCACCGGGCAATCACGCCATGGCGCTGCGCCTGGGATTGAGCCAGGTCAAGGGCATCGGCGAGGCTGAGCGCGCGCGGCTGGAGGGCGAGCGCGCCATTGGTCCGTATCGGTCGATCAGGGATTTCGTGGCTCGGACGCAGCTGGGCGAACAGGTGGTCGAGCGCCTGATTGCGGTGGGTGCCTTCGACTGGACCGATGTGCCACGTCGCGAGCTGCTCTGGCAGCTGCGCACCACCCTGGCTGACGCCAACCCGGCGCATCCTGCCCTGAGCCTGACCGATGACGCCCAGCGTGCGCTGGGCCACGCCCTGCCGCCGATGAGCTTCGCCGAAAAGGTGGCCGCCGACTACCGCGAGCTGGGGTTGAGCTCCACGGCCCACGCGGTCGAGCTGTTCCGCGACAGCCTGACGAGGCGTGGCGTCATCCCGGTTGCCGAGGTGGGACGGCGGCGCGATCGGTCCATGGTGAGGCTGGCGGGGCTGGCGGTCAGCATCCAGCACCCGATGACCGCCAAGCACTTCGTCTTCATCGCCCTGGAGGACGAGACCGGCATGATCAACGTGACGGTGCGGCCGCAGGTCTATCAACGCTACCGCGCCCTGCTGCACAGCCATCCGCTGCTGGTGATCGACGGCGTCCTGCAGGTGGAGGGCGAGGTGCTCAACGTCGTCGCGCGGCGGCTGCGCTCGGTCGACGAGGTCGTCGCCGAGGAGACCCACATGGACCTCGCCAAGCAGCAGCGCATGTTCCGTTGACGTCCGCGGAGCCTTCCTGACATCCCGATATACTTCCGCGCCATGACGTCTACGGCGTGCTGCTGCTGCTCGGCGGCCTCGGTGCCTTCTACGCCATGCTGGTAGTCGCCCCTCGCGAGCTCGCGGACCCGGAGGACGCCGGCGTTCGCTGGGTCGTCCGCTTCGGGCTGTTCCTGGTCGCCTCGTTTGTTCGGCATCGGCTGGCTGACGCTGCTCGGCTGACGGTGGCTACCTGCCCTCGGGGCGCGCGCTGACATACCGATATACTCGGCGGCAATGTTGCGACCCAACCCACCGTGCATGATCACCGTCGTCCTGGCCGTAGCCCTGCTCTTGGCCTTCGAGAGCATCTGACGTGGCCGCCGAATTCGGCCCCAACCAGGAGCAGGTCGACGCGTTGTTGGCGCGCCTCGACTTCCTCAACCAGGAGGGGGCGATGTTCTTGGCAAGCTTCGATTCCGACGATTCGCAACGACGCCGAGCACGCGACGCGATGCGGCGGGCAGCGGTCACGGGCGGTCGTGGGAAGGAGCTGGAAGCGGCCCAGCGCAAGGTGGAGGCTTGGGTCGACCGCTGGTTCGCCGGCGGCTCGCAGATCTCCGGCTACGGCAGGGATGTGACGCCGGCTGAGGCCGCCGCCAGGGCAGCCCCGCCGGTCCTGGATGCGGTTGGCGCGCTCGTCGTCGGGGACCTGCTGCCACCTGACACATTCGAGGTGCTCACCCTGGCGTGGCGAGAGCTGGGACAGAAGGCTACTCAGACGCTCGGCGCGCCGAGCACGCCCGGCAGGACGCTGCCGAAGAAGTAGCCCGCGATCCCAGCGACCGCGGCGAGGACCAGGATCTCCAGGCCGGAGCGCAGCCAATTGCGCCGCGTCCAGCGCGACTTCACGACGCCGATGCCGAAGAGCACCATGGCCGTTGCCACCGTCGAAACGTACGTCGCACCCCCGCGCACGGGCAGCAGCAGGTACGGAACGATCGGCACGGCGGCCCCGATCCCGAACGCGACGCCCATGATCAGCGCGCCCTGCAGCGGCGATCCGTGGCCTTCCTCGAGGCTCAGCCCCAGCTCCTTCTCGACCATGGTCTTGAGCAGCACCTCGGGATGGTCGGCCATCACCCGGGCAACCTGCGAGGCATCCGGCCCAGGCAGGCCGTCCTCCTCGAGCATGTAGGCGATCTCCGCCTCCGCCTCGCCGGGCCGCTCGGCGACCTCTTCCCGCTCACCGACGATCTGGGCCTCGAAGATCTCACGCTGGCTCTTGCTGCTCATGTATTCGCCGGCGGCCATGCTGAAGATGCCAGCCAGCGCGGAGGCGATCCCGGCCACCAGCACCGGGAACCGGTTCGGACTCGCCCCAGCGACGGTGCTCACCACCGCGAGCGTGCTGACCAGCCCGTCCTGAGCGCCAAAGATGACCTCGCGGATTTCACCCAGCAGGCCCGCTCGGCGTCGCTCCTCCGCGAGATGGCCGGCCACCCAGCTGCGATTGAACTCGTTCGCCGCCAGCTCGGCGCGCGCCGACTCATCGCCCATCAGCTCCGCGGTGTGCTGCTCCATCGCCTGATCGTACCCGACCTTCCGGGCTTCGGGTGGGAACCGGCGCCGGCTTCCTGCGTCTGGCGTGCAAGTAGCAATCCGGGAGATCCACTCATGCTCCACACCGATGGGCGCCGACGGCGCCCTCAGCGGCTTGTCTCCATCATTGGCCTGATCATGGTCGTTCTGCTGCTCGCCGCGTGCGCGAGCTCCGCCGGATTGGCTCCGGGTGCGCCCGCGAAGTTGCCGGCCGGCGTCACCGACCAGGGGCGCAGCGTGACCGGCGCAGCGGCGCAGCCTGGCGCTCAATCGACCGCTCCCGACGCCCAGGCGGCGGCGACCGAGCGGCATGTCATCAAGACCGGCGAGGTCACCCTCCAGGTGCCAAACGTGGCGAGCGCGCTGGGTCGCGTGCGGGCGTTGGCGCTGGAGCTCGGCGGCTACGTCGGCGGCTCGCAGGCCGGCACGCTCGAGGAGTCCGCGACGCTGACCCTTCGCGTCCCGGCAGCGCATTTCGACGACGCGCTGAGCAAGCTCCACGCGTTTGATGGCAAGGTGATCGTGGAGGCCACGCGCGAGGAGGATGTCACCGGATCGATCGTGGATCTGACCGCCCGCATCGAGAATCTGCAGGCGTCGGAGACGCAGTATCGGTCGCTGCTGGCGCGCGCCCAGAAGATCGAGGACATTCTCAGCGTCCAGACACGGCTCGACCAGGTGCGCGGCGAGATCGAGCAGCTCAAGGGACAGCTCCAGAGCGTCGGCGACCAGGCCGACATGGCCACGCTGACCGTGACCCTGACGCCGCGCGCGCAGCCGGTGCAGGCGGCGACTGCCGCCTGGGATCCGGGCGCCATCGCCAGCCAGGCGCTCGCCTCGCTGCTCGAGGTCGGCCAGGGCCTGGCTTCAGGCGCGATCTGGTTCGTCATCGTGTGGCTGCCGATCCTCCTCGTCCTCGCGTTCGTCGTGCTGCTGATGCTGCGCGGCCTGCTCGAGCTGCGTCGGCGGATGCCGCGCGCGGAGCTTGCCGCCGAGGAGCCGCCGGCCGGCTGACCCGTTGCTTTGAGCGGGTCGATGCGTCGGCCCGCTCGTCCCCCGATGCGCTAGACTGCGGGCGGTCCTTTAAGCCCGGCACAGAGATGCCGGAAAGGAGCGAGGCATGACCCACACCGCGTCCCGAATCGACTCACCGGCGCCCGGCGCGGCACAGCGGTCGGCGCCGTTTTCGTTTCCGGAGCAGGGGCGTGCCGGCCTGCTTGCGCTCGAAGAGGGGATCGTGCAACACGGTCTGCTGCGCGGCGCGCCACTCCCCGCTGAAGGCGACCTGATCTTCACCACGGCGGCCACCGGCTGGGGCGAGATCCTGACCGATCCGTCGTACGCCGGCCAGATCGTGGTGCTCACCCATCCCATGGTCGGCAACTATCGGATCGATCCGACAGAGTTCGAGTCGTCGCGAGTCCATGCCCGCGCCCTTGTCGTCTCGCGCCTCGTGACGCCGCCCGCCGGTCCGGGACGCTCGCTCGAGGAGCTGCTCAGCGAGGCGGGCATCCCCGCCCTGACCGGCATCGATACGCGTGCGCTGACGCTGCAGCTGCGACGCGGCGCGCGACGCCGTGCCGTCATCCGTGCGGCCGACGGCAATGCGGATCCCTGGACCGATGCTCGCCGCGCGGTCGCCGAGGCCGCGGCGCTGCCCGCCTGGGAGTCGATCGATCACGTCGCGGCCGTCGCCAGCCGCGCGCCGCAGGTTCTCGCGGCGCGCGGGTCGCAGCGAGGACGTGCCGTGCTGGTGGACTATGGCGTGAAGCGCTCGCTGTTGGCCGCGCTCGCCGACCGAGGCCTGCAGGTCACCGTGCTGCCGCACAGTGCCAGCGCCCAGGATGTGGCCGCGCGCCAGGCGGACCTCGTGATCCTCTCGCCGGGACCCGGCGACCCAGCGCGCATGGCGCCGCAGATTGCCACGGTCCGCACACTGGCTGGACGCGCGCTCGACGGCGGTCCGCCCATCCTCGGCATCTGCCTCGGCCACCAGCTGCTGGCGCTGGCATCCGGCGCACGCACCCGGCGCCTGGCCGTGGGCCATCACGGTGGCAACCACGCGGTGATCGAGGCGGGCAGTGGGCGAGTGGACATCGGCGCGCACAACCATGAGATCGCGGTGCTCGATGATCCGGCGCTGGCGGCGGCCGGCTATCAGGTCAGCCACCGCGACCTGAACGATGACACGGTCGAAGGGCTGACGCATGTCAGTGGCCGGATCACATCGGTTCAGTTTCACCCCGAAGGGGCACCCGGTCCAATCGATGCGTCGCGGGTCTTCGACCTTGCGGTGGCGTCCGCCGCCCGATGAGCGACCACGATCCCGCCGAGCGCGTGACTGTCGCCGGACTGCTGGGGCTGACCGTCTTCGGCCTGCTGCTGCTCTCGGGGCGTTCGGGTGACCTGCTGCCCTCAGCCGCTCGCCTGGGCCTGTTCCTGGCGTTGCCGTTTGCCGGGGCCGCGTTGTGGTGGACGAGGCGGATGAGCGTCGTCGTGGCCTACCTGGTTCTCGGCGGCCTGCTGCTGCGCCTGGCGGACTTCCCACCAGGCGGAGCCGGCGGCTCCGACGTGCTCGCGACGGTGAACGAGGCGATCGGCGTGGTGATCGGCGGTGGCAACCCTTACGATCATGTCTACCAGGCGACGCGGCCGGCCGGTCAGCCCATGCCCTATCCGCCCGGAGCGCTGCTCGTGCACCTGCCCGGGTACCTGTGGTCCGGCCTGTACGGCGTGCAGATGACCCAGGTCGTGCTGGCGGGAATGGCGATGCTGCTGCTCGCCGGGCTGGCGGTCATCGGCTCGTGGGTCCTGGCATTGCCCGCGGTGGCCCTGTACGCCGGCCTCCCGAATCTGATCAATCTGAGCATCGACGGCTCGAACGATACGGGCACCGGCGCGCTGCTGCTGGCCGCGCTGGTGGTGCTGGTGTGGGCCCTCCGCCGCGGTGCCGGCTCAGCTGAGCTGCTGGCGGCTGGCTTGATGAGCGGCCTGGCGCTTGCCACCAAGCAGAGCGCGCTGCCGCTCGTCGCCCTGCCGCTCGCGTACCTCTGGCGCGTCGACGGGTTGCGGGCCGCACTGCCCTATCTGGCCGGTGCCGCGGGGCTCTTCCTGTTGTTGTCGGCACCCTTCCTGCTCATCGGGCCGGATGCCTACCTGCGCCAGATGCTCAGCTTCGCCGGGGTGCATGCCGACGTCTACGGCTGGAACATCTGGACCTTCGCGCAGAACATGCGTTGGCCGGTGTGGGACGTGCCGGCCGCCACGCTCCTGACCGCGGCGGTCGGCGGCATCGGTCTGATCGTGGCGCTCGCGCTGCCCTACCGGCGCCTGGGCGCGGCAGTTCTCGCCGGACTCGCCGTGACCCTGCTCGTGTTGATCTCCGCCCGCTGGACCACCTACGCGTATTTTGCGATGCTGGCGCCCGTGGCCCTCGCCGCACCGATGTTCCTGCGGTGGGAGCGCGGCGCCGGTGAGGTGCCGGCGTGACCGCTCGCAAGGTGCTGGTGATCGGTTCGGGACCGATCGTCATCGGTCAGGCCGCGGAGTTCGACTACGCCGGCGTGCAGGCCTGCCTGGCGCTGCGCAGCGAAGGCGTCGAAACGATCCTGGTCAACTCGAATCCCGCGACGGTGATGACCGATCCCGATGTTGGCGGCACGGTGCTCATCGGCCCGTTGTCAGTCGCGTACCTCACCCATGTCATCGAGGAGCACGCACCTCACGCGCTGCTGCCGACGCTCGGCGGCCAGACGGGGCTCAACCTGGCGGTCGCGCTCGACGATGCGGGCGTGCTGGATCGCTACGGCGTCCGGGTGCTCGGCACGCCGTTGGCCGCGGTTCGAGCGGCGGAGGATCGTGGCGGGTTCCGCGACCTGGTGCTCGGCATCGGCGAGCCGGTGCCCGAGAGCGCGGTGGTGGAGAGCGTCGAGGACGGGATGCGCTTCATGGAGGAGCTCGGCCGGTCGGTGGTGGTCCGCCCGGCATTCACGCTGGGCGGCGGCGGCGGCGGCTTCGCGCACAGCCTCCACGAGGCTCGTGAACGGATTGCGCACGGGCTGCGCAGCAGCCCCATCGGTCAGGTGCTGGTCGAACGCTCGCTGCTGGGCTGGAAGGAGATCGAGTTCGAAGTACTGCGCGACGCGGCGGACACGACCATCGCCATCTGCGGCATGGAGAACCTTGACCCGATGGGCGTGCATACCGGCGACAGCATCGTGGTGGCGCCAATCCAGACGCTGCCCGACCCGCTCGTCCAGCGGTTGCGACGCTGTGCGCTGAAGATCGCGCGTGCGCTGCGCCTCGAGGGAGGCTGCAACGTGCAGCTGGCGGTCTCGCCCGACGGCGAGGACTATCGGGTCATCGAGGTCAACCCGCGCGTGAGCCGATCGAGCGCCCTGGCCAGCAAGGCGACCGGTTACCCGATCGCGCGCGTCGCCGCCCTGATCGCCCTGGGCAAGCGGCTCGACGAGCTGCCCAACCCGGCGACGGGAATCGGCAGCGCGGCCTTCGAGCCGGCGGTCGATTACGTCGTCGTCAAGCTGCCGCGCTGGCCGTTCGACAAGTTCCCGACCGCGGATCGCAGCCTGGGCGTGCAGATGAAGGCGACCGGCGAGGCGATGGCGATCGATCGCGAGTTCGGCCAGGCGCTGCTCAAGGCGATTCGTTCGCTCGAGCCACGCGGTCGCGGCTGGCTCTGGGAGGACCCGGCCTGGGGGCTGGACTACGGCGCGCCCGCCGACCTGGCGACGTTTGTCGCACCCTCTGACACGCGGCTGTGGCGCCTGGTCGCGCTCCTGCGCCACGTCTGGACCGATGCGTCCGGGCTGAGTGAGCTGACGGGCATCGCGCCGTGGTTCACCGAGCGTCTGGCCGAGCTGATCGAAGCCGAGCGGCGACTGGTCGGTGCACCGTTGCTCGAGGGCAAGCGGGCGGGGTTCGGCGATGCCGAGATCGCGCACCTGTCGGGTGTTCCGCCCGCTGCGCTGCGTCGTGCCCGGGTGCGTTCCGGCATCACGCCCGCATATCGGCGGGTCGATACCTGCGCCGGGGAGTTTCCTGCGGAGACGCCCTACTTCTACAGCACCTATGCGCAGCCCGAGGTGCCGCCGCCGACCGATCGCCGCAGCGTGATCGTGGTCGGCTCCGGGCCGATCCGCATCGGCCAGGGAATCGAGTTCGACTACTGCAGCGTGCGCGCTGCCTGGGCGATCCGCGAGATGGGGCTCGACGCGGTGGTCATCAACAACAATCCCGAGACGGTCTCGACCGATTACGACGCCTGTTCGCGGCTTTATTTCGAGCCGCTCGACACCGAGAGTGTGCTCGACGTCATCGACCACGAGCGTGCGCTCACCGGTGAGCCGCCGATCGTGGTGCTCACCTTCGGTGGCCAGACCGCGATCGACCTCGCCAGGGACCTTGCCTACGCCGACGTGCCGATCGCCGGCCTGACGGCCGAGACGATCGAGATCACCGAGGATCGCGAGCGCTTCGCGCACCTGCTCGAGGAGATCGGCGTCTGCGGACCACGCGGCCAACTGGCGGCCGATGACGACGAGCTGCGCGTCGCCATCGCCAAGCTGCACCTGCCCGTCATCGTGCGCCCCTCGTGGGTCATCGGCGGACGGGGCATCGCGGTGCTGCGTTCCGATGCGGACCTGGCGGCCCTGCTGCGTACCGATATCGGCTGGCCGCTGCGCGTCGATGAGCTCATTGACGGCATCGAGCTGGACGTCGACGCCATCAGCGACGGCGTCGACTGGTGCGTGCCGGGCATCCTGGAGCAGCTCGATCCGCCGGGCGTGCATTCCGGGGATAGCCTCGCGGTGCTCCCGCCGCAGCACCTGTCACGTTCGGTGCAGGAGCATGCTGCCGCGGCTGCGGGGCGGATCGCCACCGCGCTCGGCCTGCGCGGCATCCTCAACGTGCAGATGATCGTGGCGGGGGAGCGGATCGTGGTCATTGAGGCCAACCCGCGCGCCTCGCGCACCGTGCCCATCGTGGCCAAGGCAACCGGCCGCGACGTCGTGGCCGCGGCGGTCCGCTGCGCGCTGGGCGCATCGCTGGCGGAGGTGGGCCTCCAGCCCGGGCTGCTGCCAGACGCCGCGCTGGTGGCCGTCAAGGCGCCCGTTGGATCGCTCTGGCGGCTGCCAGGCGTCGACCCCACGCCCGGACCGGAGATGCGCTCCACCGGCGAGGTACTGGGCCTGGCGTCGACCTATGCGGCGGCGGCGCAGGCGGCCGCCGAGGCGGTCGCCGCTCACGAGCGCTAGCGTCCGCATCGGTTCATGCGGAGGCAGCGAAAGAGCCGCTGCGGTCCCAGTACGGAGGGTCCTGGAGCCGCAACGGCCCTTCAAGAAGACGTTTGGAACGAACTGCCCGATCGACGAGGGCGAGATCGCAAATGTCACCGCAGGCCCGAGCTTCCGTTGGTGACGACCGTCGCCCAAGGGCGTCGGTAGGGTTGTCGGTCCGTTCGTGTGCGTCTACGCCGCTGGGTCTAGCAGACGGCGTGCCATCGTGCCAGCGTTGGCGCGCGAGCTCAGCGCCTGCGGCGCTGCTGCTTCCCACCGGGCGTATCGGCCAGTCGCCGGCGCAAGTAGCCTCCGTAGAAGCCTGCGACGAGACCAACGGCAGCCTGGAGCAGCCCGCTGACGACCAGGAAGTTCGCCAGCTCGCCGACGGTGAACGCCCCCTGGGCGGGGATGGACGACAGATTGAGGACCACGAACGCGGCGTACAGCAGGTAGCCGAGCACCGCCGACGCCAGGCCGAAGGCCCAGGGCCGCTGCCAGCCCAGCCAGCCGGCCGCGATCAGGGCGACGAAGGACAGCATCGACGCCACGATTCCGATGATCGACTGCTTGAAATAGAGGGTGCCGATGTAGGCGAGCGCCCAGACCACGCCCATGGCGATCCAGATGAGCGGGTTGCGTCCCAGCAGGTACAGGGTCGAGATGACAGCGCGCAGCGGGCCCTCGTAATGAAATCCGGCGAGCGGATCCTCTTTGCCGGGCAGGGGAGCAGCCGGCGGAAAGAGGCGCTGCAGGACATTTCCTGCACCCTGTGGCTGGGCCGATCTGATCGCAGGAGTGGTCTCGTCGTCGACCGGTTCCTCGTCGAGATGGCCCTGTGCGACGTGGCGCGCTCTTCGACGGGCTTCGGCGCGGGATTCAGCCTCGCGCTGGGATCGGGTTGTCATGGTGGGCGATTGTACGTGACCCGCACGATCCATGCGGATTGCCGAGTGAAATAAGCGGACGGTAAGCGGCCAGTAAGGGCCGCTGCGGCATGCTCTGCACCTCATCGCCTCCAGCAGTGAGGTGTGCCGTGCCCGTTTTTCGTTTGCCTGACCGTTCCGTGTTCCGACAGGCTGCCGCCGTCGTCGGATCGCTGTTGGTGCTCATGTCGCTGATCGCCCCGGCGCGGGCGAGGCCCGAGGATCGCGGCTCCGCTTCAGTGGCGGATCTGACCGAGCCTGCCGGACACCTCCTGATCAGCGAGCTGCTGACTGGCGCGGCAAGTGCCTCGGATGAGCTGATCGAGATCTACAACCCGGCGGCCAGCCCGTTGCCGCTCGAAGGCCTGGAGCTCGTCTACGCGACGGCCAGCGGGGCGACGATCACGCGCAAGGCCGCCTGGTCATCCGGCGCAGCCAGCGTTCCGGCTGGCGCTCATTTGCTGGTGGCGAATGAGGCCGGAGCGTATGCCGGCATCGCCGACCTCACTTATGCCAGCGGTCTGGCCGCCACCGGCGGCAGCATTGCACTGCGGATCCAAGGGGCGAGCAGCGCGATCGATGCCGTCGGCTGGGGGACGGCGGCCAGCATCTGGCTCGAAGGAATGCCCGCGCCGGCGCCGTCCGTCGGTGCAAGCCTCGAGCGGCTTCCGGGCGGCAGCAGCGGCTCGGGCCAGGACACGGACGACAACCTGGTTGACTTCGTGGTGCGTGCGACGCCTGATCCGCAGAACAGCGGCTCTCCGCCGATTACGGGCGGTCCTCCGAGCCCGACCCCGACTCCCAGTGCGACGCCGAGCCCGAGCTCCACGCCGACTCCCAGTGCGACGCCGACTCCCAGTGCGACGCCGAGCCTCAGCCCCACGCCGCCGCCCAGCCCCACGCCGCCGCCCAGCATCTCGATCGCGGACGCCCGGCGGTTGCCAAACGGCAGCGAGACGACGATCACCGGCGTGGCCCTCACAGGCTCCGCCTTTACCGATGGGGGCGGCTACCTGGCCGACGCAACGGGCGGCATCGCCGTGCTCCTCGCTGACGGCGCCTACACCCGTGGCGACCGCGTGACGGTCAGTGGACTGATCGACGATCGTTACGAGCAGCGCACCCTGCGCGCTTCGAGCGCCAGCTTGGTGCTGCTCGGTGTGGGGAGCGACCCTGAGCCAGCGAGCCTCGCCACGGGATTCGTCGGTGAATCGGTGGAGGGTCAGCTCGTGGCCCTGCACGGCGAGGTCACTTCATCGGCCACGGAGCTTTCAGCGGGGATTGCCTACGACCTTGACGACGGTTCCGGGCCGATTCGCGTGCTGGTCGTCCCGTCGTCGGGAATCGACACCGGTGCCTGGCAGCGTGGCGTGACCCTGACCCTGGTTGGCGTGGTGGGCCAGCGGGACGCGAGCGGCACCGGCACGTCCGGCTATCGCGTCCAGCCCCGGGACCCAGCGGACATCGATGCCCTGGTGCCGGTTCCGACTGCCAGTCCGACGCCCAGCCCATCGCCGACTCCAAGCGTCACGCCCATGCCAACGGCGACCCCGACTCCAGCGGCGACCCCGACTCCGGTACCAACACCCGCGCCCGATGACTCTCCGCTGATGACCATCGCGCAGGCGCGGCAGGCCGCCACCGGGACCGCCCTCCGGGTGCGCGGTATTGTCACGGCTCCGAGCGGACTCATCGATCCCACCAGTGCCGTGGTGCAGGACGCCAGCGGCGCCATCCTGGTGCGGCTGAGTGGTGATGCCGGACGATTGGGACGTGGAGAGCTCGTGGAGCTGAGCGGGATCAGATCTACCAGGAGTGGCATGCTCACGCTGCGCGTCAGCGCGGCCCCGACTCGTCTCGGCAACCAGGCCGAGCCAACGGCGATCCGCTCCGCCACCGGTCAGCTGGGTGAGTCCCTTGAGGCGCAGGTGGTCATTGCCCGCGGCGCCCTCACCGGCAATCCGCGACGATCCTCGGCGGGCAACATCTCGTTCGGCATCAATGATGGGACGGGCGAGATCAGGGTCTTCGTGAGCCAGCGGGCTCGCATCGATAGTTCCGCCCTGGTCGCCGACGCCTGGGTCGAGGTCCGGGGCGTTCTCGGACAGGAGACCACCGGCGCGCAGCCGGATCGCGGGTATCGCATCTGGCCGCGCGATAGGACCGACTTTCGCCTGATCGCCACGCCGGTCACGGCAACCGGTGCCTCCGGGGGTGCCGGAGCTGGACCGGGAGTCGACCAAGGCGCTGGCGGTTCGAGCTACGGTCCGCTGCCGGGCCTCGGCGGAGCGGGCTCCGGCGGCTCGGTTGGCGGGTCGCGCAACGCCAAGGCTGGAGCGGCGGCGAGCGGCGCGCCCGGCAGCCTTCCGCTGCTCGGCGGCCAGAATCGGGCGATGCCAGATGGGAAGCCGTCGAAATCGGGCTCAGCATCCAGCAGCGTGCCGGACGGCGACCGGGACCATTCCACGCGACTTGCCCTCGGCCTGCTGGCGCTGGCCGTGGCGACGCTCATGGCGCTTGGCGCGTTCGCCTGGCGGACGGGAGCGCTCGATCGCATCCTCGCCGCCATGCACCAAGCCGTCGGCGGCCCGCAGACTCCAAATGACCTGGTTCCCGAGACGGATGCGCCGCCGCAGGCCGGCGAGGCGCTGCCGCGGCTCACGGTCATGCGCGTGCCACACGAGCCGGGCGCGCGGTGAGCGCGTTGGCGCACGGGACCGCCACGAACGAGCCGCCGAGCGTCGCGGAGGGGCACCTCCACGCTCAGCGGCGCGTATACTCCCGCGGATCTGACGCTGAGCACGCTCGAAGCAGGGAGCCGCCACCGTTTGTCCCAGGCCACGAACCGCATCTCACGCGCCGACGCTCCCCGTTCAGGCGAGCGCCAATACCACATTGCCCTGGAGCGCGGCGAGCTCGCGGAGCACGTCCTGCTGGTCGGCGACCCCGGGCGCGTGACCAGGGTCGCGAGCCGCTTCGACTCGATCGAGCTGGAGCGCAGCAATCGCGAGATCATGACGGCGACGGGCGCCTTTCGCGGCATGCGGCTGAGCGTCATATCGACCGGGATGGGCACCGACAACGTGGAGATCGTGCTCGCCGAGGTGATGGAGATCACTGACGCGCCGACCTTCATCCGGATCGGCTCCTGCGGCGCGCTGCAGCCACAGATTGCCCTCGGCGACCTCGTGATCTCGACTGGAGCGGTCCGCCTGGAGAACACCACGTCGTTCTACGTGCGGGATGGCTACCCCGCGATTGCGCATCGGGACGTGGTCTGGGCCCTCGAAGCGGCCTGCCGCGAGCTGGGCCATCCGTACCACATCGGGCTGACCGCGACGGCGAGCGGGTTTTACGCTCCGCAGGGAAGAGCGATGCGCACGCTTCCGGTTCGGTATCCTGAGCTCGTGGAGGAGTTGCGGCGCGAGGGCGTCGCGAACCTCGAAATGGAATCATCGGCCCTGTTCGTCCTGGCTGGACTGGCGGGCCTGCGATCGGGAACGATCTGTGCGGCGTACGCGCAGCGGACCGATGGCACGTTCCTCGAAGGCGCGGCGAAGGAGGCCGCGGAGGCACGCTGTATCGATGCCGGACTGGCCGGCATCCATCTGCTGTGGGCAATCGATCGGGCCGATGATGGCGGCGATGCCCATGCTCACTGGTCATCACTGATCGGCGGGCGCGGCGGGTGGCGGCAATCGCAGACCGGCGATCAGACGCCGGAAGAAGGAGGCACCTGACCGATGGCAACCGAGGCCTACTGCGTGAAGTGCAAGGCTAAGCGCGAGATGAAGAACGAGAACAAGATCACGATGAAGAACGGCAAGCCGGCAACCGAGGGCACCTGCCCCGTGTGCGGCACGAAGATGTTCAAGATCGGCGGCTAGCTCCGCCAGCCGTTTTCGACCGGGTCGCCGCCCGCCGCGATGCGGCGTGGCAGATGACCCGACGCGACATGCTCGGCCGCCCGGCAGCGACCCTCGGTCCCACCGATGGCTCGCTCGGGCGGCCGATCGCAGGTCAGCCGGCTAGAATGAGGGCGTGGAGGAGGCAGCCGCTCAGTCGGTCCTGGCGATCGACCTCGGCGGCACCCAGATCCGCGCCGCGCATATCAGCCCCGATCTCGGCGTCACCTGCCGACATGCCATGGCGACCGAAGATCAGGAGGGCATCGATGCGGTTATCGGGCGGATCTGTGACCTGGCCGCCCGGGTCCGCGACGAGGCGTCGGCCACCAACCTCCCCGATCCGATGGGCATCGGCATCTCCTCGCCTGGCCCGCTCGATCCGTGGCGCGGCGTCGTGGTCGCCCCACCGAACCTGCATGGTTGGCACGACGTGCCGCTGGTCGAACGAGTCATGGAGCGCACCCGGCTGCCGACCTTCCTGGAGCGCGACACCAACGTCGCGGTGCTGTGCGAGTGGCTCTACGGTGCCGCGCGGGGGACGCAGGCGGCGATCTACATCACCGTCTCGACCGGTATCGGCGGTGGCATCGTGCTCGGCGGCCGGCCGCTGATCGGCATTGACGCCACTGCCGGCGAGGTCGGCCATATGACGGTCGATCTCGACGGGCCGCTGTGCGGCGATGGCCAGCGTGGCCACGCCGAGGCGATCGGCTCGGGCACGGCCATCGCGCGCGAGGGCAGAGCCCTCTGGGAGAGCGGCGCCTCGCCCGAGCTGCGTCAGCTCGCGCCAGACGCGGGCGCTGTGGACGCCGAGCTGGTGGCCCGCGCCGCCGATGCCGGCGATCCCGCCGCGCGGGCGATCCTGACGCGTGCCTGGACCGCCATCGGGGCGATGTGCGCCAGCCTGGTCAACCTGCTCAACCCCGAAGTCATCGTCTTCGGCGGCAGCATCTCGGTGCATCGGCCCGACCTGCTGGAGGCGGTGCGCGAGGAGATCGCGCAGCGTGCCTTTCCCGTTCCGGCACGTCGCGTGCGACTGGCGCTTGCACGCTATCCGGACGACGTCAGCCTCATCGGTTCGCTGCCGATGGTGAACCAACGTATTCACGATCCGGCGTTTCGCCGGCTCGCCACGCCCAAGCTGGAGGAAACCTGAGTGACGACGCGCATCGGCATCAACGGCTTCGGACGCATCGGTCGCCAGACGCTGAAGGCCATGCTCGAGCGCCATCCCGACGAGCTCGAGGTGGTCGGCATCAACGACCTCGCGCCCACCGCCACCAACGCGCACCTCTTCAAGTACGACTCGACCTACGGGCGTTTCGAGGGCGAGGTGAGTGCCGGCGACGGAGAGATCATGGTCAACGGCCATCACATTCGCGCATCGAGCGAGAAGGATCCGGCCGCGTTGCCCTGGAAGGAGCTGGGGGTCGATATCGTCATCGAGTCGACCGGCATCTTCACCGATGCGACCAGGGCTCGTGGCCACCTGACGGCCGGTGCCCGCAAGGTCATCATCTCAGCGCCGGCCAGGAACGAGGACGCGACCCTGGTGCTCGGGGTCAATGAGGGCACCTACGACCCGGCGAAGCACGACATCGTGAGCAACGCGTCGTGCACCACCAACGGCCTGGCCCTGCCGGCCAAGGTGATCTTCGACGAGTTCGGGATCGACTATGGGCTGATGACGACGGTACACAGCTACACCAACGATCAGAACGTGCTCGACGTCTTCCACCCCGACCTGCGCCGGGCGCGCAGCGCCGGCCAGAACATCATCCCGACCACGACCGGCGCGGCACGGGCGCTCTCGCTGGTGATGCCGGAGCTCAAGGGCCGCTTCGACGGCTTCGCGTTACGGGTTCCGACCGCCACGGTGAGCCTCATCGACCTCGTCGTGCAGACGACGCGGCCGGTCAGCGTTGACGGCGCCAATTCGGCGCTGCGTGCGGCATCGGAGGGCAGCATGCAGGGGCTGCTGGGCTATACCGATGAGGAGCTGGTGAGCAGCGACTTTCGGGGCGACTCGCGCAGCTCCATCATCGATGCGAAGGCGACGATGCTCGCCGGCGATCGCCTGCTCAAGGTCGTCTCGTGGTACGACAACGAGTGGGGCTACTCGTGCCGCGTCGCTGACCTGGCCGCGTTCATGGCCGAGCGGCTGTAGCCGAATGGACAAGAAGACGGTTCGCGACATCGATGTGCGGGGCAAGCGGGTCTTCCTGCGCGCCGATCTCAACGTGCCGCTCGACGACGGCCGCATCACCGACGACAGCCGCATCCGGGCGAGCCTGGCCACCATCGTCTATCTGCTCGAGCGCGGCGCGACGGTCATCCTGGCCAGCCACCTGGGTCGACCCAAGGGCAAGGTCAATGACGCGCTGCGCCTCAAGCCCGTCGCCGATCGCCTCAGCCAGCTGCTGGGCCGGCCGGTGCGCATGACCGGTGATGCACTGGGACCCGGCGTGCAGGTCGCGGTCGACAAGCTGCGTCCCGGCGACCTGCTGATGCTCGAGAACCTGCGCTTCCACGCGGAGGAGGAGGCGAACGATCCCGCGTTTGCCAAGGCGCTGGCCGGATTCGCCAATGTGTACGTCGACGATGCGTTCGGCTCGGCGCATCGGGCCCATGCCAGCACCGAAGGGATCACCCACTTCCTGCCGAGCGTGGCCGGCCTCCTCATGGAACGCGAGGTCGACGCTCTCTCTCGGCTGCTGGAGCGCCCGCCCAAGCCGTTTCACGCGATCATCGGCGGGGCCAAGGTCACGGGCAAGCTGGAGGTGCTCGACGCGCTGCTCGGCCGTTGCCAGGCGGTGCTCGTGGGCGGTGGCATGGCGAACACCTTTCTGGCGGCGAAAGGTTTCGCGCTGGGCAAGAGCCTGGTCGAGGCGGAGCAGCTGCAGGACGCCACGCGGATCATGGCCGAGGCTCGACGCAAGCGCGTGCGCATCATGCTGCCGAGCGATGCCGTCGTTGCGCCCCAGGTCCACCAGCGCGCTGCGCACGACGTGGTTCCCATTGGCGAGGTGCCGAAGGACTGGATGGTGGTGGATATCGGGCCGGCGACGATCGCTGCCTACACCGAATACCTCACCAAGGCACGGACGGTCTTCTGGAATGGACCGATGGGCGTCTTCGAGATTCCCGCGTTTGCGGCAGGCACCAATGCGATCGCGCGCTTCCTGGCCAACCAGACCGACCGCGGCGTGATCACCGTGGTCGGCGGCGGCGATTCGGTCGCCGCGGTCGAGCAGCTCGGCGTCGCCGATCGGATGAGCCACATTTCGACCGGCGGGGGAGCGTCGCTCGAATTCCTGGAGGGGAAGACGCTGCCCGGGGTTGCCGCACTCGAGGACGCGACCGTCTAGGCGAGGCGCTCGACCCGGTCGTCGACGCGCACCTGACCCTCGCGCAGCACGCGGGCGTACCAGCGCGCGTCCTGCGGGTGCGTCTTCGGGCTGATCCGCGCGATGTGGCGATCGACGAACCAGTGCGCGATCGTCTGGCATGGCTTGGCATGCTTGGTCAGCTCGATCAGCAAGCCGTCATCGCCGATTGCCAGGCGGTCGCCGCAAGCCAGCGACCCCAGCTCGATCCCTTCGAGGGTGAGGTTCTCGCCGAATGCCCCGGGAAAGGCGGTATGCCCGTCGCCTGCAACACGCGCGATGGACTCGAGCGAGTAGAGGCAGACGGCCTGCTCAATGCCGCCGTGCATTGGCTCGGGCTCGGTGTGGCTGTCACCGGCCAGGCCAAGCGTGCCGACGACGACCGGTTCGCTGACCGGCAGCTTCGGGACGCCACCGGCCGAGATGCTGACCTGCGCGATGCGCCCAACCCTCGCCACGTGGTTGGCGCTAACTCTCGGAGCTCGCTTCGCCCTCATCGGCCTTGCGGCGGCGTCGCGCGGCGGCCGATTCGCGGCTTGCCCGGGTGACGGCCACCTTCGCCTTGCCAGCGGCGGTGCGCGGTCGATCCGCTGCCCTGCCGGCTGCCGCCTTGGAGGCCTTGGCCGATGCGACCTTCTTGCGTTGCGCGGTCTTGCTGGCGGTGGTGCGCTTCTTTGGCGCGCTGGGGGCGCCGACGGGCGCTGCCTCGGCTGCCTCGAGCAGGTGAGCGGCGTTGGCCTTGACCATCAACCGGCTCTTGCGCCGAGCGGCATTGTTCGGGTGAAGAATGCCCTTCTCGGCTGCCTTGTCGAGTGCGCTGATGGCGGCCGTCACCGCCTCCGCTCCGTTACCCTCGCTGCGTCCCAGTGCGATGTTGGCGGCGTGCTGCACGAGCGTGCGGGCCTCGCTCCGGGTCCGCCGATTGACGGCGTGTCGGCGCATCGACTGGCGCACGCGCTTCAGTGCCTGGGGCGTGCGTGCCCCCTTCCAGGTTCGAGCCTTTCTTGCCACGTGGGATCCTCAGCGGGTGTGGTGAGCATGAAAATCGCGCCCGACGAGGCGCGCATGGGCCACGGAGTATAGCATCGCCGCGCAGCATCGGCCGAACGGGTTCATCGCGGCATTCGACAGATCGGCCGGGAGCATGGATACTTCCGCCACAACCCGCGGAGCCCGCTGCTGGTTGTTACCAGACATCCGAGTAGAACGCGGTACTTGGGGAGAACCGGCAGTGCCTGCCGAGATCATGCAGCGCTTCGCGCCATTCGCCTGGCCGCCGGTGGCGGCCCAATGACGACAACCACCCTCGAAGGCCCACGCTTGCGTTTCTGGCGCTTTCCCCGTCGCCACGCCGCGCTGATCGGCCTTGCGGGGACCCTGCTGCTGGCCTTGGTCCTGGCCACGACGATCTCGCTCATCGTGGCGCTGCGCAGCAGCGGCCTGGTGATGCCTGGCGTGAGCGTCGCCGGCATCCAGCTCGATGGGCTCGACCGGAGCTCAGCCGCGCAGCGCCTCAGCGCGGAACTGCCTTCACTGAGCACAGGCAGCGCCACGCTGGTCGTCGACGGAGCGGCGCTGATTGTGCCCTACGCGCGCATCGGCCGGGGCTATGAGCTCGATACCATGCTCGACGCCGCCTTCGCCGCCGGGCGTGCCGCAGATCCGCTGACCAATGCCGTTGATCGGCTGCGCCTGCTGGTTCGGGGTGCCGTGCTCGCGCCGGTGGCGCATGCCTACGATGCGGATGCCATCGGCTTGGTGACGAGCGAGATCGCCACGCGGTTCAGCCACGATCCGGTGGCGGCCAGTATCGGCCTCGAGCACGGCACGTTCGTGGTGAAGCCCGCCAGCGACGGCATGCAGCTCGACGCGGATGCGATCCGCCATGCGCTGGGTGACGCCATCTCGACCACCGATCCGGCCGATGTGACGGTTAAGCTGTCGAGCCGCCCGATCGCCGCCAGCATCAGCACCGCGGATGCCCTGGCCGCTGCGGTGAGTGCCCGAGCGATCGCCGGATCGATGCTCAGCCTGGTAGCCAAGGGTGACGCGCCGCGGCAGCTCTCCCCTGCACAGCTCGCGGCGCTGGTGCGCTTCGACTCCGTGGCTGGCGCGCCCTACGCCCCGCGCGTCGATGCCAGCGCCGTCAGCGCATTGCTCGCCAAGCTTGCTCCCCAGCTGGCCCGCAGCCCGCGCGATGCGAGCTACGCCTTCGGTTCGGACGGAATCTACGGGGTGGTGCCGGCGGTCGTTGGGCGGACGCTTGATGTCGCGGCAACCACGACCGCGCTGGCGGCGGCTCTCGACGCGCGGGCCGCAGGGGCCGCCTCTCCGCAGGCCGCCCTGGCCTTCAGCGTGACGCAGCCATCACTCTCCACCGCCGCGGCGCAGGCGGCGATGCCCAAGATTCGCCCGATGTCGAGCTGGACGACCTATTACGTGCCTGGCGAAGGCAACTTCTGGGGTGGCAATATCAGCATCCCGGCACGCGATATCGATCACAAGGTCCTCGCCCCCGGTGAGTGGTTCGATTTCTGGCAGGCCATCGGTCCCATCTCCATGGCCCGCGGCTACGGACAGGGCGGCGCCATCATCGGCGGCCGAAGCGTGGCCAACGGCGCACTGGCGGGTGGGATCTGCTCGACCTCGACGACCATCTTCAACGCCGCGCTGCGCGCCGGCCTGCAGATCGGCCAGCGGACCAATCACTACTACTACATCAACCGTTACCCGATGGGACTCGACGCCACCGTTTTCCAGACGGACAGCTACACCCTGACGATGAGCTTCCGCAATGACACCAGCTCGCCGATCATCATCCGCAGCTACACGGGCGCCGGCTTCGTGCGTTTCGACCTGTGGGGCGTGCCTGATGGCCGGACAGTGACCCTCACCCGACCGATCGTGACGAACCCGCGCGCGGCGAAGGAGACCACCGTGCTGAGCAGCGACCTTCAGGCCGGCCAGACGCGGCGGGTCGAGTATCCGCATGACGGGTTCGACGCGTCGGTGACACGCTATGTGCGCGACGCCGCCGGAAGGCTGATCCACCAGGACCTGTTCAACAGCGCCTACCGGCCGGTCGACGGGATCACCGAGGTCGGTACCTGACCGGTCGCGGAAGCGTCGGATCATCGGTCCTGTACTAGACTCCGGCCCGTGATTCCCCAGGAACGGACCCGGAACTTCAGCATCGTGGCGCACATCGACCACGGCAAAAGCACCCTCGCCGATAGGCTGCTCGAGGCGACGCACACCATCGACCCGCGCCAGATGACGAGCCAGGTGCTCGACACCATGGATCTCGAGCGGGAGAAGGGGATCACCATCAAGGCCCGCGCGGTGCGGCTGCACTACGAGGCGGCTGATGGCCAGACCTATGCCCTGAACCTGATCGACACGCCGGGCCACGTCGATTTCAGCTACGAAGTCAGCCGCTCGCTGCAGGCCTGCGAGGGAGCGATCCTGGTGGTCGACGCCAGCCAGGGGATCGAGGCGCAGACGCTGGCCAACGTGCACCTGGCGCTCGAGCAGGACCTGGTGATCATCCCGGTCATCAACAAGATCGACCTGCCCAGCGCCGATCCGCAGATGGTCATGGGCGAGCTGGAGGAGACCCTCGCCATCCCGCGCGAGGAGGTGATCCTGGCGTCGGCCAAGGAGGGTCGCGGCATCGACGCGGTCCTGGAGGCGGTGGTTGCGCGCGTGCCGCCCCCGCGTGGCGACGCCGCTGCGCCGCTGCAGGCCCTCGTCTTCGACAGCCACTACGACCCCTACAAGGGCGTGGTGGCCTACGTTCGGGTGGCCAATGGCACGCTGCATGACCATGAGCGCATCCGGTTCATGGCGACCGGCGCGCAGAGCGACATTCTGGAGCTCGGCTATTTTCGGCCGGGACCAGTCGCGACCAAGCGCCTGACCGTCGGAGAGGTCGGTTACGTGGCCACCGGACTGAAGAGCATCGCCGACGCGCGGGTGGGCGATACGCTGACCAGCGTGCAGCGACCCGCGGCCGACCCACTGCCCGGCTACAAGCAGGCGCTGCCGCTCGTCTTCGCCGGCATCTACCCGATGCGTGGCGACGACTATCCGCTGCTGCGCGACGCGCTCGAGCGGCTGCATCTCAACGACGCGAGCTTTGTCTACGAGCCGGAATCGAGCGCAGCCCTGGGCTTCGGATTCCGCTGCGGGTTCCTGGGCCTGCTGCACATGGAGATCGTGCAGGAGCGGCTGGAGCGTGAGTTCGCGCTCGATCTGATCGCCAGCGCACCCAGCGTCGAGTATCACGTCGAGCTCCACAACCGCACCGACGAGGTCGTCGTCGACAACCCGGCGCAGATGCCCGATCCGGGCGAGGTCGCGCAGATCAACGAGCCATGGGTCAGTGCCCAGGTGATCACACCCACCGACTACATCGGCCCGATCATGGAGCTGGCCACCGGGCGCCGCGGCGCCTTCGGCAACATGGAGTATCTCGACCCGAAGCGGGTAAACCTGCATTTCGAGCTGCCGCTGGCGGAGCTGATCGTCGACTTCCACGACCAGCTGAAGAGCCGCTCATCGGGCTACGCCAGCCTCGATTACGCGTTTGCCGGCTATCGTCGCGGCGACCTGGTGAAGCTCGACATCGTGGTCAACGGCGAGCCGGTCGACGCGCTGTCCCTGATCGTCCATCGGTCACAGGCGTATCGCACCGGCAGGGCGCTGGTCGAAAAGCTGAAGGAGCTGATCCCGCGCCAGATGTTCGAAGTGCCCGTTCAGGCGGCGGTCGGTTCCCATATCATCAGCCGCGAGACGATTCGAGCGATGCGCAAGAACGTGCTCTCCAAGTGCTACGGCGGCGATATCACCCGCAAGCGCAAGCTCCTCGAGAAGCAGAAGGAGGGGAAGCAGCGCATGAAGCGCATCGGTTCGGTCGAGATCCCGCAGGAGGCCTTCCTGGCGGTGCTGCGCGTCAATGAGGCCGGCTCGGGAGCTTCTTCGACTCGCTGAGCGTGGCCATCGCGCTGGGGCTGACCCTCTTCCTGGTCCTGCTGCGTTTCGACTCGGAGCGGATCATGCGCTCCGACTACTTCCGTTATCGCACCCCATGGCTCGGTCCGGTGAGCTACTACGGGCTGGTCGTGGCCTTCGCCATCGGGATCGCGGTGATCCTGCCCAGGGGCCGTCTGCAGCTCTTCCTGACCGGCGGCGATCCGCAGACCGTCCCGCCGGTGATGCTGCTCTTCGTGGTCGTCGCGCTGATCAATGCTGCCGCACTGGCCTACCTGCGCTACGGAGCCATCCTGCCGCTGCCCTCGCAGCTCCTTCCCGACCGCGTGCTGGGTGCCGCTGCCAACGCGATCGCCGAGGAGCTGCAGTTCCGCTCGATCGTGCTCGGCATGCTGCTCTTCGCCGGTGCCTCCAGCGGGGTGGCGCTCGTCGTCCAGGCGCTGCTCTACGGGCTGGCGCATCGTCGGCTGTGGAAGGACCGCGACTGGTACTTCCTCGCCGGCTCGGTGATCCTCGGCTATGCAGCGGGACTCGCCACGGTGACCACCGGATCGGTCGTGCCGGCCATGGTCGGCCATTTCGCGGTGACGATGTCCTTCTTCGCCTTTGCCGGAGCGCGGCTGCGCCAGCGACCAATCTAGACCGATGAGCCGTTCGGCTTCCCTGTACGTCCATGTGCCCTTCTGCCGGCTGGTATGCGCCTACTGTGACTTTGTGACGGTCGGTGGCCGGGCCGCCGACATTCCGCGCTATGTCGAGGCGCTCCTCGCCGAACTCGCGGTTCGACCTCTCCTGACCCAGCCGGCGACTGTGTACTTCGGCGGTGGTACGCCGTCTCTTCTGCCGGCCGATGCGATCGCGCGACTGCTCGACGCAGCCGGCGGCGCACCCGCCGAAGTCACGGTCGAGGCCAATCCCGGCAGTCGCGAGGCACCCGACTGGGCCGGGCTGCGCTCTGCCGGGGTGAACCGCATTTCCCTGGGCGCCCAGTCGCTGCGCGACGATGACCTGGTCGCGCTGGCGCGCGGCCACACGGCGGGCGAGGTGCGACATGCCTACCGGCAGGCCCGCGACGCCGGCTTCGAGAACGTCAGCCTTGACCTGATCTACGGCATTCCCGGTCAGTTGCTCGACGATTGGCGGGCAGTGCTTGCAGCGGCGGTCGTCCTGGCGCCCGAGCATCTGTCGCTGTACGGGCTGCAGCTCGCGCTGGCGCCCGATGAATGGGCCGCAGCGCCGCGCGCCGGCGCCCTGCGCTGGCGGCGGCGCATGGCGCTGCGCCAGGACGACGACCTGGCGGCCGAGCAATATCGCCTCGCCGAAGCGCTGCTCGAGGCGGCCGGCTATCGCCACTATGAGCTGTCGTCCTGGGCACGACCGGGGTTCGAATCGCGACACAACTCGGCGTACTGGGCCCGCCGCCCGTACCTGGGCATCGGGGCCGGCGCGCACACCTTCGACGGCACGACGCGCTCGTGGAACTCGCGAGACCTCGACGACTACCTTCGGCGCATCGAGGTCGGCGAGCGGCCGCTGGCCGGATCCGAGACGCTTGACGAGCGGACGCGGGCCTTCGAAGCAGTGGCGCTCGGCCTGCGACGGGTCGACGGCCTCAGCCGCCGGGCATTCGCCGCCGAGTTCGGCCAGGATCCAGTCGATCGCTTCGCCGCTGCCCTGGCCGAGACGCGGCGGACAGGATTGGTCGAGCTCGACGCCGACCTGCTGCGTCTGACGCCGGTCGGTCGCCTGCTCGCCAACGAGGCGCTGGTCGCGTTCACCTGAACGTCGCGGGCGTTTCGCGCGGGTCGCGTTGACATCGGTCCGACGGGCTGGCTACCATAGGTACATCGGTTGGCACTCTCGCTGTGAGAGTGCCAACGGGTCCAACGGAGAACGATATGGTCGGGGAGCGAACGACGAGCGGCCATCGCGCCCTGTCGTTTCGGCCAGCACTGGGGCTGTCGGAGCGACAACGTGGCGTGCTGCGCGCCGTCGTGGAGGACTACGTCAGCACTGCGCAGCCGGTGGGCTCGAAGATGCTTGTCCACCGCTTCGAGCTCGGCGTCTCGCCGGCCACGGTGCGCAGCGCCATGGCAGAGCTGGAGGTGCTGGGCCTGCTCAGCCACCCGCACACCTCCGCCGGACGCGTGCCCTCCGACCTCGGATATCGCTTCTACGTCGAGTCGCTGATGCGCGAGTCGGCGCCCGACCGAGCCGACCAGCTGATGATCCGTCACCAGTTCAGCCAGGTGCAGCTCACGACCAACGAATGGCTGCGTCTGGCCGCGTCGATCCTCGCCACCAGCACCCGCTCGGCTTCGGTGGTCACCCCGGCGCGCGCGCGGCGGGCGCGGTACGGTCATGTGCAGCTCGTGGAGCTGGCTGACCGCAGCCGCCTGGCGGTGCTCGTGCTGGCTGATGGCAACGTCGTGCAGCGCCGCCTCGATCGGGCTGCGCTCGAGCGCACCGCCACCGATCCGAGGCTCGACCAGGCAGCGCTGGATACCGCGGCAGCTGCGCTGAACGGCGACCTCTCCAAGCTGTCGGCACCGCAGGTGCGACGACGGGCGTCGCAATTCACGCCGCTGGCGGCGCACGTCGCCGAGATCGTCGCCCAGCTGCTCGAGGAGGCCGACGGGGCGATCGTCGAGGACGTCTTCACCGATGGGCTGGTCAACGTCCTGGAGCAACCCGAGTTCGCCGGGGGCGGGAAGCTGCGCAGCGTCATGGAGGTGCTGCAGCGCAGCGACTTTCTGGAGCAGCTGCTGCCGGTGCTCACTCGGCGGGGTGGCGTGCACGTGATCATCGGTCACGAGAACGCGAACGATGCGATGCACGAGATCAGCCTGGTCTTTGCCCCGTACGGCGCGCCCGGTCGGGCACTCGGCTTGCTGGGTGTCCTGGGACCAACCCGGATGCCCTACCCGCGGGCCATCCCCACGGTCCGTTACCTGGCGACGCTCATGGACGAGCTCATCAACAGCCACTACGGCGAGACACATGACTGACCAACACAAGACCGATGGCGACGGGCGACCGCGCACCCGCGCCGAGGAACGCGCCGACGCCGTTCGGACGCCGACTCGTACCGAGCTGATGGAGCGCCTCGAGGAGGCGCTGCGCGAGCTGGATGTGACGCGCAACAGCTCCGAGGAGCACTTGCGCAACTGGCAGCGCAGCGCCGCCGACTTCTCGAACTACAAACGCCGCACCGACGAGGAGCGCGGCGCGCTCGCGCAGTTCTCGACGGCGCTGCTGATCGGCAAGCTGCTCGCCGTGCTGGACGATTTCGACCGGGCGCTGGATAACGTTCCGGCGGATGCCCACGAATCGTGGGTCGACGGCGTGCAGCTGGTGGAACGCAAGCTGCGAGGCGTCCTCGAGAACGAGGGCGTGACGGCCATCGAGGCGATCGGCAAGCCGTTCGACCCGAACGTGGCCGAAGCGGTCGTGCACGATGAAACGACCGACTATCCCGACAACCAGGTGATCGGCGAGCTGCAGCGGGGCTACCGCCTCCACGACCGGGTGATCCGGCCGGCGCTCGTCCGAGTCGCGAACAACCCAAAGGAGCACTGAGCGAATGGGCAAGATCATCGGTATCGACTTGGGCACCACCAACTCCGTGGTGGCCGTCATGGAGGCGGGCGAGCCGCAGGTCATCACCAACGCGGAGGGCGGCCGCATCACGCCATCGGTCGTCGCGTTCGCCAAGAGCGGCGAGCGGCTGGTCGGCCAGGTGGCCAAGCGCCAGGCGATCACCAACCCGGAGAACACCATCTTCAGCATCAAGCGCTTCATGGGGCGTCGCTGGGACGACCCGGAGGTGCAGCACAGCAAGGACCTGGTGCCCTACGAGGTGATCAAGGATCCGAAGTCCGATGGCGTGGTCGTCAAGCTGGCCAACGACAAGAACTTCACGCCGCCTGAGATCAGCGCCATGATCCTGCAAAAGCTGCGCAGCGATGCTGAGGCGTATCTGGGCGAGAAGGTCACCGAGGCGGTGATCACCGTGCCCGCCTACTTCGACGACACCCAGCGCCAGGCGACCAAGGACGCCGGGCGCATCGCTGGCCTCGACGTGAAGCGCATCGTCAATGAGCCGACCGCATCGGCACTGGCCTACGGGCTCGACAAGAACAAGGAAGAGAAGATCGCGGTCTATGACCTGGGCGGCGGCACGTTCGACATCTCGATCCTGGAACTGTCGGAGGGTGTCTTCGAGGTCCGCTCGACGAACGGCGACACGCACCTGGGCGGTGACGACTTCGACCAGCGGGTCATCACCTGGCTGATCGACGAGTTCCGCAAGGACCAGGGGATTGACCTGTCGAAAGATCGCATTGCCCTGCAGCGTCTCAAGGAGGCCGCCGAGAAGGCGAAGATCGAGCTCTCCTCGACCGCCACCAGCGAGATCAACCTGCCCTTCATCAGCGCCGATCAGACCGGCCCGAAGCACCTGGTCATCCCTCTGTCGCGCGCCAAGCTGGAGGACCTGGTCGCTGATCTGATCAAGCAGACCGCCGGACCGGTCAAGCAGGCGCTGGCCGACGCCAACATGCAGCCCGGAGACGTCGACGAGGTGATCATGGTCGGCGGCATGACGCGCATGCCGGCCGTCACCGAGGCGGTCAAGGGCATGTTCAACGGCAAGGAGCCGCACAAGGGCGTCAACCCCGACGAGGTCGTCGCGGTGGGCGCCGCCATCCAGGCCGGCGTCCTGGCCGGCGAGGTCAAGGACGTGCTGCTGCTCGACGTCACCCCGCTCTCGCTGGGAATCGAGACGTTGGGCGGCGTGGCGACCAAGATGATCAACCGCAACACGACCATTCCCACCTCGCACACGCAGACGTTCAGCACGGCGGCCGACAACCAGCCGTCGGTCGACATCGTGGTGCTGCAGGGTGAGCGCGAGATGGCCGCCGACAACAAGAAGCTGGCGACCTTCCGCCTCGACGGCATCCCCTCCGCGCCGCGTGGCGTACCGCAGATCGAGGTCACCTTCGACATCGACGCCAACGGCATCCTCAACGTGGCGGCCAAGGACAAGGCCACCAACAAGGAGCAGAAGGTCACCATCACCGCCTCCTCGATGCTGGCCAAGGAAGACGTCGACCAGATGGTGCGCGACGCGGCCGAGCACGCCGAGGAGGACCGCAAGCGACGTGGCGAGGTCGAGTCGCGCAACGAGGCGGACGCGCTCACCTTCCAGGCCGAGCGGCTGCAGAAGGACCTTGCTGACAAGTTGTCCGACGAGGAGAAGTCGGAGGTCCAGGCGCGCATCGACGCGGTGCGCGAGGCCCTTAAGGGGACCGATGTGGGCGTGATCGACTCGACCAAGCAGCAGCTCTCCGAGGTGCTGCAGCGGGTTGGCACGCGGGCCTACCAGGACGCGCCGGCTACCCCGCAGAGCGGCGACGGCGCGACGCCCGGCGAGCAGCCCAGCGGCGAGGCCGAGGCGGAGTCCGAGGAGACGATCGAGGGCGAATACAAGGAGGTGTGAACGGAAGCCGGCGGCCCATTATCGGCTGGTCAGCAGCAGAGTCCATTCGCGGGAGAATGTGAGCGGACACGGCCAGCCCGAATGGGCCGATTCAGCCCGTTCTCCCTCTGTTGAAGACTGAGAGCCCACGGGGGAGGCCGGTCGCGCCCGGTCACATTCGCACGAGAATGAGGGCGGCGGGCCGTCTGGTCATCGGCCGCAGCAGACCGAGGCGAGCCGCTTCTCGTCGCATTGCCAATCTGGGCACGCCACTTGCGGCCAAGCCCCGAAGAGCCCGAGATCCGGCGCCCACGCTCATCGATAGGAGGCCCGTCCTCTCGGGTCAGGGAAGCGAAGCCGGCTCGCCTCTCGGCGGTGTGGGTGGCATGCTCGGCCGCTGACGCGACGTTGTGCAGGAATCAAAGAGGCGGAAACGACGAGACCGGCGCGATCGCCGGTCTCGTCACGTCATCGTCGAGGAGACGGCTACTGCGACGCCTTCGCCTGATCGATCCAGCCCTGGACCTGCTTCTCCGATAGGCCGATGACCCGACCGTGGCGCTGCTCGATCATGCTCTTGAGCGACGCTGCGGTGCGATGGCTGAGCTCCTTGATCGAGTCAACCCCGATCTTCTCGAGCATGGCCGTGTGCTTCGGGCCGATGCCCTTCAGCTTGGCCAGATCGTTCTCCATGCCGCCCATTCAGTGAACCTCCAATCGTGCGGCCCATCCCCGATGCTCAGTTGCTCGAGGCCCGGGCCGGTGACCGCGCAGCGCTTGCCGCTGCCCTTCTCAGGCTGTCTGCGGTTGCGCGCAGTTCGGACAGCGCCGTGCCGTGAACGGAATTTCCGTCGCGCACTCCGTGCAGGTCTTGCTCGTGGGTGTCTGGTCGGCCCCTCGCTGGCGGCGCGCCTCGAGTGCGTTCATCGGCTTGATGACGAACAGGAAGATCGCGAGAGCAATCAGCACGAACGCGATCAATGCGTTGAGGAAGAGCCCGTAGCGTACCTCGGCTTTACCGAGTGTGAAGGCGGCGCCGCTGAAATCGGGAACCCCGATCAGGCCGAGCAGTGGCGTCAGGATGTCGGTGACGAATGATGTGATGACCACACCGAACGCGACGCCCAGGACGACCGCCACGGCCAGGTCGACAACGTTCCCGCGCATGATGAACTCGCGGAATTCCTTGCCCGTGTGCACCTCCAAGCGAATGTGGTCAACCGGAACCCCCGGCGCAAGTATAGGTCAGGCCGCGTGCTCAACGACCGACCCTCACCCGCATTAGACTACGATACCGATGCGCCTCGCGACCTGGAATGTCAACTCGCTGAAGGCCCGCCTCGAACGTGTCCTGGCCTGGACCGAACGGCATCGGCCCGATGTGATCTGCCTGCAGGAAACGAAGCTCGCCGATTCGGCCGTGCCTGCCCTGGCCTTTGCCGAGCTGGGCTATGAGATCGCGCATCACGGTGCCGGACGCTGGAACGGCGTGGCCATTGCGTCGCGCATCGGTCTCGATGAGGTGGTCGCCGGCCTTCCGGCGCCCGATGGCTGGACCGATGACGGCGGCCGATTCCTGGCCGCCACCTGCGGCGGCGTCCGGGTGGCCAGCATCTACGTCCCGAACGGCCGCGTGGTCGACTCCGAGTTCTACCTCGCCAAGCTCGACTGGCTGGAGCGGCTCGCTCGCTGGCTCGATGACAACGACCCGGCGACGGAGCTTGCGATCTGCGGCGACTACAACGTGGCGCCCGCCGATATCGACGTCTGGGATCCGAACGCGGTCCATGGCGCGACCCACGTCTCGCCGCCGGAGCGCGCTGCGGTGGCTCGCCTGCGCGAGTGGGGCATGGTCGACGTGGTGCGCAGGTTCCATCCCGAGCCGGGCTTCTTCAGCTGGTGGGACTACCGCGCCGGCAACTTCCACAAGAACCTGGGGATGCGCATCGACCACGTCTACGTCTCACCGGCGCTGGCTGCACGCGCTGTCGCCGCCGAACGCGACCGGGACGCCCGCAAGCCCTCGACCTATCCGGGGATTCCCTCCGACCACGCCCCGATCATCGTCGATTTCGCCTGACGCTGCGCCGATGGCCGCTCGAGGTCGACCCCACGCCCGGTGGCCGCGGGCCGGCTGAAGCGCAGCATCGCATACGCCTCGTCGCGCACCGCGGCTTCGTCGGCGGGGCGCAGGGGACGGAACGGGCGGATGACGATCGTCGCATCGGCACCCTGTCGGCGCACGTGCCATGCGCCGGCGGCGAAGCCGTCGACCATCAGCGCGCCGGGGATCGGACCGTCCCGGTCGATGAACGCCGCCCGCTCGGTCCTGCCGATGACGCGGGAGCGGTCTGAACCGCCGCAGCGTCCGAGCGTCCTCATCGGTGACGAGATGAATGGTCGATCGCATGAGCGGCAGGCGCACCGCGCGACGGTCGAGCAGGAGCTGCCCCATCTCGACCGGGTCGAACCCAGAGAGGCGCGACCACAGGCTCATGTACCAGCTCTGCGGCGTCTGGGCCTGGAGCCCGACCAGGTGGCGGATCGCATCGTGGGGCACCATCGGCGCGCGCTCGAGCAGGAGCTGGCGCGCCAGGGTCGCGCGGTTGAGCGCCCGCAGACCAAGCACGGGCGATGCCATCAGCCGAGCCGCCGCAGTGCGCCGGCGATCTGACGCCCCGGATTGGTCCGTGGCCAGGTCACCCTGCGCGCTCCGACGAACCGCCGATAGTCTTCGAGTGCGTTGCGCAACGCGGTGAGAAAGCTCGTCGTCGACATCGGGCTGAAGCCATCCTCGAACCAGATGCCCAGGATGCGCAGGGTGCGCGTTGCGCGCTCCAGGCGCGGCTCCACGCGGCCCACCAGCCGGTCGCCGAACAGGATGGGCAGCGCGTAGTAGCCGTGTCGCCGCTTGGCCGCGGGCGTGTAGACCTCCCAGATGTAGCTGAAGTCGAACAGGCGCTGCAGCAGGCGGCGGTCCCACAGCAGCGAATCGAGGGGGGCCAGGAACGAGACCGATGGCGTGGCGCCATCGCGGGGAGCGGCGGTGGCCTCCAGGATCGGTAACTCCTCGGCAAGGACGTGGCGGACTTCGCGAATGCCCTCGATCGTGACGGGCAGCAGCACACCCTCGTCGATCAGCTCGGCGGTCATGCGCGCGCGATCGGCGGCAGACCCGGTGGCGGTCACCAGGTCCGTCGACCCGCCCACCGCCATCAGCCCCAGACCGCGATGCCGGCTCAGCAGCCGATGCTTCAGCGACTCGTCCCTGCTGACGCGTCGCGCGAGCAGCTCGGCCGGAAAGAGGCGCTCCACGAGATCGTAGTAGCGGCGATTGCCGTCGCGCCGCGCGATGCCCAGCCGCCCGCTGACGAACAGTGCCTCCATGACGGCACGGGCCACCGGCGTCTCGGCCCACCACCAGTCGACACGCTGGGACAGGTGGCGGAACGCATCGGTGGAGAGGGGCCCGTCCGCCGCAACGCCGTCCAGGATGGCGTCGACCACGGCGGCCTGCTCGTGCAGGATGCCGTCGCGGTAGCGCTGCGCGGCGTGGTCCCAGGCGAGCCGGTAGTAGGGCAGCTCGTGGACGGGCAGGATGTTGAGCGATTTGTTGTAGAGCTCGGCGAGGCGACGATCGTCGCCGTACAGCCAGCCATCGGTCCACTCGCGGCGATGGCCGGCGATCCGATTGTGCAGCACCAGGTCATGGTTGCGCGCGCCGGGCACCTCCAGCGGGTCGAACTGCAGGCTTCCCAGTCGATCGATCACGCGCAGTACCGATGCCGGCTCCGCCGGGAGCGAACGCGGCGGGTCGAGCAGGTGGCGGCGCACCAGGAAGCGGCGGGCGTGATGGGCGGAGATCCGGATCGGATCGGTCATGCGGTCCAGATGCTAGCCGACGCCAGTGAATTAGCACGGACGTTCGGTACGGATGCGGCGGAGTCGTTGGCCGGAAACGGTCGGGCTTGCACCGGTTCGGGGCAAACGCCGGAGAACGGCGCCTCGAAGTCGAAAAACGAGCGCGCTTCCTCCTCCGACTGCCGACAGCCGGTGCACGAAACGGGCGTCGAACCGGTGTTCTTCGCCAGTTGCCCGCCCCCGGTGCAAAACGAACCGGGGCGATCTCTGGCACTCCGGAGAGCGGAGTGCCAATCGGTATACTGGAATCCGATGGCGATCAAGCGTGACTACTACGAGATCCTGGGCGTTGCCCGCGAGGCCTCCGACGATGAGGTCAAGCGGGCATTTCGGCGCGCGGCGCAGCAGCATCACCCCGATATCGATGCCAGCGACGGTGCCGAGCAGCGCTTCAAGGAGCTGAACGAGGCGTACCGCGTCCTCTCGGACCGGCAGCGGCGGCAGGCATACGACATGTTCGGCCATGCCGGCGTGGACGCCAGCGCGGGCGCAGGGTTCGAGGGCTTCGGCGGCGGCTTCGGGCCGTTCGGCGATATCTTTGACGCCTTCTTCGGCGGCTCGCCGGCGGGCGGCCGACGCGGACGCCGCGCCGTCGCCGGTTCCGACCTGCGCTATGACCTGGCAGTCGACTTCGGCGAGGCGGTCAGCGGCGTCACCCGCCAGGTCAGCTTCGCAACCCTGGTGCGCTGCACCGTCTGCGCGGGGAGTGGCGTGGAGCCCGGCACCGAGCCGGAGCGCTGCCCCGAGTGCAACGGCAGCGGCGAGAAGCGGCGCGTCAGCCAGACGATCCTGGGCCAGATGGTCAACATCGTGGCCTGCCCGCGGTGTGGTGGCGAGGGACGCATCGTGACGTCGCCCTGCCACGAATGCCACGGCGACGGCCGTCTGCGCGAAGAGCGGCAGCTCGACGTCGAGATCCCCGCGGGAATCGACTCCGGGCAGCGCATCGCGCTCGAGGGGCAGGGCGAGGCAGGGCCGCGCGGCGGGCCGCCCGGCGATCTGTACGTGGTCATCAGCGTGCGCGACCATCCGCAGCTCATCCGTCGCGGGACGGAGCTCTTCTATGAGCTGCCGGTGACCTTCCCCCAGGCCGCGCTGGGCGCGATGCTCTCCGTCCCGACTGTCGACGGCAGCCAGGAGGTGCAGGTCCCGCCTGGCGTGCAGAGCGGCCACGAGCTTCGGCTGCGCGGCCAGGGCATACCCCGGCTGCGGGGCAGCGGACGCGGCGACCTGCACGTGATCCTGACGGTGGTGGTGCCGCACAAGCTCTCGAAGCGCGAGCGCGAGCTGCTGAACGAGCTCAACGAGGTCAGCCCGGCAGCGCAGCTGCCCAAGGGCGGTCAGGGAGTCTTCGATCGCATCCGCGACCTGTTCGGCTAGGTCCTCACCCGAGTGCGCTGGCTGGAGCTGACCGTCGAGGCAGACGTCGAGGCCATCGAGCCGATCTCCGAGATCTTCGGCCGGCTGGGCCGTGGCGCCGCGGTGCGGCCCACGCGCCTGCTGCGCGACCCGCACGACGAGCTCGCCGCCCGCGAGGATCCCGCGGCTCCGTACCTGATCACCGCGCACATCCCCGATGACGAGGGCGCAGCGGCGGCGGTCGAGCAGACCGAGCGCGCGCTGTGGCACCTGCAGGCCTTTGGCCTGCGCCCGGTCGGTGCGCTGCAGGTGCAGGCCGTCGAGGATGCCGACTGGACCGAGGCCTGGAAGGCCGGCTACACGCCGCAGCGCATCGGTCGCATCGTGATCGTGCCGTCCTGGCTCGACGAGCCGCTGGCCGAAGACGAGATCGCCCTGCGGCTCGACCCGGGGATGGCCTTCGGCACCGGGTTGCATCCGACGACCCGCGGCTGCATGACGTTGCTGCAGCAGATCGAACCGATGCCGGCGCGGCTGCTCGACGTCGGATCGGGATCAGGAATCCTGGCCCTTGCCGCGCTGCGCCTGGGCGCGCAGCGTGCCGTGTGCATCGATACCGATCCGCTCGCCGTCGAGGCGACGCGCGCCAACGCCACGGAGAACGGGCTGGGCGATCGGGTCGAGGTGCTGGGCGGGACGCTGCCGCCCCAGCCCCTCGGCCTGCCGTTTGCCCTCGTGCTCGCCAACCTCGTGGCATCGCTGCTCGTCGAGCTGTCGGCGAGCCTGGCGGCGCACACGGCCCCGGGCGGCACGCTGCTGGCCAGCGGCATCATCGCGCCGCGGGCCGGCGAGGTTGTCGAGGCGCTGACGGCGGCCGGCTTCAGCGAGCGCGCGCGCCTGGACGACGGGGAGTGGGTCTCCCTGCGCCTGGAGCGCGACACCTGAAGCGCGCCTTCGTCGAGAGCGGTGATCCTGGCGCGAGCGGGCGACTTCGCCTAGGCTGCGTCCATGGCCGACAGCGACTGTCTCTTCTGCCGGATCGCGGGTGGCGAGATTCCCTCCGAGAAGGTGTATGCCAATGACGAGGTGCTCGCATTTCGCGACATCCAGCCTCGTGCCCCGACGCACCTGCTGGTCATCCCACGCCGGCACGTTGGCTCGGCTCATGATCTGACCGATGCCGACGGCGAGCTGCTGGGCCGCCTCTTCTCGGTGATGCGCCGCCTGGCCGATGACGCCGGGCTGGGCAGTGGCTACCGGATCGTGACCAACGTGGGGCCCGATGCGGGCCAATCGGTCGAGCATCTGCACTTCCACCTGCTCGGTGGCCGCCACATGAGCTGGCCGCCCGGTTGAGCGGTGCGTTGCGGCACCGTTGGTGCCAGTGCGGGCGCCGACGGCCGGCACGCGGTCGTAGACTGGCCGTCCACGCGTCAACCCGAGGTCGTTCCGAGCGCCTCGCGGTCGCGACCTGCGGTCTCTCCCGCACGCATTGGAGGTTGGTCGATGGTTTCCCGTTCACCTCGCACGCGCTTGGGCGTGCTCATCGCGCTCCTGGCGCTCTTGGCGTTTCCGCTCACGTCCGGCGTCTCAGCCGACAGCTCAAAGAGCGCAAACGCGAACCTGAACCACGTCTTCGTGATCATGCTCGAGAACCACTCGAAGTCGAGCGTCATCGGTAATCCCAACGCGCCCTACATCAGCTCGCTGGCGCACGACTATGGCATGGCGGCCAACTATTACGCCGTGACGCATCCGTCGGAGCCCAACTATGTCGCCACCATCAGCGGCAGCAACTGGTTCGTCAACGACGACCAGTCGACGAACACGTTCAACCACGCGAACCTTGTCGACCAGCTCGAGGCGCGCGGCAAGTCGTGGGCGGCCTACATGGAAACGATGCCCAGCGTCGGGTACACCGGGGCACAGTACCCGGCCAACGCCGCGCTGTACGTCAACAAGCACAACCCGTTCGTCCTGTTCGATGACATCCGGACCAACTCCGCCCGGCTAAGCAACATCAAGCCCTACACCAGCTTCGCCGACGACATGAACTCGGGCAACGTCGCCGACTTCGTGTGGATCAGCCCCAACCAGTGCCATGACATGCACGGCGGCGTGTACACGTCGGTCGCCGGCGAGAGCGTGGACGGTGCCCCGTGCCCGTACGGCAGCACCAGGGACGATCCAAACGACGCCGCCCTCAAGACCAAGGCAGATGCCTTCGTGCAGACGGCCGTAACGACCATCATGTCTTCGAAGGCCTGGACCGGAAACAGCGCGATCTTCATCCTCACCGATGAGAACGACTTCACCGGGAACGCCGCGACCGATGGCTGGGAGTCGGCTGCCGGCTGCTGCGACTCGCCGATCCTGCCGCCCGGCTACCAGTTCCTCGACTCCCATGGCAATCCCGATGGACACGTGTGGGCCGGCGGCACCTACGGCGGCGGGCTCGTCCCGGCGATCGTGGTGACCACCCACGGCGTGCGCGGCTATGTCAGCGAGCAGCCGTACAACCACTACTCGCTGCTGCGCACCATCGAGAAGGCGTGGGACCTGGGATACCTGGAGAACGCGTCGGACAGCGTGCAGGTCCACGACATGTTCGAGTTCTTCGCCCACCACTGAGTTGGGGAACGGTGATGGCCGACCGGGCGTCGGCGGCCATCACCGCCGCCGGGGCCAGAGCTCTGGCCATCGCTCGCTGGCGTTGACCGTCCCCAACCTCACTGCTATGCTTCCCGAGCTTGCGTGGGAGCTTTGTGTGGGCGACGGTTCGGCGCGCCCACGGCCACCACGGCACAGAGGAGGCGAGACGTTTGGCAGAAGTCCGCGTGGGCGAGAACGAGACGTTCGAGAGCGCGCTGCGTCGATTCAACAAGAAGATTCAGCAGTCCGGCATCCTGGCCGAGGCACGACGCCGCGAGCATTATGAAAAGCCCAGCGTGAAGCGGAAGCGCAAGGAAGCCAAGAAGCGCAAGGTCATTCGCGCCTAAGGGTTCGCCAGACGCTCACCCCAGGGGCGGGCCGGTCGCAGCAGACCAACGAGGTGGACCGATGACGTCCGCTCCCCGATGTCCGACATGACGCTCCAGGAACGCATCGAATCCGCGATGCGCGACGCCATGCGCGCGCGCGACGTGCGACGCACCCAGACCCTGCGCATGGCGATGGCGGCTGCCCACAACAAGCAGATCGAGCTTCGCCGTCCGCTGACTGACACCGACATGCTCGACGTGCTCGGCCGCCAGCTGAAGCAGCGTCACGAGAGCGTGGAGATGTTCCGAGCCGGTGGGCGGCCCGAGAAAGCTGCCGACGAAGAGGCCGAGGCCGCGATTCTCGCCGAGTTCCTGCCGGAACAGCTGCCGCCCGCGGAGATCGAGCGCCTCGTGCGCGACGCCATCGCCCAGAGTGGCGCGAGCAGCCCCCGCGATCTGGGCAAGGTCATGGGCCGCGTCGCGCCGCAGGTCAAGGGACGCGCCGATGGTCGCATCGTGAGCGAGCTCGTGCGTCGGCTGCTGGCAGAACCCTCGGAGCGCAGCGCCTGACGGCGCAGACCGTGTTCATCCCACGCACGCTGGCGCAGACCGACGGTGCCCCCGGACGCGGGGCGGTGGCCCGAGCGCTGATCGTGGCGGCGCTCCTGGCTCTCGCGCTCTTCGTCGTCCTGGCGGCGCCCATCATTCCCGGCCAGGTGAGCGTCCAGGTGGGCGGCGTGGCGAGCGAGGACATTCGCGCCCCGCGCAGCATCACCTTCCCCTCGCACAGCGAGACAGAGGCAGCCCAGGCGGACGCCGCGGCCCGTGTGCAGCCGGTCTACCACACGATCAGGCCACTCGCCGACATCCGTGACCAGCAACTGCGTGCCTACGACGACGTGGTTGCGCGGGTCAACGGCGTGCTGGGACAGCGCTCCGACCTGCCGCCGAGCGGGGTGGCGGGCGCGCTGCGCAGCGAAGTGCCGGAGCTCACCGCCTCGCAGATCAGTCAGCTGGCCACGATGTCGGAGGTGCGCTGGACGGCGGTCGCCGCCGCCGGCCGAACGGTGCTGGAGGCGATCTACGCCGCCCCGGTCAAGGACGATCAGATCAGCGACGTGCGCCAGCAGGCCCGCAACAACGTTACCGAGGACCTTTCGCAGCAGGAGCGCGAGCTCGCCGGTGACCTCGCGGCCGCCCAGATCAAGGCAACCACCGAGATCAGCGCGGATGCCACGCAGGCGGCGCGTGACGAGGCCCGCAACGGCGTTCAGCCGGTGATGGTCAACGTCCTCGATGGCACGGTGGTGGTGCGCGACGGTGACGAGGTGACGGTCGGCGACCTCGAGAAGCTCGATGCGCTCGGCCTGACCGGCTCGCATGCCAACGTCGCCGCCCTGGCCGGGAACGCCATCGCCGCGCTGCTGATCGCCGCGCTGCTGGTCGGCTTCCTGTGGCGCTTCCAGCCAGAGGTCTGGTATCGGAATCGCTCGTTGCTGCTGTTCATGCTGGCGCTGGTGGTGAGCGCCGTCGCGCTGCGCATCGCCGCCGACCGCACGCTGTGGACGTTCGTGGTCCCGACCTCGGCGACCGTCCTGCTGGTGGGGCTGCTGCTCAGCGGAGGATCTGGGGCTGCGATCGCCACCGCGCTGGCCGTCCTGGCCGGAATCATGAACGGCAATGCGCTGGGTCCGGCGGTGTACGTGCTCGCTGGCGGTATCGCCTCGCTGCTGGCGATCGTGCGCGCCGAGCGGCTCAACGCCTTCGTGCGCGCCGGGATCGTGGTGGCGCTGAGCAACATCGGGGTGATGACTGCCTTCAGCCTCCTGCAGCAGCGCGACGTGGCGGCCATCGCCCAGGGAGCCGGCGCGGGGGCGGTCAACGCCGGGCTATCGGTCTTCCTGGCGGTCGGATCCTTCGCCGTGCTGGGCAACCTGTTCGGGATCATGACCGTCTTCCAGCTCCTTGAGCTGGCCAACCCTTCCTCGCGCCTGCTGCGCCGCCTGCTGCTCGAGACGCCCGGCACCTACCACCACAGCGTGATGGTCGGCAACCTCGCCGAGCGAGCGGCGGAGACGATCGGGGCGGACCCGCTGCTGGCCCGGGTGGGTGCCTACTACCACGACATCGGGAAGATGAAGAATCCACTGGCCTTCATCGAGAACCAGGCTGGCGGGCGCAACATCCATGACGAGCTGACCGCCGAGACGAGCGCCCGCGTCATCGCCAGCCACATCCGGGACGGGATCGATCTCGGCTATGAGTACGGGCTGCCAGTCCAGATCATCGGTTTCATCCCGCAGCACCACGGCACCAGCGTGATGAGCTACTTCCACGGCAAGGCGCTGCGCGAGGTGGGTGGCAACGCGGAGCTCGTCAACCAGGAGCTGTTCCGCTATCCGGGGCCGAAGCCGCAGTCGCGCGAGGCCGCGATCCTGATGCTCTCCGATGGCGTCGAGGCGTCGGTGCGCTCGCTCGACGAGAAGGATGAGCCGTCGATCCGGACCATGGTCGACCGCATCGTCGACGCTCGCATCGAGGATGGGCAGCTCGACGATGCGGATCTGACGCTGAAGAGCATCGCCCAGATCAAGGAAGCCTTCGTCGAGCAGTTGCTGGGCATGTACCACCAGCGCATCAAGTACCCGGACAACGTGGTACCCCTGGAACGTCGCGAACAGGCCTAGACGCTTTTTGGAACTGGACCGATGCGCCCACGGTCGCCTACGATGGAGCGATCATGGGCTGCGCGGTCACCGTTCACGACAAGCTGGGGCACGAGCGACTGGAATCGGCGGTCGAACCGCTCTCGGTCGAGGCCGCTCACCGGCTGCTTGAGTCGGCGATCGTCGAGACCGCCCGGGTCGCGGCTGGGGCGCGGGGCTGCGAGGTCGAGCTGACACTGTGTGGCGATCCGGAGATGGAACGCCTCAATTTCGACCACATGGGCGAACGCGGCCCGACCGACGTCCTCTCCTTTCCATTGCATGACTGGAGCATCGAGGATGCACATTCCCACCTGGCCGATGACGACGGCGCCTCGCCGCCGGGCGCCCTGCTGCTCGGCGACGTGGTGATCGACGTTGACCAGGCCCTGCGTCAGGCTGCCGAGGGATCGTGGAGCGTGGTCGAGGAGCTCGTCCTGCTGGCGATCCACGGCACGCTGCACCTCCTCGGCCACGATCACGCGGTGCTCGACGAGGAGGCGACCATGCGCGGCGTGGAGCACTCGGTCCTCGGCGCGTTGCACCGCAAGCATCACGAGATCGCCTGGCAACCGGGTTCGCTCTTCGACCGTTCAGGTCACGCGGTGACGACCGGACTCTGACCACCGGACGCGCTCGTTCAGCATTCCGCGTCGGTGGGTGCCGCGATCCAGGTGATCAGCAGCGCGCCGAAGATGAGCAGTGCGGCGATGACCATCGATCCATCTCCTGTTACAGCTGGTAGGCGACTTCGCCGTGCTGGGCGAGGTCGAGTCCGGCCTCCTCCGCTGCGCTCGCGACGCGGACCGGCACGACGAGGTTGATGACGAGCAGGATGCCGGTGGTGGCCACCGCCGAGTAGAGCGCCACGGCGGCGACGCCGAGCGCCTGGATGGCGAGCTGTGACAGGCCGCCATCGCGTCCCGCCGGATTGATAGCGACCGAGGCCAGGACGCCGGTGGCCAGCGCCCCGAACGCGCCTCCCACGCCGTGGATCGCGAAGACGTCGAGCGCGTCGTCGACGCGCGAGCGCAGGCGCAGCTGCGTGGCGGCGTAACAGATCACGCCCACCCCGAAGCCGATCAGGATCGACGCCGCCGGCGAGACATAGCCTGCCGCGGGCGTGATGGCCACCAGCCCGGCGACGGCTCCGACTGCCGCTCCGAGGACAGACGGCGTGCCGCGGTGCAGCCACGAGATGGTCACCCAGGTGAGCGCCGCCATGGCCGCGGCCGTGTTGGTGGTGACCAATGCCAGCGCGGCGACGCCATTGGCGCCCAGCGCCGAACCGGCGTTGAAGCCGAACCAGCCGAACCACAGTAGGGCGGCGCCGAGGACGGTCATCGTCACGTCATGGGGCTCGGTCGTCTGGCGAACCACGCCCAACCGTCGTCCGACGACCAGCGCCGCGACCAGGGCCGCCACGCCCGACGAGAGGTGCACGACGGTGCCGCCGGCGAAATCCAGCACGCCCAGCTGCGCGAGCCAGCCGTCGGGCGACCAGACCCAGTGGGCAATCGGCGCGTAGACCAGCGTGGACCACGCCACGCTGAACAGCACAAACGCCTTGAAGCGCTTGCGCTCGGCGAATGCGCCGGTGATGAGGGCGGGGGTGATGATCGCGAACATCATCTGGAAGGCCATGAAGGCAAGGTGCGGGACGGTGCGCGCGTAGGTTGCCGACGGCGCCCCGGTGACGCCCTCCAGCCCGGCCCAGTCGAGGCGGCCGATGAGACCCAGGCCGGCATCGGGCCCAAAGGCCAGCGAATAGCCCCACAGCACCCAGGTGACGCTCACCAGGGCGAGGATGAAAAAGCTGTGCATAATCGTCGAGAGGACGTTCTTGCGCCGCACCAGCCCGCCGTAGAAGAAGGCCAGGCCCGGTGTCATGAGCATGACCATCGCCGCGGAGATCAGGATCCAGGCGGTGTCTCCTGCGCTGATGGCACTCATCACATCTGCTCCGGCGCTGCGGGATATGCAGGCAGCCTAGGCAGCGCGGCGCGCGAACGCGAGGTGCCCGGTGAGGTTCAGTGGCGCGAAGGATTGTGCAAAGTGCACAACCAGCTCAGATTCGTCGCGAGGCGAGCAGCTCCGACGGGATGACTCCTGGACCGATGATCGCGTCGGCGACCAGCGCCGCCGACGCCGGGCCGGTGGAGATGCCCCACGGCCCGTGCCCGGCGCACACGAAGAGACCCTGCACTCCCTCGACTGGACCGATGAACGGCCGCCCGTCATTCGATTGCGGCCGCGCGCACATCCGCGTCTCCCCGATTCGTGCGTCAGCGATGGCGGGCAGGAAGCGGCGCGCCCGCTCAAGGAGCAGCCGCGCGACGGCACGTCGATGGGGCTCGGCGGGCAGGAAGGTCGAGCCCAGGGTGCTGACGCCCGCCGCGCTGGCGATGCTGAACAGCGATGGTGGCTGATCCGCGTCGGGCGAGTCCGCGGCGTGAGCGGTGGCCGCGGCGGGCCGGTTGACGGAGTCGACCTCGTCCTCTTCGATGACGTGCCGCGGAGGCGAGTCGAGCCGCAGCTGGACGGTCACGCCCCAGGTGCGACGGATCGGCTGCCAGGTGCCGCTCGGGTCGACCAGCGCCGGCGTCCATGGGCCGGCGGCGACCAGCAGCGCGCCTGCCGCGATGGCGGTGCCATCCGCCAGGCGCACGCCCGATATGCGCCCGTTCTGGATCCACGGCTCGGCAGCGAGACCGATGTGCAGCTTCGCACCGCGCCGCAGCGCGAGCCCAGCGTAGGCCGCGGTGGCGGCATCGGGCGGGACCGGAAAGCCGGTCGACAGGCGACAAGCGCTGAATCCCCCGGAAAGGCCGGGCTCGGCATCGGCCAGGGCCGATTCGTCCAGGAAGGCAGGCTCGAGCTCGGGCAGCTCGGCGGCGAAATGGGTGACCTGGCGGCGCACCGCGTCGGCGTCGGCGTTGAGCAGCAGCAATCCGACCGGCTCGTCCGGCACGTGAAAGCCGTCATGCTGCGCGGCAAGCTCCCGGTAGCGACGCAGCGAGTCGTAGTAGAGCGCTGCCAGGGCGGCGTCGAATGGATGCTGGATGGCGCCCAGGTTGCGGCCGGATGCGCCGGCGCCGATCGCCGTTCGCTCGGAGAGCGTGACCGATGTACCCCGCTCGGCGAGGAACGCCGCCGTGGCACAACCAATGATCCCGCCGCCGATGATCGCGACATCGGTGAGGGCGGTGGTCGAGCGGGAGGGCATGGCCCGATTGTGGCACCGTCCGATGTTCCGGCGCAGGGGACCGCCATTCTCTACCATCGGTCATCCAATGAAGGTGATCTGCGGCCTGGGGAATCCGGGCGAGAAGTATCGGTTCACGCGTCACAACGTGGGCTTCCGGGTGGTCGACCTGCTGGCGGACCGATGGGCCGTCAGTGGCGGTCGCGTCCGCGACGGCGCGGCACGCGTCGAGGTGCAGCGGCCGGCCGGTCGTGTGCTGCTGGTCAAGCCGATGAGGTTCATGAACCTGTCCGGCGCTCCGCTGAAGGCGGCCATGCGCCAGACCGATGCCGAGCCGCGCCACGACCTTCTGGTGATCTGCGACGACGTCGACCTGCCGCTGGGACGCATCCGGCTGCGCCGGTCGGGATCGGCGGGTGGCCATAACGGGCTGCGCGACATCATCTCGGCGTTGGGCAGCAATGAGTTCGCGCGGCTGCGCGTCGGGATCGGGCGCGGCGGGGAGACGATCGACCACGTCCTGGCGACGTTCAAGCTGAGCGAGCTCGAGCTGGCGGACGAGGTCATCGCGATTGCCGCGGATGCCACCGAGGCGTGGCTGGCCGCGGGGATCGAGGCGGCCATGAACGAGCACAACGGTCCTCAGCCGGCGGTCGATGCATGACGGTCGCCCGACCAGCAGCGCCGGCGCTGCGGGCAACCCACGGCGGCCTCGACCGACGCGTGGCGATGCTCACCGGGGAGCTCGTTGCGTGGCTGCCGCCGTCGGGCGAGCTGCGCGTGCCAAGCGCTGCGCGGGGCGCATACCTGGCGGCCCGACGCGCGGTTCTGGCACCGGCGTCACCACTCGTCGCCGTGGTGCGCAACGAGGACGAGGCCCATCACCTTGCCGATGACCTCGCTGCGTGGCTCGGCAGCGGTCACGTTCGCGTCCTGCCAGAACGGGCCGCGCTGCCGCTGGAGCGTGCGCATCCGGAGCACGAGGAATCGGCGGAGCGACTGGAGGTGCTCGCTGAGCTGGCCAGTGGACGGCACCACCTGCTGATCGTCGCGCCGCTGCAGGCGCTGGCGCAGCGGACCCTCTCGCCGAAGCAGCTGGCCGCCGGTCGGATCGAGCTGCGCGTCGCGGAGCGGATCGGGCAGCGGGCGCTGCTGACCGCGCTGGTGCAGGGCGGCTACGACGCGGGCGTCGAGGTCAGCGGGGTCGGAGAGTTTGCCAACCGCGGCGGGATCGTGGACGCCTGGCCGCCCGGTGCCCGCGAGCCGCTGCGCGTCGAGCTGTTCGGAGACGAGATCGAGTCGATCCGCTCGTTCGACCCGATGACCCAGGCCAGCCACCGTCGGCTCGAGCACGCCACATTGTTGCCAGCCGGTGAGTTCCTGCCGTCGGGCGGTTGGGGATCGTTGGCGGCGCTGGCGCCGTCGGAGCGCGGCGAGCAGCTCAACGAAGACCTGGCGAGGCTCGAGCAGGGCGACCTGGGCGAGGCGGCCGAAACGTGGGCGGCGCTGCTCACCGCTGGCCCGGCGGCGGATCACCTGCCGCGCAACGCCCACCTGGTGTTGACCGATGCCACCGAGCTGGCCGCCATCGCCGGCGACCTCGACGAGCAGGCGCGCCAGCGGCGGGCCGCCCTGGGGGCGACAGGCGAGCTGCCCGTCGACTGGCCGCTCCCGTACGACGCGACGGCGACGCTCGAGGCGCTCGCCAGGGCCGCCGCCGAGCGGCTCGAGGAGCAGGCGGAGTCCGATGCCGGGTTCGGCGCCGCGCCGGTTCTGCCCGGCCGCACCGAGCGGCTGGGTCCGTGGCTCGCCGAGCTGGCCGAGACAGGACGCCGGATCGTGGTAACCACCGACCAGGCGAGTCGCATCGGCGAGCTGCTCGACGAGGTGGGCCGTCCCGTAGCCGCCGGTTCGGAGCTGCGCACGCCACCGGCGGCGGGCGCCATCGGTCTGGTGCATGGCTCTTTGAACGCCGGATTCAGCCACGCGCCCTCCAACCTGCTGGTGCTCACCGATCGCGAGCTGTTCGGCGCGACCCGCGTGCGCCGGCTGACCCCTGCCAAGCGCGTCGTGACGCGCGACCTGATCGGGAAGCTGAGCGCCGGCGACCCGGTGGTGCACGTGGACCATGGCATCGCGCGCTACGTGGGCATGACCCAGCGCGAGTACGGTGGCGCGACCAGGGAGTACCTGCAGCTCGACTTCGCCGGCGACGACAAGATCTTTCTGCCCGCCGACCAGATCGGGCGCATCACGCGCTATTCGGGTGGACCGGCTCCGGCGCTGAGCAAGCTGGGGGGCACCGATTGGGAGCGCACCAGGCGGCGCGTCAGCCGTGCCGTGGCAAATCTCGCCAGGGAGCTGCTCGAGATCTACGCCGCTCGCGAGTCGGCGACCGGATTCGCCTTCAGCCCCGACACGACCTGGGAGCGCGAGCTCGAGGAGGCATTCCCGTGGACAGAGACGCCCGACCAGGCGCGCACCATCGCCGAGGTCAAGGCCGACATGCTGCGTCGGCGGCCCATGGACCGGCTGGTCTGCGGCGACGTCGGCTACGGCAAGACCGAGGTGGCGCTGCGCGCAGCGTTCAAGGCGGTGCAGGATGGCAAGCAGGTCGCCGTGCTGGTGCCGACCACGGTGCTGGCTCAGCAGCACATGCTCACCTTCGAGCGTCGCCTGGCGCCGTTCCCGGTCCGCGTCGGGATGCTCAGCCGCTTCGTGCCGGAGAAGCAGCAGCTGGCGACGGTCGAGGGCGTGCTTGAGGGGACGGTCGACATCCTGATCGGGACGCATCGGATCCTGTCGAAGGACATCGGCTTCGCGGACCTGGGGCTGCTGGTGGTCGACGAGGAGCAGCGCTTCGGCGTGGCGCACAAGGAACGCATCAAGTCCATGCGCCGCGAGGTCGACGTGCTGACGCTCTCGGCGACGCCCATCCCGCGCACGCTGCACCTGTCACTAGTGGGCATTCGCGACCTGTCGGTGATCGAGACGCCGCCGGAGGCGCGGCTGCCGATCCAGACGCGCATCGCCGAGGACGACGACGGCCTGGTGCGCGACGCGATCAACCGCGAGCTCGACCGCGGCGGGCAGGTCTTCTTCGTCCACAACCGCGTCGAGACGATCGAGGCAGCAGCCGCCCGCGTGCGCCGCCTGGTCCCGCGAGCACGGATCGCCATCGCTCATGGCCAGATGGCCGAAGGGATGCTCGAGCGCGTCATGCTCGACTTCGATGCCGGTCGGTTCGACGTGCTGGTGTGCACCACCATCATCGAGTCGGGGCTCGACATTCCGAACGCCAACACGATCGTCATCAGCCGCGCCGACACCTTCGGCCTGGCGCAGCTCTACCAGCTGCGCGGCCGTGTGGGGCGTTCGGACCGTCGCGCCTACGCTTACCTGCTCCACCACCGCGGATCGCCGCTCTCGGTCGTGGCGCGCAAGCGGCTGCACGCCATTTTCAGCGCCTCGGACCTGGGCGCCGGCTACCAGATTGCCCTGTCGGACCTCGAGATCCGGGGTGCCGGCAACATCCTGGGTGCCGAGCAGCACGGGTTCATGGCGGCGGTCGGCTTCGAGCTCTACACGCGCCTGCTGGCGGAGGCGGTGGACCTCCTGCGAGGACGGGTGGTCGAGCCTCAGGCGGCGCCGGTGCGGCTGGAGCTTCCCGGTTCCGCCCTGCTGCCTGATGCGTACATCGCCGACAGCGGAGCGAAGCTCGGGGTGTACCGGCGCTTCGCGGAGGTTCGGTCTGACGATGACGCCGCGATCCTGCGCGCCGAGCTGCAGGACCGATTCGGGCCGGTGCCGGACGAGGTCGAGGGGTTGTTCATCGCGGTCGCGGTGCGGCTCGCCGCGGAGGCCGCGGGCGTTCCAGATGTCCGCGCGGAGTCGGGGCGCGTGACGTTGAAGTGGCCGCGTTACGACCGGACGCGGGTCACCACGGCCTTGATGATCGCCGGATTTCGCCCGATGGCCGGGTCGAACCAGGTGCGCATCCCGGTTGTTGCGGGCCGTGACCCGGTCGACGTGGCGCTGCGCGC
>JBBSHF010000005.1:0-50472 GCA_038253355.1 Candidatus Limnocylindria bacterium
CATAGGAGCAGGATATGGAACCAGGGGACAATGTAAGTCTGAATCCTCAGCCGATTCCGCCTGGTCGGCAGGCCCTCTATCGAGCGATCGGTGACTTGACGACCTCTGCCTTTCTCGACGCAGACGGGATCTCCGGCGACGTCGACCCGCGGGGTCCCGGCGGCCCAGTCATGAGGGAGGTCGCGATCGCACTTGCGCTGTCGCACATCGCGTCACTTCTTCGCGACGACTCTCAGCGACGAGAGGTCCAGGACATGGCTGCGCGGGTCGCGACCCAAGCAGTGCAGCAGCTCTGATAGTCCGAGGCGCTTCGATCTAGGCTGGCCCTTCGCCGACGTGACATTCCGGCGCGCGGGACCGGGTGATGCGATCCCGCACGCTGCTGTCCGATCCACGAACCGAGCAGATGGAGGAGGACCCATGACATTCACGCTGTTCAAGTTCCTGCACATCATCACGATGTTCACGGCGGTGAGCGCGGCGGTGATCCCCGAGGTCGTGCTGCACCGCGTGGCCCGCAGCGGGGACGTCGCGGCGATTCGCGTCTTCGCGGGCATCGCGGCAAGCACCGCCAAGCTGCTTCCCTTCCTGTTCGTTGGCGGCGCCATCTTCGGCTTGGTGGCGGCGGCGACCGGTGAGCTCAACTTCTTCCAGCCGTGGCTGATCGCCGCGTACGTCGTCTTCGTCATCGCAATGGTCACTGGTGGCGCAGTCACCGGTCCGTGGACCGGGCGCATGGCGAGCGCAGCGGCCGCGAGCGGCAGCGATGGCCCGTCGTCGGACCTGGTGCTGGTCATGCACGATGGGCGCGCCGCCATCGGCTCGGTCGTGCTCCTGAGCTCGATCGCGCTGATCATCTTCCTCATGGTCTTCAAGCCCGGTAGCTGAGGCGGTGTAGGATTGCGCCAGCCAGGCCGCCGGCCGTCAACGGAGGAGACGCCTTGGAACTCGAACAGACTCTCGCCTCGGTCCCACTGCTCTCGAGCCTCGATCGCAAGACCATCAAAAGGCTCGCCGAGCAGGGCAAGCAGCGGACCTATCGGCCCGGCGAGGTTGTCATCCGGGAAGACGCTCCGGCATCGGCCCTGTATGTCATCACCCGCGGCCGCGTGCGCGTCGACAAAGGACCCGGCGAAGGACAGCCGTTGACCTATCTGACGCCCGGTGACTTCTTCGGCGAGCTGGCGCTGATCGAGGATCATCCACGCTCGGCCACCGTGACCGCCGTGGACGAGACGGATTGCGTTCTGTTCGTGGCGTGGGAGTTCACCGCGCTGCTGAAGGAGCATCCGTTGATCGCCGTACCGATCATGTACGCGCTCATTGCACGGTTGCATCGGCACGAGCATCACGACAGCTAGGCAAGCAGCGCCTGGATCTCCTCGCGCCGGGGAAGCGCGGCGCGCGCTCCGGTGGCGCTGACCGACAACGCCCCGGCCGCGTTGCCGGCGCGTATGGCCTGCTCGAGCGTGTGACCTGAGGCAAGCCATGCGGCGAGCGCTCCGACGAACGCATCACCGGCGCCGGTCATGTCGACCACGCTTGGCGCGCGCAGCCCATCGAACCGCTGGCGCCGCTCCCCGTGGGCGAGCAGCGCACCGGCCGGTCCCTGGGTCACGATCACCGGGCCGCTGCTGCGGTGGGTGAGCTCGTTGAGCGCGGCCGCCGGGTCGTCGTTCCCAATGGCCACCACGAGCTCGTGCTCGTTGGGGACAAGGATGGGCCCCTCGGCGAGCAGCTCGGCGGAGAGCGCGTGGGCCGGTGCCGGAGTCAGGATGCCCACGCCGCCCCGAGCGCGGGCCATCTGCATCGCGGCGGTCGCCACCGCCGGTGGAATCTCGAAGCTGCTGAGGACCACACTCAGGCCGCCCTCCCACCGCGCGTCCGCAGGGGTCAGCGTGTCGTTGGCGCCTGACGCGAGCAGGATCTGGTTCTCGCCGCGGGCATTCACCGCGACGAGGGCGACGCCGGTCGGCCCGGGCGTACTGCGGACCCGTGCAACATCGATCCCCTCGGCGGCGAGCGCCGCCAGCGACGCCGCTCCGTTGGCATCGTCTCCGACCGCCCCAATCATGGCCACCCGGGCGCCGGCGCGAGCAGCTGCCACCGCCTGGTTCGCCCCCTTGCCGCCGAAATGCTGCTCGAAGCGGCCGCCCTGGACCGTCTCGCCTGGTCGGGGCAGCCGCTCAGCATGCACGACCAGGTCGACATTGATTGAGCCGACCACGACTACGTCGACGTCCATGGACCTGAGTATGCCGTAGTCTCTGGGCAATGGGCGAACACCCGGCGCGCCGCAGAGCGCCACACCGTCAGGTCGCGGCCTGCCTGATGGCGATGCTGGCTGTGCTGGACCTCGTCGCATGCGCGCCCTCGGTGCGGGCGGGCGGCCTGCCGCCAACGTTGCAGATGGAATCCGTGGACGGGGGCCAGATTGCCGTGCAGAATGGCATCCCGGTGCCGACCTTCGACTTCGAGCCACGGCAGCGCATCGACCTCAGCGGGGAGTGGCGCGTCCAGCGCGCGCGTTTCGACGCCGATCTCTCGTTGACCAACCGGGAAGAGGCGATGCAGCAGATCATCGCGACGGCCGAAGGGCGCGAGCGCCCCGGATTCGATGATTCCGGCTGGGAGGAGATCTCCGTCCCGGGTACCCTCAATCTGCCGCCCGATGCGCCCGAGCTCGGTGGATGGTACCGCCGCGGCTTCAAGGTTCCCGCCAGCTGGGCCGGCTTGGCGCTGACGTTGAAATTCGGCGCAGTCAATTACCTGGCAGACGTATGGCTGAATGGCGTCCATCTCGGCTACCATGAGGGTGGCTACACCCCGTTCGCGTTCGACGCGGCCGCAGCGCTGCGCCTCGGTGAGCTGAATCTGATCGTGGTGCGAGTCGATAACCCGCCCTGGGGGTCACGCAACGACATCGTGCCATGGGGGCTCACCGACTGGTGGAACTACGGCGGGATCACAAGGCCGATCTGGTTGGAAGCGACTCCCCAGGTGCATGCGGTTCGGGCCGACGTGGTGCCGCATCTCGATGGCGCCGACGTTTCGGTGGTTGTGCGCAACGCGGCCCCTGCCGGCACCATGCCGTCGGCCAGCGGGCAGGCACCCGCGGGGGTGCCCAACGAGAGCGCTGCGCCCGAGCAACAGCCCGGGTCGACATCGGTCCACCTGGAGGTCCTGCCGGCGCGCGTCACGCCCGATAACGTGACTGATCCCGACGTGCGACGCCTGGTTCCCGGCGTACCGAGCCCGCTCGCCGAAGCGACGCTGGGCGCCGGCGTACTGCGGCCAGGCAGCGCCCAGATGCTGGAGGCGAGCTTCAGCTTCGGCGGCCCGGACACGTGGAGCCCGGCGTTTCCGGCGCTCTACGTGCTGCACGTGCGCGTCGCCACCGGGACGCAGGTCGACGACCTGTGGACCAGCTTCGGGTTGCGACGCATCCAGGTCGATCCCGAGGCGCCGCGCCTGCTGCTCAACGGCGAGCCGATCATGTTTCACGGCGTTGGGCTGCACGATGAGACGCTGACCAATGCCGGTGGATCGATGCCGAGCGCGCAGCGCGTGCGGTCTGCCTCCACGCTGCTGACGCAGCTCGACCACGCTCGTCACGTTGGAGCCGACCTGATCCGCAGCGCGCACACGCCAGCCAATCCACTGCTGCTGATGCTGGCCGATCGTCTGGGCTTTGCCGTCTGGGAGGAGATTCCGCTCTACCACTTCACACCGCTCACCTTCGGCGTCGCAATGCGGCGCGGCATCCCCCAGCAGATGCTCCGCGAGATGGCGCTGCGCGACATGAACCATCCCTCCGTCGTCTTTCACGGGCTGGCCAACGAATCGACCGGCCAATCGGACCGGACAGATGCGCTGACCACCCTGCGTCAGGTGGACCGCGACGTCGACGGCACGCGGCTCACCGGGCAGGCGGCCTATGGCTCGGAGCCAGCCGATGCCACCCAGGCGCCGCTCGACGTGGCCGGATTCACCTTCTACTACGGAGTCTTCTACGGGGATTCGGCCACCGGTGGCACGGAGCAGGCGCTGCGTGCCGCCCACGCCGCGAACCCGTCCAAACCAGTGCTGGCGCTCGAGTTCGGCCGCTGGTCCGATGGACGCGACGGGCTGAGCCGTCAGCAGCGCATCTTCGCCCGGACGTACCCTGTCTTCGAGCGCCATTCCGACCTGCGCGAGGATGGCTTCGTGGGCATCGCGACGTGGTGGACCCTGGAGGATTACATGACCATGCGTCCCGGTATCCGCGTCGAGCAGTTCGGGCTCTATGCGCCCGACGGCACGCCGCGACCGGTAGCGGCGAGCGCGACGAGCGCCTTCGCGGCACGCGCCGGCCGGGGAGCCGAGCTGCGCATCCAATCTGGCGTGCGATCGGCCCGGGTGGATGTGCCGCGCAGCGACGACTGGGGCCTGGCGCTGCAACTGGGCTACGCCCTGCTCATCGCCTTCGCCCTACTCTCGGTCGCGCTCGGCCTGCTGGTCCACAGGGGAGGCCGATCCGTTGGTCGCCGGCGCGCATGAGGCAGGTTCACGGACGCCTTGCGGGCGTCTCGGTCCGCGCATCGTTGGCCGCTGGCGCGTGGGTCGGTTTCGCGGTGGGCATCGTGATCGGGGCACTGCTCGGCGCGCTCTTCACCTGGTTCACAGGTGCGGTGCTCTCATGGCAGCGCGAGCTCGGCATTACGCTGGGCGTTACCCGCACGCTGCTGCCCTTCGGCGACCAGATCCCCGCGCTGCGCTGGATCGTTGCGCACTGGCTGATCGTCGTTCCTGCCAGTGCGCTCGGCTTTGCCGCGCTCATCGCCATCCTCGGCGGCTTCATCGGCGCATTGCTGGCGGCGGCGTACAACCGCTCGCCGCGCCACGCCGCGGTGGTGGTCGAGTTCCCAGACGAGATGGCCGACGTGCGCGCGGTCGACGGTGCCGCAGCCGAGGTCGCCGGCACAGTCGGGGTCTCGGTCGAAGATTAGGGCTGCGAGCTCGGAGGGCATCTTGCAGGCTATCGTAGGCCGATGACCTCCCATCCCGACCAGCTCCCGCATCCCGCGGCCATGATCTTCGACCTGGACGGAACGCTGGTCGACACGGTCGAGACGCGCATCCGCGCCTGGATGGGGCTGTTCGACGAGGAGGGGATCGCCGCGGATCGCGCCGAGGTATCGGCGCTCATCGGCGCCGATGGCAAGCGCCTCGCGCGCGCCGTGGCGGCAGCCGCCGGCAAGGAGCTCGATGACGGCCGCGCCGAGGCGCTTGACCGGCGCTCCGGTGAAATCTACGAGGGAATGAACCGCAACCCGCGGCCACTCTGCGGAGCGCGCGACCTCCTGCTGTGGCTCGACGAGCGCGGGCTGCCCTGGGCGATCGCCACCTCCAGCCGTCGTGCGCAGGTCGGGACGTCGGTCGATGCGCTTGACCTGCCCCGACAGGCGACGGTCGTGGACGGCAGCCACGTCGAGCATGCCAAGCCCGAGCCCGACCTCCTGCTGCAGGCGGCCACCGCGCTGCATGTTGCGCCCGCCGGGTGCTGGTATCTCGGCGACGCCACATGGGATGTGCGCGCGGCCGTCGCGGCCGGGATGATTCCCATCGGCGTCACGACCGGCGCCATCGACGCCGCCGGACTGAGCGCCGCCGGCGCCCGCGTCGTGATCGCGTCGCTGACCGACCTGCCCCGCATGCTGCCGACGCGAGGATGAGCCTCGAGACCTACCGCCGCAAGCGCGACTTCGCGAAGACGCCGGAGCCTGCCGGCGACGCACCGCAGACCACCGGCAATCGATTCGTGGTGCAGCGCCATCGAGCCACCCGCCTGCACTACGACTTCCGGCTGCAGATCGCGGGCGTGCTGGTCAGCTGGGCCGTGCCAAAAGGTCCGACACTTGACCCCGATGAGCGTCGCATGGCGATTCGCACCGAGGATCACCCGCTCGACTACTTCGACTTCGAGGGCGTGATTCCCAGGGGTCAGTACGGCGGCGGCGACGTGATCATTTGGGACTGGGGCACCTTCACACCCGAAGAGACCGATGATCCCGCCGCGGCGCTGCAGGCCGGAGAGCTGAAGTTCGACCTGGATGGCGAGAAGCTGCACGGCCGTTTCACCATCGTGCAGACCGGTCGGCGGCGCGGCGGCGCGGCCTCCTCTGCGGAGAAGGACCAGTGGCTGCTCATCAAAAAGCGCGACGCTTTCGCGGTCGACGGCTGGAACGCCGAGGAGCATCCGGCCAGCGTGAAGAGCGGCCGCAGCAACGACCAGGTGGCCGCCGGCGCCGCCGCGACCTGGGATGCCGCCGCCCCGGCAGCCGAAGCGCAGATCGATCTCTCCGCCGCTCGCGCGCAGCCGATGCCGGACTTCATCGAGCCGATGAAGGCGACCCTCGCCGACGCGCCGTTCAGCGACGACGCGTGGCTGTTCGAGGTGAAGTGGGACGGCTACCGCGTCGAGAGCGTGATCCGCGATGGTCGGGCGCGCCTCTGGACGCGTCGCCGCAACGACGCGTCCCGTTACTTTCCCGACCTGACCGGCCCGCCGGACTGGATCGCGGCGGCCGAAGCGATCCTTGACGGCGAGGTGGTGGCTCTCGACGAGCAGGGCAATCCGAGCTTCAGCCTGCTTCAGGATCGCACCGGCATCCGCGGCGCGCCCGGTAACGCGCGCGCATCGGGCGGGAGTCGACCCGCGCCCTCGAGGAGCGCCGCCATCCCGCTCGTCTACGAGGTCTTCGATCTGCTCTACGTCGACGGTCGCTCGCTGCTCGACGTGCCGCTCGAGCAGCGCAAGCGCCTGCTGCGCTCACTGCTGCAGCCACATCCGCTGGTGCGCTACGCGTCGGACGTCGCCGGCGACGGAGAGGCATTCTACGAGGCGGCGCGCCAGCGGGGACTGGAGGGGATGGTCGCCAAGCTGCGCGGCAGCCCCTATGAGCCGGGGCGACGCTCGAAGAGCTGGTTGAAGATCAAGCTGCGCTCCGAGCAGGAGCTGGTCGTCGCCGGCTGGATTCCCGGCAAGGGAAGCCACAAGGATCTCGGCTCGCTGATCGTGGGCGTGTACGAGGGCGCTGAGCTGCGCCACGTCGGGCAGGTCGGCAGCGGCATTGACACACGGATGCGCCGCATGCTGCTCGAGCGGTTCGCCGCTCTGAAACGGGACTCTTCATCACTGACTCCCACGCCCCGGATCAAGGGCGCGCGTTGGGTCGAGCCACGGATCGTCATCCGCGCCGAGTTCGCGGAGTGGACGGCCGACAACCTGCTGCGCCAGGCCGCGTTCAAGGGACTGGAGCTGGACCGGGCGCCGCGCACGGTGACCCGCGAACGACCGATCGACACCCAGCGCGCGACGAAGGCGGCGGAACGAGCCGCCAAGCCGGCGAAGCCAGCCGGCGCGGCCGCCAAGCCAGAGGTGACCTCGGTGTCCGACGCGCTCGCCGCGCTGGATGCCCTCGGCAAGGAGGGAACATTGAAGATCGGCGGCCGCGAGCTGCGCGTCACGAACCTCGACAAGCCGCTGTGGCCCGACGAAGAGATCACCAAGCGCGAGCTGATCCGTTACTACGTTGCCGTGGCGCCGACACTGCTGCCGTACCTGGCCGGACGCGGTGTGAATCTGCATCGGTTTCCGGATGGCGTGGATCACGGCCATGGCTTCTGGCAGAAGGGCGTGCCATCTCACGCGGCGGACTGGATTGCGCGATGGGAGTACACCGGCCACGAGGGCAGCAAGGACTACGTGGTCGTCGACCAGGTCGCCACGCTCGCCTGGCTGGCGCAGGAGGCAGCCATCGAGATTCATCCGTGGACCTCGAAGACCGATGCGCCGCAGGATCCCACCTACGCGCTCATCGACATCGATCCGGGCGAGAAGACGAGCTGGGACGAGGTGCTTGTGCTGGCGCGGCTGTACCGGACCGCGCTCGAGCACCTGGGCGTCATCGGTCTGCCGAAGGTGACCGGCCAGCGAGGGATCCAGGTCTGGGTGCCGATTCGGCGCAAATACACGTTCGATGAGACCCGTGATTGGGTCGAGCGGCTGTCGCGTGCGATTGCCCAGACTGTCCCAGAGCTGGTCAGCTGGGAATGGAACAAGCGGGCGCGGCGCGGGCTGGCGCGCCTGGATTACACGCAGAACGCGGTCAACAAGACCCTGGTCGCTCCCTACTCGGTGCGTCCCGCTGCGGGCGCGCCAGTCTCCGCGCCCATCGCCTGGGACGAGCTGAACGAGCCGAGCCTGCGGCCGAACGGCTGGACGATGTTCACCATGGCTGACCGGCTGGCGCAGGTGGGCGACCTGTTCCGTGATGCGCTGACCCTCGAGCAGGAGCTGCCACCGCTGTAACCCTACGGCAGCGAGGACCTGACACGGAATCACGCCGCGGTTCGAAGCCCGGCGGCGTGATTGGTCTGGCCCTGGGTCGCTCGTGCAGCTTACGGAAAGCCGCCACCGTTGCTGCACGCGGCGACCGTCGAGATGACGGTGAGCACGGTGAGCATGGCCAGGGAGCTCGCGAACAGAATCGAACGAACGACTCGCTTCACCTGCATGGCCTTCTTCCGGAAAGGCGGCGCGATCCGACGGATCGTTGGCCGGCCTCCAGACTCCCGCCGATCGGTCCCGCGGACAATGACCCATGGGTACAGGCTGGACAGATCAGGCGTGGTACTTCCGGCCGCTTCCGCGTCAAAGCATGCTTGCCAGCGGGGTGTAGACTCCGCGCATGCCAAGAACCAAGCTGATCGCACGACCGACCCCGGAAGACGCTGAGCTGGCCAAGCGCATCGGCGCTCGGATTCGAGAAGCGCGCCTGCGCGTCGGGCTGACCCAGCAGGCACTTGCCGGCGAGCGCTACACCAAGGCCTACATCAGCGCGCTGGAAACCGGCATCGCCCGCCCGTCGATGGTTGCGCTGAGCTTCCTCTCCGAGAGGCTGCATCTGCCGCCCAGCCATTTCCTCGACGCGAAGAGCCCCGTCTGGAGCCGGCTCGAGACGGATCTGCACCTTGCCTCCGGCCAGTGGCAAGCCGCGGCCGACGGCTACGCGCAGCTCCTCGAGTCGGCCATCGACGAGCAGACCCGTGCCGAACTGCTGCGCGGCCAGGCGGAGGCGCTCAGCCGCATGGATCGCGGCAGGGACGCGGTGACCGTCTCGGCCGAGGCGGTGCGCCTGTTCATGAACCTGGGGCGTGAGACCGACGCAGCGCTCGCGCGCTACTGGCTGGCCTATGGCCTCTACCTGTCGGACAACGAGGCGGACGCGCGTTCGCTGCTGCGGGCCTTGCTCGAGCAGGTGCGCAGCGGTCTAAAGGTCGAGCCCGATTTCGAGATGCGCGTCCTGATCGCGCTCGGCTCCGTCGAGTCCCGCGAAGGAGAGCACATTCGCTCGCTTGGCTATCTCGAGGAAGCCCGCGGCCTGGCCGATGATCTCGACGACCGGCGGCGCGCCACCTTCCTGGTCAACCTCGCCATCAGCTACCGTGAGACGGGCGACATCGAGGCCGCCATCCGCTCCGGCACGCAGGCGATGGCGCTCTACCGCTCCGCCGGCGCGCTGCTGGAGTCGGCGACCATCGAGAACGATCTGGCCCTCGCATACCTGGCCTCGGGCAACTCCGAGCGCGCGCGCGAGCTGGCCGAGGGAGCTCACCTCCGGGCGGAGCAGGGCCAGGATCGTCGGCTGCTGTCGGCAATCCTCGAGACCCAAGCGCAGGTCGCGCTGGTCGCGGGCGAGCGCGACGAGGCGCTCGCCCTGGCGCGACACGCCCGCGAGATGGCACGCGAGACTGGCAATCGCAAGGCTGAGCTGGCCGGGATGTTGACCGAGGCACGGGCACTGCGCCAGGGGGGTCAGTCGGACGCTGCCGAGCAATGCTACGTCGAGGCAGCCGCCATGGCCAGGGACGGCCAGCCCGCTGCGCGCGTCCGCGAAGTGCTGGGCGAGTGGGCCGCCCTACGGGCAGAGACCGGCAACCACCGCGGCGCCTATGAGCTCACCAACGAGGCGCTCTCTGCCAGCTAGAATTGGGTGCAATAGTCATTGACAGGGGCGGTTGCCTGCAGATAGTCTTAGTCCCGACGAGTTGGTATGGGCGCCTGGCGGCAAGCGGCCGACAGACCAACTTCGGAGCCGGTGACAGGGATCGGAGATGGGGCACGTCTCCGATCCCTCCCGCTTTCCGGCTCAGATTCTGGGTTTCGGGCTAGGATTGCCGCATGTCGCGGCGCCTCTTCATCTTCAGTGAGCCCGATCGCTTCGTGGCCGGCACGGTCGGCCAGCCGGGCGATCGCACCTTCTTCCTCCAGGCGCGCAAAGGCGGCGCGGTGGTCAGCGTCTCGCTCGAGAAGCTGCAGGTCGCGGCTCTCGCCACGCGGCTCGGCGTGCTGCTTGAGGCGGCGGACACGGCACCCGCGGTGATCCCCGGCAAGCTCGACGAGGCGGCCCTCGACGAGCCGGTGGTCGAGGTGTTCCGGGTGGGTGCCATGGCGCTCGCCTGGGACGCGGAGAACGGGGTGGTCCTGATCGAGGCACAGCCCATCAGCGAGGACGAGGACTATCACCAGACGGCCGATGATGATGCTGACGGCCCTGACCTGCTGCGCATCCAGATCTCGGCGGCGCAGGCCATCTCATTCATCGCACGCGCCATGAGCGTCGTGGCCGGCGGACGGCCGACCTGCCCGTTCTGCGGACTGCCGCTCGAGGCGAACGGCCATTTCTGCTCGCGCCGTAACGGTCATCTCAACTGATGAGCGTTATGCCGATGGCGTCGGTAATGGCCATCGATTGGATGAATCTTTCGATGGAGGCTGAAGGCCTTCCCTATCGGCTGGGGCTGACCGTCCTGCCCGGCAAGCACGGTGCGTCGGTCCGATATACGGGCCGGATCTACCGCGGCGTGCTCGCCCATGACCTCGCGACCCTGCGGAGCGCGAACGTGCGGCGGCTGATCCTGCTCGTCGAGGACGCCGAGCTCGAGCGCTGGGGTGATCCGCAGATCGTGTCGCGAGGCTGCGGAGCGGGGATCGAGATCGTGCGCCACCCCATGCCCGACGGCGGAGTCCCGTCGTCCATGGAGGTCATGGACGAAATCCTCGTGCAGATCCGCGAGGCCCGCCGGCACGGGAATGTCGGCGTGGCGTGCATGGGCGGCGTCGGGCGCACCGGGATGGTGGCAGCCTGTGCGTTGGTGGAGGCCGGCGCATCACCACGCGACGCGATCGAGCGCGTGCGCCGCGTGCGCCACCCCGAGGCGGTCGAGACCCTTCGCCAGGAGTCATTCGTGACCATCTTTGCCGATCACTTGGCGCGGCGCGCTGGAGGCTAGACTTCGGCTGCCATCTCGACGAAGCGGCAGAGGGCATTGGCGAGACGCATCTGCAGCGGGGTGTGACAGCGGACGCGCAGCAGATCGGGCGAGGCGATGATGGCAGCGAGGCATCGGGCGCGCGAGGTCGCCACGTTCAGCCGGTTCAGCGAGTAGAGGAACTCCATGCTGCGTGGCATCTCGTCGGGAGACGAGGTGGCCATGGAGTAGAGGACGACCGCCGCCTGTTGTCCCTGCACCTTGTCCACGGTGCCAACCCGGGCACCTGCGGGGAGCCGTTCGGCGAGCAGCTCAACCTGGGCGTTATAGGGCGCCACCACCAGGATATCAGCCGGGGTCACGGCGGCCGCCTGTCGACTGCGATGGGTCCAGCGTCCGCCGAGCAGCTGCTCGTAGACCGACACCACCCGCTCCGCCTCCGCGGTCGAGGAGTTGCGCTGGCCACCGTGAACAACGGGGAGCCAGCGAACGCCGGTGCCGGTCAGCTCTCCAAAGGCGCTGAGCGACTGGAACACGGTGTGCGCCTCGGGGCGCAGCTCGCCGGCGTAGAAGACCTCGCTGGTGAATCGGCACAGGTCGGGGTGCAGGCGCCACGTCTCGGCGAGCAGCAGTCCCATGCTCGGATCGACCACCGGCTGGGTGCCCAGCACATGCTCCAGCGAGGACGCGCCGGCGCCATCGGGATGCGATCCCTTCTTCACCTGGCTCAGCTGCTGCGGATCACCGAGCAGAACAAGGTTCTGCGTCGCTCCCGAGATCGCGACCACGTTGGCCAGCGACATCTGGCCCGCCTCGTCGACGAAGATGCTGTCCGTCAGGCCCTCGAATTCCGATCTGGCCCACATCCAGGGTGTGCCGGCCGCCAGCTGCACCTTGTGGTCTGCCAGGGCGGCCGCCACCTCCGTGTTGTTGCCACAGCGATACGGCTTGCCGTCGGCGGATTCTCCGGATTCCAGCTTGCGGATCACGCTGATCTGGACTCCACTCCCCGCAGCGTGCAGCAGGACCTCGTCCAGCAGATTGCCGATCGCCTTGTGAGTGAACGCGGTGATCCCGACGCGGCGGCCCTGCGCCAACAGCGACAGGATCATCTCGGCGCCGGTGTAGGTCTTGCCCGAGCCCGGAGGACCCTGGACCGGCAGGTATGACGCCGAGAGCGCCTGCCCGATGCGCACGGCGGCCGCAAGTGGCTGCTCGCCACGCGCGGCGAGCAGCCCGCCCGGGACCTGCCCGGCGGATGGCGGGACGCGACGCAGCAGATCGCGCGCGGCACGGTACGGACCGGCCGCCGCGATCCCGTGCTCCGCCACCCAGCCGCCGATGCGCTCCATCGCCGCTTTCTGCGCATTGGCCGGGATTGGCGTGGCGGGGATCAGCGCGGTCGGATGCGGCCGCGTCGAATCCCTGGAGCGCACCAGGTCGATGGTGCCGGCAAGCGGGTCGAGCGCCGCGACCCTGCCCGCGGAAGACCCCGTGCGCGGGTCGACCGGCTGATCGCCGATCCGATGTTCCTGCGCCGGGTCGAAGCGGTAGCGATGCAGCACCGAGCGGCTGGCCTCGCCCAGTGGTCCCTCGTAGATCAGCTCGCCGAGCGCCGTCTCCTCGCGGACGAGGTCGGCATCGGTCAGCTCGGAGAGGCGGAAGAACTCCCACCAGCCGGCGTTCTCCTCCCGCCGATGCCATTCCAGCAGCATGCCGAGCAGCCAGCGCGCCTGGAGATCCGGGTCCGCAGCGCGCACCTCGGGATTGGCTGGAAGGTCGCCGGTGAGCCGCTCGACCAGCGTCGCGATGCGCCGGTCGCGCTCTGACGGCTGTCGGTCAGGATCGACCAGCTCCGGCCGGGGACGCGGCAGCGGGCCGGCCCCTTGGGCCAGCTCGTCGCGACGCTCCTCGAGCCAGTCGCGCAGAGCAAGATTGGAGAGGCAGTCGTCCTCGTTGTAGAGCCCGATGCCGTCCAGGATCGACTGGTCCGGCGTCCCGGCTTCGACGGTCGCGATATAGGCCTCGTAGGCCACGACGCTCGATCCCGCATCCTTGAGCGCCGCCTTGCGGTGCAGCGCATAGAGCGGCTCGAGCTTCTTGATCGAGTAGCTCTCCGTGCCGATGCGCAGACCCTGGCGCACGACGCGGTAGAGGTCGACCAGCACCTCACCGCGCAGCAGCTCGTCAACCTCGCGCTCGCGCGTCGCGTGCCGGGTAGAGAGCATGCCCAGCCGTCCGCGCTCGTAGGCGGCGTAGTGATACACATGCATGCTTGGGAAGCGGCGCCATCGGTCGATCAGGAAATCGACGAATCCTTCGAAGGCGAGCTTCTCCGCGGCGGAGGAATGGCCCCACCAGGCGTGGAAGATGGGATCACCGTTGGCGCGCGGCTGCAGCGGGTCGATGACGCCGAACAGGTACTCCAGGCCATCGCCTTCAGCGAACGGATCGCCTTCCATGTCGAAGAAGAGGTCGCCGCGCGACGGGGGTGGCAGCGCGGCCAGGCCCCGATTCGACTCGACGGGCAGGAACTCGTACTCCGGCACCGCATGGCCGCGCGAGCGTGCCTGCAAACGTGCCTGTGCATGCAGCGTGGCGAGGGACGTGTCGCTCATCGCCTCGACCTGGGGCAGTGGATCCCCCAGGCTGGCAAGCGCCGTGGTGGAGGCAATCCCGGCATCGGTCAGCTTGCGAACCTGATCGGAGCGGATGAAGGCCACCAGGCTGAGGTGATCATCGGCGCGCCGGCGGGCGCTGCAGCTCGCCTCCCAGCGGCAGACGCCGCAGTGGCCGACCGGCGGCGGCGTGACGGGCAGCGGATAAGCGATGGGGCTCTCGTCGAGGGTGGCCTCCTCGAAGCGCCGCTTGACGCTGCGGTAGTAGGCCAGGTAGTCGTCCAGGCGGTGGCTGTCGACGTGATGCCCGCTGCCGCCCAGGGCGACATGCATCTGCGCCGGCATGCGGCCCTGCAGCCGGCTGAGCAGGTCGGAGTAGACGCACATCTGCAGCAGCGCGCTGGCCTTGGTGCGGCGCGCCAGCTTCGTGTCGGCGACCTCGTAGTGATGGTCGCCAAGCTCGCTCGCCCCCTCGACGCGGAGCAGGAAGTCGGCGTAGCCACGCCAGACACCATCGAACAGCGTGGCCTGGTAGATGACGCCGGGCCCCTGGCGCATGACCTCGAGCGTGAGCGCGGCATCGCGGCGCAGCGCCTCGCCAGGGCTCAGCGCCGGGTCATCGGGACAGCGACCATCGACGACCTCTCGACCCTGCGCCTCGAGGTACACCCTGTACCTGGCCTCGTGCTGCATGCCGCGACGCTGAAGCACGTCCAGCTCAGGGTCCTCGCGCGTGGGACGCCTCACCATGCCGGCCAGGGCTGCACGTTCCAGCTCAGTCAGGTGCTCGCACTCGAGGTAGCCCACCAGGTCCGTGGCCGAGTAGACCGGCCGGCCATCGATCAGTTGCATCGGCCACAGGATGGCAGACCGTTGTGACAGCTTGCCTGTCGGGTGAACGCCTCGCGGTCGGTCGCGCCCATTGTCAGGCTTCGAGCAGAGCCGCGATCTCGCGCGCGTTGGTCGTGCCGTAGTTGGCGTAGCAGTTATTCATCAGGACGTGGACGTCGCTGACCTGCGAAGAGGCCTCGCGGATACGTGGCACCCATTCGCCGAGCTCCTCCTCCGAGTAGAGGTAGCGGAAGCGCTCCACGACCGGGATGTTCTTCGCCTCCCAGGTCTCGACACGCCGTCCGTGGAAGCGCACCACCGCGAGCTGCCGCGAGGTCACGGCCAGGACCGGCGGAACGGACGAGCGCATCCCTTGCGGCGCATCGACCATCACGAACGGAATCTGGTGCTTTTGAAGGAAGCTCAGCGTCCGTTGGGCGTTCTTCTCGTTCAGCCACGACGCGTTTCGGAACTCCACCGCCAGACCGATGTCGCCGAGTCGCTGCTTGGCCTCCACGATCGCGTCACGGTTCTCGTTCGAGGGAAAGACCCAGCGTGGGTACTGCAGGAATACCGCCCCCAGCTTGCCCGCTGAGTGGAGAGGCATGATCCCGTCCCGGAACGCGTCCCAGATGGCGTCGAGCAGCTCGGCGGGCAGATCCTTGCCGTAGATGCGCTTCTTGGCCAGCAGCTCCGCTGGCAGCGCCTCGCGGATCTCCTTCGGCAGGCGCTTGACCTCGGCTGGCTGGCCGGTCATCAACGCGTGGCCCTTGATGTCAAACGTGAAGTCCGGCGGCGTGCGATCGAGCCAGAGCTCGCCCATCTGCCGTGTGGGCAACGCGTAGTAGGTCGCGTCCACTTCCACGATTGGAAAGCTGGAGGAGTAGTAGCGCAGGCGCTCCTCCGCGCTGTCCGTGCCTGGCGGGTAGAAGACGCCGGGCCGCACCATGGTCGGATCGGTCCACGAAGCCGTCCCGATGCGTACCGTCGCGCCATTCAGCTGCAGCGGGTGGCGAGCCGCATTGGTCAGCGGCTCGGCGAGCTCGGCGGCAGCCTCCGGCCCGGGGTCATGGTTCATCGATTCAGTCTACGTGGCTCCCGGCGGCACGCCACCTGCATCGTCACTCGGGCGGTTCGAGTCCCCGGCCACCAGGCGGCCAAGCCATCAAGGAGAAAGAAGATGCAAACCTGGCAGATCATCGTCGCCGTCGTGGTGATCGTCATCATCGGCGCGATCCTGGCCTGGCTCTTCGCGCGGCGACGTCGCACCCAGCAGCTCAGCGAGCGCTTCGGTCCCGAATACCAGCGCACGATCGACGAGAGCGGCGACCGACGCGAGGCCGAACGCGATCTCAGCACGCGCGAGAAGGCCGTGCACGAGATGGACCTTCAGCCGCTCAGTGCCGACCAGCGTGACCGATACGGGCGCGACTGGCGGAAGGCGCAGGCCGACTTCGTGGACGATCCGCCGCGAGCCATTGGCGAGGCCGATCGCCTCGTCGGTGAGGTCATGCGCGAGCGAGGCTACCCGATGGGCGACTTCGACCAGCAGGCGGCCGACGTATCGGTCAACCATCCGACAGTCGTCTCCGACTACCGCGCGGCGCATGCCATCGCCGGTCGACAGGCCGATGGCGACGACGTGAGCACCGAGGAGCTGCGGCAGGCGATGGTGCACTATCGCTCGCTCTTCGACGATCTTCTCGAAACCCAGCAGGAACAGGAAACGGTACGCACATGAACGACCAGGAGCGGGGACAGCTGAGCACGGCGGACATCGCGGATGGCGTTCGCGACGATCGAACGACCGAAGAAGCGGCGACGCCGCAACGCATGGCGGCCGGACCCGGCGAAGCGACGCAGGAGCGGACGCCGCTCTTCGCCGACGATCAGGCCGCGGAGCTGCAGTCCCGATGGCAGGAAGTCCAGACGCAATTCGTCGACGATCCACGGCAGGCCGTCCAGGGAGCCGACGCGCTCGTGGCCGATCTCATGAAGCGCCTCGCCACCACCTTCGCCGACGAGCGCAACAACCTCGAGGACCACTGGGAGCATGGCGACAACGTGTCGACCGAGGACCTGCGGGTGACCCTGCAGCGCTATCGGTCCTTCTTCGACCGCCTGCTGTCGCTGTGATGCAGCGAATCTCCAGGCGCTCAGCCTCCGGCGGTCCTAGCGTGAAGCGGCGCGCCCGGCGACTCCACTGAGCACCAGCCCCACGGCCGCGACCAGCGCTCCGGCGACGATCTGCTGGTCGAAGCCGCCGACCAGTCCCGCGACGAGCGCGCAGAAACCGATGGTTGCCTGCACACCGGCGGCGGCGGTCAGCGCACCGCTCCGCCGTCGCATCACCGAGCCGGCGACGGAGAAGGCCATCACGGCGATGACCGCGCTCAGTCCGGCGAGCAGCAGGACGGTCACCGTGCCGGTCAGCGACGACGGTCCGCTGGCGGCCAGAAAATGCCCGGCGTCGGGTGCCATGATGGCGAACGTGATGGTTCCGGCCAGTGCCGCCAGGCCCTCGACGGCCAGCAGCACGGTCAGCCAGCGGCGTGGGCCGGCGCCCGGCTCGAGGACCGAGGGGCGAGCGACGAGTGGCGAGATGGTGGCGTTCATGCGACGCATGGTCGCCCTGGCGGCTCAGCGGAACCACGGCCGGCCGGCCGACACATGACCACGACATTCGACGTAGTCATGGGTCCTTCACGAAAACGTCGTAGGCTGTGCGCATGACCAAGAGCGACGCGCAATGGCGCGCCGAGCTGACTCCGGAGCAGTACCGCGTGTTGCGTCAGAAGGCGACCGAACGCGCCTTCAGCGGCGCCTACTGGGACGAGCACACCCCCGGCATCTACCGATGCGCCGCCTGCGGCACCGAGCTCTTCCGCTCGGAGACCAAGTACGAATCCGGAACCGGCTGGCCGAGCTTCTACGAGCCGATGGATTCAACGGCGGTGGATACTGAGACCGACGGCGTCCTGTTCATGCAACGCACCGAGGTCCACTGTGCGAACTGCGGCGGCCACCTCGGGCACGTCTTCGACGACGGCCCGCAGCCGACGGGTGAGCGCTACTGCATCAATTCGGCGGCGCTCAAGCTCGATCCGCACAAGTAGGCGCAGCTCGACGGCGTAGACTTGCTCTCATGAGCGAGCCCACCTATCTGACCCGCGAGGGCCTCGAACATCTGCGCGCCGAGCTCGACCACCTGATCAGGGTCGAACGGCCGCGCATCGCGGGCGCCATCGGCGAAGCCAAGGCGCTTGGCGACATCAGCGACAACGCGGACTACGAGCAGGCGAAGAACGACCAGGCATTCCTCGAGGGCAGAATAGCGACCATGACACAGCAGCTGCGAACCGCCGCGATCATCGAGGCGTCGAGCAGCGCCGTCGTCTCGGTCGGCTCATCGGTGCGCGTGCGTGCGACGGACGGCGAGGAGCTCGCCTTCACCATCGTCGGAGCACCCGAGGCGTCACCGCGCGAGGGAAGGATCAGCAACCTGTCGCCGCTCGCCAAGGCACTCCTGGGACGTCGTGCCGGTGAGCAGTTCGAGGTCACCACGCCCGGCGGGTTGGACAGCTACGAGGTGCTCGCCATCAGCTGAGCGGTCGCTCCTCGAGCGGGACATCCCAGTGGGCTTCCAGCAGCTCGAAGCGCCGCTGCTCCTCGGTTCGGTAGCGCACCTGGTCGGGAAAGAGCCGCAGAGCGATCTCGGACTCGGAATGTGTCTCGACCGCGACCCAGTCACGGTAGGTGATGCGCACCAGCAGGTTCCAATCGGCGCGGCCGTCACCGTGGAAGCGCGGCGTGAAAGCGCGCACCTCCAGAAGCCGGCCGGTCCGCTGCTGGTCAGCCAGGATGGGGTAGTGGTTGCGGGCGAAGAGGTCCCAGAACTCGTCGTGGAATCCCCAGCGCACGCGATAGTAGTACTCGATCGTCACCGACTGTGCGTCGATCATGCGTGTCACCTCCACGCTGATCGTAGACCACCCGTACGGCCGTTCTGCTAGGCTCCCGGAGATGCATCCGCAGCGACACACCATGGCGATGCCCGGGCGGCCCCGCCGCTCAACCCGGGGAGGCTGACGAAGCCGATTCCTGGCTGAGCCGACGGCACGCCGCAGTGCCCCGGCAATGACCGACCCCATCGGTCTTTCCATGCGCAGTCAGCCAAGGATCTCGTCATGACCGCTCTCTCTCCCGGCCGATCCGCACACCTCGTCGGCAGCACGCCGTTCGACACCACCGCCGAAGCGCTCGACCTCGCGCTCTCGCGCCTGGGGCCACACCTTCGGAGCCTCCCTGACGGGGAAACCGGCGAGCGTCGCAACTGGATCATTCACATCGTCGAGTCGTTTCGACAGCATCCGGACCTCGAGGTGACTCGCGAGGGCGACTGGTCCGACTACGACCGCACGCCCACCTTTCGCGTCAGACCCGGGCACCGGCTCGGTGGCGAGGCGCTCGACTTCGGCCACGTCGCGGCGTTCGCGGCGAGCTATCCGCTCTTCCGCGAGCGCCGCGAACGACTCGGCCGCCCCGATCTCGCCTTCCAGGTAGGCATTCCCGGCGACTTCGACATGGCACTCTTCACCCTCGGGCCGATGGGGGCGCTGCGTCGCCGCCGCCCGTTCACCGATGCGACCGTCAGCGAGATTCGACGCGTCTTCGACGCCGCCGGCAGCGACGTGATCTTCCAGCTGGAAATACCCGCCGAGCTCGTTTTCGTCGCGCGCTTCCCGCGATTCGCCCAGGGTCTGGTGGCGCGGATGCTGGCCCGCGGGATCGCCAATATCGCCCGGCGCGCGCCTGCGGGTGCACGCTTCGGGATCCACCTGTGCGTCGGAGACATGAACCACCGCGCCCTGGCCAAGCTCCGGGACGTCACGCCACTCGTGCTCCTGGCCAATGCGATCGCCGCTGCGTGGCCGACTGGACGGCCGCTGGAGTTCATACACGCGCCCTTCGCCGCCGCGGTCGTGCCACCGTCGAACAGGGCGTCATTCTACGCGCCGCTGGCGAGGCTGCACATTGCGCCAGCGACCCGCTTCATCGCGGGCTTCGTACACGAGGAGCGCAGCCTCGAGGAGCAGCTGCGCCTGCTGGCCCTGCTTGACGCACTGGTCGGACGTCGTGTGGACGTGGCGACGTCGTGTGGCCTCGGTCGCCGCGAACGCGATGCAGCGTTGGCGACCATGGAGCGCGCGGCCGCACTGTGCGAGTCGTAGCATGCACTGGTGCGCGCCGCGCTGATCGCTTTTCGCAGCGTTCTGGCCAATCCGGAGATCCGGTTCGCGCAGCTCGGCTGGATGGCGTCACGGGCGGGCGAGGGGGCCTACGTCGTCTCTCTGCTGGTCTATGCCTACACGGTGGCCGGCGTCGCCGGAGCCGGACTGCTGACCGCGGTGCGCACCATCCCGGCGGGACTCCTCTCCGCGCCGCTGGCATCGCTCAGCGACAGCCAGGACCGTCGCCGCCTGCTGATCATCGTGCAGACGGGTCGCGCGGCGCTGATCGCCGGGAGCGCCGTGGCAGTTGGGGTCGGCCTCTCGCCGGTGACGGTCTTCGGCCTGGCCATCGTCGAGGCAATGCTTGCGGTGCTGCATCGGCCGACCTTCATGTCGCTGCTTCCCGCCATGGCCCGCTCTCCGCAGGAGCTGGTTGCAAGCAACGTGGCGGCCAGCACTGGTGAGAATGCCGGTCAGCTCATCGGCCCGGCCCTGGCGGGAGTGCTCCTGGTCATCTCGGCAGCATGGGTCAGCCTGGCTGCGGCAGCTGCGCTCGTCGCTGTGGCAGCTCTCTCCGCGGCGGGGATCCGGCGGCGCCCATCGCTTCGCCCCACGGTCAGCGAAGGGCCGGCGGCCGCCATGCTGGGCGGTGCTCGTGCGCTGCTGCGCTACCCGCATGCGCGCTTGCTCGTCGGCCTCTTTTCAGCGCAGACCCTCGTGCGCGGGATGCTCATGGTGCTGATCGTGGCGAGTGCCGTTGGCCCGCTGGGCCTGGGGCATGAAGGTGTCGGATATCTCAACGCGGCGATCGGCGCCGGCGGGTTCGTCGGAGCGCTGGCCGCCGCGGCCTACATCGGCCAAGGGCGCCTCGCCCCGGCGTTCGGGCTTGGCCTGCTGCTCTGGGGTCTGCCGATCGCCATCATCGGACTGCTCTCGATTCCGGTGGCGGCGGTGGTTGGCCTGGTCGTGGTGGGTGGAGGGAATGCAATCCTCGACATCTCGGGCTTCACTCTGCTGCAGCGGACCGTGCCGAACGCCGTGCGCGGACGCGTGCTGGGCATCGTCGAGACAATGGTCATGCTCACCGTCGGGCTTGGCTCGCTGATCGCCCCGCTACTGGTCACCCAGCTGGGCATTCGAGGAGCCCTGGTCGTCACCGGGCTCATCCTGCCGACCGTGGCATTCATCACGTGGCGTCGCGTGTGGGGGATCGACGCCAATGTCGTCATCCCGGCGCGGGAGCTCGAGCTGCTGCGAGGTGTGGCCATCTTCCGGCCCCTGCCCCTGACCATCCTGGAACAGCTCGCCGACGATCTCCAGGCGAGACATTTCGCGCGGGGCGAACCGCTCATCGTTCACGGGGAGACCGGCGATCGCTTCTACATCCTGGCCTCCGGCTCCGCCGAGGTGATGGTCGAAGGCGCTCCCGTCCGACGCCTGGCGGCCGGCGATTCATGCGGCGAGATCGCGCTGCTCCGCGATATTCCGCGCACGGCTTCGGTGGTTGCCACTGATGCTGTCGAGGCGTTCACGCTGGAGCGCGACGCATTCGTTGCCGCGGTTACCGGCGATCTCACGAGTGGCCGCGTGGCTGATGCGCTGATCGACACGCGACTGGCAAAGGCCACGATCGACGCTCAGTGAGGTTCCCGCCGAAGGTTTGAGATAGCCGCTACCTGAGCGAACTTCCCGGGGAAACGTCACGTAGCCGGCGTCGCCGATAAACTTCTCGATGGTGCCACCGTGGCGACGCAGCACCGCGGTCATGGCGTCGAAGTAGCGGGTCATGACCTCACGCAACGACTCGGGATCGAGCTTCTCGCCAAGGCTGGTCGAGCCCTTGAGGTCGCTGAACACGATCGTCACCGTCTTCCGCTCCTCCTGCGGCGGAAGCTGCGGCGCCAGCGCAGCGCCACAGAAGCCGCAGAGCCGGAAACGCTCGGGATTCTCCTCCCCACAATTGGGGCAGATCTGCATGGGCGCGAGTGTACCCGGCGACCGCGACACACGAACGTCATGAAGCCGGGGTAGGCTCCCCGCGTGAGCAGCGCGAACCCGAGCAGCATCAGCCTTCGCGCGGGCGCCATCGCCGGTGTCGTGGCCGGCGCTGCGGCGATCGGGCTCTCCGAGCTGCTGGCCGGCCTCGTCTCGGGCGCACCCTCGCTGGTGACCGCCATCGGCCAGATGCTGATCGCGCTGCAGCCGGCCGGCGCCAAGGAGGTCGTGGTCGGCCTGTTCGGCGAGTCCGACAAGCTGGCGCTGAATGTCACGGTCACCATCGTCGCGCTGGCGGGCGCGGCCGGCCTTGGCCTCCTGGCGCGGCGACACGCCGATTGGGCAGCCGCAGGGTTCGCAACCGTTGGGCTGCTCGCCCTGGTCGCGTCGCTGATGAACCCGCTCAACGACCGGCTTCTGGCGATTGGCGTCACCGGCGCGGCGGTCGCCGCCGCGGTCTGGGTGTTGCGCCGGCTGCTGGCCGCGGCGGTGCCCCGTCGCCGCGAGGCGGAGATGCCCGACTGGGCACGCCGGCGTTTCATCGGTACCTCGCTGGCGGTCGCCGGGGGAGCGGTGGTCGCCGGCAGCATCGGTCGATTGCTGCTCGATCGCGAGCAGGCCCAGGCCGCCAGCGTGCCAGCCCTCCCCAAGCCGTCCGCCAGCCTGCCCGCGCTGAAACCGGATGTCAGCCTCGACGTGGCGGGGATCACGCCGATCGTGATGCCGAACGAGCGCTTCTACCGCATCGACACGCAGCTGCTCACGCCGCACCTCAACGCGACGAACTGGAAGATGACGGTCAACGGCATGGTCGAGCGTCAGCTCAGCCTGAACTACGCCGATCTGCTGGCCATGCCGCAGGTCGAGCAGTATGTGACGATCAGCTGCGTCAGCAACGAGGTCGGCGGTCCGCTGGTCGGCAATGCGCGCTGGTCGGGCGTGCGCCTGCGGGACGTGCTCGATCGAGCCGGCGTCAAGGCCGGGGCGACGCAGGTCGTCGGCCGCGCCTTCGACGGCTGGACCGCCGGATTCCCGACCAGCTGGCTCGACGCACCGGGACGCGAGGCGATGATCGCGGTCGGCATGAACGGGGAGCGGCTGCCGCCGGCGCATGGCTTTCCGGTACGTCTGATCGTGCCCGGGCTGTACGGCTACGTGAGCGCCACCAAGTGGCTGACGAACATCGAGCTCACCACCCTGGAGGCCTTCGACGCCTACTGGATCCCGCTCGGATGGTCGAAGAAGGGACCGATCCTGACCCAGTCGCGCATCGATACGCCAGGCCGCAGTGGGAACGTGCTCGCCGGCAAGATCCCGGTGGCCGGCATCGCCTGGGCGCCCGATCGAGGTATCAGTGCCGTCGAGGTGCAGGTCGACGACGGCCCGTGGAACGCCGCGCAGCTCTCCGATCCCATCTCGAAGGCGACCTGGGTCCAGTTCGTCTACCGCTGGCGGGCGACCCCCGGCCGGCATCGGCTGCGCGTCAGGGCAACGGACGGCACGGGAACGGTCCAGACCGCGGAGGTGACGCCACCGGCGCCCAATGGCGCGCGCGGCTACCACACCGTCGAAGTGATGGTCGAGTAACGACGCCGCCCCCGGGGGTCGTACTGCGCTTGCATGGGAGCAATGGGCCATGGCGCCCCGGACCCGTGAATGGTCTGCTGCGGCTCGATGTCCATCCGATCGATCGAGCCTTCCGGACTGCCCGCGCCCGATGCACCATTCTCGTTGGCCCTGACCCGTGGCGTGGCACTGCTCGCCCTGCTGGTCACCGCCGGCTACCTCGCCTGGCGTGCCACCTCGACGCTCAACCTCGAGGGCTGGTACCTGGCCATTCCGCTGCTCATCCTGGAGGCCCACGCGGCGATCGGCCTTGGGCTCTTCACCTTCTCGCTGTGGGACGTCGACCGCCGACCTTCGCCACGCGCGCCTGATCCGAAGCTGCGCGTCGCGGTGTTGATCCCGACCTATAACGAGGGCGAGGAGATCCTGCTGCCCACGGTGGCCGCGGCGGTGGCGCTTGAGCCCGCGCACCAGACCTGGGTGCTCGACGACGGCAACCGGCCGGAGGTCGCCAGCCTGGCGGCCGCCCTGGGTGCACGCTACCTCGCCCGCGGGGAGCATCGCCACGCCAAGGCCGGCAACCTGAACCACGCCCTCAACTTCATCGACGCCGATGTCGTCGCCGTGCTCGACGCCGATCACGTCGCGCGGCCGAGCTTCCTGACCCGAACGCTTGGCTACTTCGCCGATCCGCGCGTCGCCGTGGTGCAGACGCCGCAGGACTTCTACAACGTGACCAGCTTCGAGCACGGTGGCGGCCGCTCCCACGGCGAGCCGTTCCACGAGCAGGCTCTCTTCTATCGTCTGCTGCAGCCGGGCAAGAACCGCTGGAACGCCGCGTTCTGGTGCGGGACGGGCGCGCTGGTGCGCACCGCTGCGCTGCGCGAGGTGGGCGGCGCGGCCACCGAGACGATCACCGAGGACATCCACACCACCATCCGATTCCATCGGCGCGGCTGGAAGACGGTCTATCACAACGAGGTGCTGGCCAAGGGCCTGGCGGCCAGCGACGCGGCGCAGTACCAGCTCCAGCGCAACCGCTGGGGGACCGGCGCCATGCAGGTGCTGCGCATCGAGAATCCCCTCATGGTGTCGGGCCTGACGCTCGGACAGCGGCTCGGCTACGCGTCCACCCTGCTTGGCTGGTTCGACGCCTGGCGCACGCTCGGCTTCCTGCTGCTCCCACCGCTGGTGCTGCTCACCGGCGAGATTCCGATCCTGGCCGACGGACGCACGTTTCTGCTCGCATTCGGCGCCACGTATGCACTCCAGCAGCTGGCGATGTTCCGACTGGGACGCGGCGCCTATCGGCCCGTCCTGTCGATCATCTTCGATCTGGTGCGCATGACCCCCAACCTGGCTGCGACCCTGACGCTCGCCTCGCAGCGCACGCCGCGCTTCGCGGTGACGCCCAAGGGGCGCATGAGCCCCGATCGCGGGCGGGCGGACGCACCCCGGCCGCTGCTGCTCGTGCTGTCCATCTCGTTCGTGGCCGCCATCGTCTACGCCCTGGCAATGCTCGGCGGCCTGCCCATCGGCCATCGATACGGTTGGGCCGCCGCGGGGGCGTTCGGCTGGCTGGTCGTCAACGCCTGGCTGGTGTGGATCGCAATTCGGCGCGTGCGCTCGCTGCGCTTCGCCGCCGAGCGGCGCTCCGCGGTGCGCTTCGCGGTCGATCGTCCCGGCTGGGTCGACGGCGAGCCGGTGAACGTGCAGGACGTTTCGGTGGGAGGCGCGCTGCTGGCCGCCACGCAGCCTCTGGCGGTACGTGAGTCGCACCTGCTCTCGTTCGACCTTCCGTCGGGCGTCGCCTCCCTGTGGGCCTCGGCGCGCGTCGAGCGCCAGGCCGCGTCGGGCGAGACGCACTATGCCTTCGAATTCGAGCCGGGACAGTACCCGGCGCGCGCTGCGCTGACGCGCGCCATCTTCGACGGTCGCTACCCCGTGGCCGGGATCGAGCGTCGTCCGTGGAGCGAGACGCTGCGCGGCGAGCTCTCGAGTCTCTCCGAGCGGTTCGCCCGCCGTCCGCGTCCCGATCTCTCGCCGCCGCTGCCAGTTGATGCGCCACGCCCGGTGCGACCCACACCTGTCGGCTCAGCAGTTCCGGCGCGAGGGGCATCGAGCTAGGCCAGCCTGCCGCAACCCGGCCCAACGGACGGCTAGGGGCCTCGACCGCTGGTCCGTGACGCTCACGCGGTCAGTGCATCGAAGATCGCGTCGCCCCAGATCCGATAGCCGCGCGCCGAGGGATGGAAGTGGTCGGAGGCGAGCACGTCATCGATGCGCAGGCCTTGCGCCGCCGCGAGGCGCGGAACGGCGGTGCGCAGGTCGGCGTAGTGCACGCCCGCGCGCTGCGCCTCCTGGTGCTGGATGCGTCGCAGCAGCACACCATACGCGTCGACGATCGACATCAGCGGCTCGAGTTCATGCAGGGCGCCGCGGAAGAGGGGAATGCCGGCCACCACGACCTCCGCGCGCGGCGCCTCGCGCTGCACCGTCTCGAGCACGCTGCGCAGCGCCGCGCGGAATCGGTTCGGCGCGGTGGCATGCGTCGCGTCGTTGGCGCCCACCACCATGACCACCAGGTCGGCGGTCGGCAGCCACGGCTGCTCGCCCTCGCGTAGCGGGCGCCCGGCGCGCGCAACCTGGTCGCGCACCAGGTCCTCCATGCGGGCGCCCGACCAGCCGAAGTTCAGGACCCGAACGCGCCGGCCGCGCGCATCGGCGAGATGCTGGGCCAGCACCATGGGAAGCGACTCCTCGGCGCGGTCGACGCCCACACCGGCGGTGGTCGAGTCGCCGAAGGTGAGCACGCGCAGTGGCGGCAGGAGACGGTCGCTCGCTGAGCGTGGTTCGACCTGGTGGCTGACGTAGAAGCCTGGATGCAGTGGCAGAAACTCCATGCGCCGCAGGCGCAGCATCTGCACCACGATGAGGCCGGCGAGGCCAATGGCCATGGCCACCAGCACCCGTCCCAGGCGACCGAACATGTGCACCTCGGTTGATCTGTGATTTCGTCTGCATGTCGCAGGCCGATGACCGACGACTGCTACGGTACGCGGATGAGCGATCCTTCTGAGCCGATGCCTGTCGCCATGGGCGCCACCGTCATCGGTGCGGCCGGGCGGCGCATCGGTCGCGTGGACGCCGTCTTCGTTGACTACCTGCTGGTACGCACCACGGGGCTGCTGCCGGTGGACCTGTACCTGCCGGTCGATCAGGCGACCATCGAGGCACCCGATCGCATCCGCGTCGAGACGAACGCGCGCCAGGCGTACGCCCTGTGGCATCGGCCCCTCAAATCGGTCGCCCACGACTGAGGCCGACTCGCCGTGCGCATCGGTCTTGCAGTACCCTTGATGCGTACCCCAGGAGGTGCACTGTGACTGATACGGAACGCGCTCAGGCCTTCTACGCCCACGTCGGCTCGGGCGGCAAGGTCGAGGCCGATGACTGGATGCCCGACGACTACCGCGCCGCGGTGCTCAAGTTCGTCGAGATGCATGCCAACTCGGAGCTGATGGGCGTGCTGCCCGAGCGCGAATGGATCCTGCGCGCGCCGACGCTGCGGCGCAAGCTGGCGCTGACCAGCAAGGTGCAGGACGAGGTGGGCCATGCGCAGCTGCTGTACCGCGTCGCCGAGGACCTCGGCAAGCCGCGCGAGCAGATGCTCGCCGACCTGATGGCCGGCAAGACCAAGTTCCACAACGTGTTCCACTATCCGACCGAGTCGTGGGCCGATGTCGGGATCATCGCCTGGCTGGTCGACGCCGCGGCGATCGTGTCGCAGCAGGCGCTGCGTGACTCGTCGTACGCGCCCTACGCTCGAACCATGAAGAAGATCTGCTGGGAAGAATCGGTCCACATCATGCATGGCCGCGACGTGGTGCTGACCATGATGAACGGCACCGCCTCGCAGCGCGCCCTGGTGCAGAACGCCCTCGATCGCTGGTGGGGCCCGCTGATGCAGATGCACGGCCCGCCCACCGACCCGGCCAAGGACAAGGACCTGCACTGGCGCATCAAGGGCAAGAACAACGAGCAGCTGCGCCAGGAGTTCCTCTCGATCTACGTGCCGCGCATCCGCGAGCTGGGCCTGAGCATCCCGGATCCGGAGCTGCGCCGCGACGAGGCGCAAGGCCGCTGGCAGTACACCGAGCCCGACTGGGCGGAGCTGCGCTCGGTGGTGACCGGACACGGGCCCAAGTCGCAGGAGCGCCTCGAGTTCCGCCGCTTCAACCACGCTCAGACGCAGTGGGTCCGCGACGCCCTCCTCGGACAGGCGAGCGCCGCCGCCTAGGCGGCCGACGTGGCGCAACAGGATCGCGTCTGGGAGGTCTTCCGCCAGGAGTCGGAGGGCGACGCCATGATCCACGGCGGTAGCATCCGCGCACCCGACGAGGAGCTGGCGATGCATTACGCCCGTGAGTTCTACGGGCGGCGCCAGGAGAGTCACCGGCTGTGGATCGTGGCGCGCGAGGCGATCACCGAGCTCGACGACCCCGACCTGCTGCAGCCGCCCTTCGATCGCTCGTTCAAGAAGCCGGGCGGCTACATCATCAAGCACAAGCTCGAGGCGGCCAGGGCGCGGGCCGGGGAGGAGGCGTGAGTCGCCCCCATTGGACTGATGCGAATGCTGCATCAAGCAACGCCGATGGTGGTCATGTGGCGCGCCCGGATGCGCTCGATGCATCAGGCGTCGTCAGACGAGCGGCATTGGCGTCGGATGATGCCGCGGCTGCATCAACGGAGGTCGAGCTGGACGCGACGACCCGGGCCGCGCTTGCCGAGCTGCTGCTGAGCGTGGCCGACGACGAGTTCGTGATCGGTTTCTGGGACTCCGAATGGACCGGCATCGCGCCCATGCTCGAAGAGGACGTGGCGATGAGCTCCATCAGCCAGGATGAGATAGGGCACGCCCGCGCGCTCTACGAGCTGCTGGCGCAATTGACCGATGACGACGCAGACCGGATTGCGTTCGGTCGTCCTGCAGATGACTTCCGGCACGCGACCCTGATGAACCACGCTCGCACTGACTGGGCCTTCAGCATTGCGCGGCGCTACCTGTACGAAACGGCCGATGCGACTCGCCTGGCAGCGCTGGCGCGCTCCTCGTACGAACCGCTGTCCAACCTCGCGGCCAAGATGCGGCGCGAGGAGACCTATCACCTGATGCACATGGACGCCTGGCTGCGTCGCCTCGCCGCCGGCGCCGGCCATGATCGCCTGGCGGCCGCGCTCGAACGCGCCTGGCCGGATGCGCAGGCGATCTTCGCGCCGATCAGCGGCGAGGGCGACCTGCTGGCGGCCGGAATCCTGCCCGAGCCATTCTCGACACTGCGCCGTCGCTGGCTGGATCGCGTCGAGCCGGTGCTGAGCGAGCTGGGCTTCGCCCTCGGCGAGCCGGTTGCCGCGCCGATGGACGGACGCCTGCAGCGCACCGATGAGTTCCGCTGGCTGCACGGCCAGTTCACCATGGTCTCGAGCTCGGAAATCGGTGCGTCGTGGTGACCCAGACCCGCGAGGCTGCGGTCTGGGATGCGCTCGCGGAGGTCGCCGACCCGGAGATCCCGACCATCAGCGTGGTCGAGCTGGGCGTCATCGGCTCGGTGCGCTTCGACGGTCCGCGACTCACCGTCGAGCTGTTGCCGACCTTCGTCGGTTGCCCGGCGATCGACGTCATGCAGCGCGACATCGCTGAGCGACTCCGCGGCCTGGCGGACGAGGTGAGCGTCGAGATCAGCTTCGCCGAGCCGTGGACGTCGGAGCGGATCACGCCGGAGGGCCGCGAGAAACTGCGCGTCAGCGGGTTCGCCCCGCCGGTGAGCATCGGGGCGACGTCGGCATCGGCCTACGAGCTGGACGAGCTGGCGATCCTGCCCATCGCGACCTGTCCGTACTGCGGATCACGCAACACCTCCCTCGAGAACCCGTTCGGACCCACGCTGTGCCGGGCCATCTATCACTGTGCCGACTGCAGGCAGCCGTTCGAGCAGTTCAAGGCGGTCTGAGCAAGCGAGCGTCCGCCGCCATTCGTGTTCCGACGGCGCCCGCCTGTGGCGTCGGGGATTGCCCGACTTGGCACATGCCGGCGTGGGTCGCGCTAACCGTGCCGGGCGAGCCTGCGGGATGCGAGGTGAGCGTGATCTACCACCGCAAACCTGCTCAGCGCGCCTCTCGACCGACTTAGCGCGCGCAGTACCGACATGTGCACCTTCGGTGCATCACGAAGCAGCCGGGTCGAACCCTGGATATCGATGACCGGCGAACGGGACCGTTCCGCCGGCCGATCGGCCCATGCGCTACGCTTCTCGACATGGCGATTGACCCTGGCGAGATCCGTTCCGACGTGCAGGAGCTGCTCGACGCGGGCGCCCATGATCGGCTGGACACCATGCGTCACAGCGCAGCCCACATGATGGCGGCCGCGGTGCTCGACCTCTTCCCGGGCGCCAGGCTGGGCATCGGTCCAGCGATCCGCGACGGCTTCTATTACGACTTCGACCTGTCCCGCCCGCTGACCCCCACCGACCTTGAGGCCATCGAAGCAAAGATGCGCGAGCAGATGGCCAAGCGGCTCGCCTTCGAGCGCTCGGAGCTCGGCCGCGACGACGCCCTGGCTCGCCTGCAGGCCGATGGGCAGCCGTACAAGGTCGAGATCATCCGCGACCTGCCCGCAGCGGAATCCGAGATCGTCAGCTTCTACCAGCACGGTTCGTTCAGTGACCTGTGCCGCGGCCCACACATCGGTTCGACCGCAGAGCTGGGCCCCTTCAAGCTGCTGAGCAGCGCCGGCGCCTACTGGCGTGGGGACGAGCATCGGCCGATGCTGCAGCGCATTTACGGCACAGTCTGGGAGACCCAGGAGGACCTCGACCGATACCTGTGGCGGCTCGAGGAGGCGCGCAAGCGCGATCACCGACGCCTCGGTCGCGAGCTCGACCTGTTCACCTTCCATCCCGAGTCGCCGGCGGCGCCCTTCTGGCACCCACGTGGGATGGCCATCTGGCGAGCGCTGGAGGATTGGTCGCGCGCGGTCCGCCGTGACGGCGGCTTCAGCGAGGTGCGCACCCCGAGCCTGGTGCGCAAGGAGCTCTGGGAGGAGTCCGGCCACTGGGAGCTCTACCAGGACAACATGTTCGTTCTCGACGACTACGACCACGTGTCCGGTCTGAAGCCGATGAACTGTCCGGAGGAGATCCTGGTCTACCGGACCAGGCCGCGCTCGTACCGCGACCTGCCGCTTCGGTTCTCGGACTACTCGACCCTCTTCCGCAAGGAGCGCACCGGGGCGCTGGCTGGCCTCTTCCGCGTGCGACAGCTGACCCAGGACGACTCGCACGTCTTCGCACGCGACGATCAGGTGATCGACGAGGTGAACCTGGCCCTCTCGCTGGTGCGCCGTCAGTACGCGCCGTTCGGCTTCGAGCCGACCTTCAAGCTCGCCACGCGGCCCGCCAAGCGGCTCGGATCTGACGAGTTCTGGGACATGGCCGAGGGCAAGCTGCGCACGGCCCTGGAGAGCGCGGTCATCACCTACACGGTCGACGCCGAGGGCGCAACCTTCTACGCGCCGAAGATCGACATCTTCTTCAACGATGCGCTCGGCCGCGAGTGGCAGAGCGCCACCGTGCAGCTCGACTACCAGCTGCCGCAGCGCTTCGACCTCGAGTACCGAACCGCCGAGGGCGGATTCGAGCGACCGGCGATCATCCACTACGCCATCTACGGCAGCTTCGAGCGCTTCACCGGGGTCATCACCGAGCACTACGCCGGCGCCTTCCCACTGTGGCTGGCACCGGTCCAGGTGGTGGTCGTGCCCATCGCCGATCGGCACATCGACTACGCTAACGAGGTGCGCCAGGCGCTGTTCGACACCGGCGTGCGCGTGGAGGTCGACGACCGATCCGAGCGGATGCAGGCCAAGCTGCGCGACGCCCAGGAGCAGAAGATCCCGATCATGCTGGTGGTGGGGGATCGGGACGCCGAGGCACACGCCGTCTCGCCACGACTGCGCACCGGCGAGTCATCCCAGGGCGTGCCGCTCGCAGACTTCGTCGAGCAGCTGCGCGGCCGCATCGGGCGACGCGAGCTGTGGCCGTACGCCGAGGCGGATAGCTGAGCCGAATGGCAGCGGCTTTCTGGCGCTTACCACTGCTGATGGTGATAAGCAGGAAAGTGTCTCCACGGTGGAGGGCCGGGGCACGCCCCCACGCTCAACCACCGGTGCGACAGATCGGGGACGCGCACGCTGACTCGCTTACCACCACTGACAATGGTGACCCGCGGAAGGCTGCCATCGAGGCCGCGACCCATCACGGGCTCACGGTTCCACGATGAGAAAGATGCGCGCCGTCGGGCAGCTCGCCCTGCGCTCGACCGATCCGCCGCGGGTCGCCGAGTTCTACCAGTCGGCCTTCGGCTTCAGGCTGCGGGCAGGCGATGACGCCGGCGTCGACCTTGAGCTCGGCGGCTTCGAGCTCAGCTTCCGACGCGGCGACCACGCGACGCGGGATGGCATCCAGATCGGCTTCCGGGTCGATACCGCCGCCGAGGTTGACGCCTGGGCCCAGGAGCTGGCGCTGCGTGGCTTCGCCCTGGTGGCACCACCATCGGGTGACCGATGGGAGGGCACGCGCTCGTTTCGGATCGCCGACCCCGAGGGTCGCCAGGTGGCGATCTTCTACGACTACCCGGGCTGATCGGGTGGGCGGTTGCCCAAGCGCGGTGCATCGGTGTATATTCCTTCGGCGTTTTCGCGCAAGGATTTGGGCCACCCGTCCGTATCGGCCGGTGGCCTTGTTATTGAAGGAGCTGGACAGAGATCGCAAAGGACCTCCGCCTCAATGACATGATCCGTACCCGCGAGGTACGGGTCATCGACGACGAAGGGCAGCAGCTGGGCGTCATGCTCACACTTCGTGCCCTCGCCCTCGCCCAGGAGAAGGGGCTCGACCTCGTGGAGGTCGCGCCAACCGCGGTCCCACCGGTCTGTCGCATCCTTGACTACGGGCAGTACAAGTACGAGCTCCAGAAGCGCGACCGCGAGGCAAAGAAGAAGCAGAAATCCCAGACCTTCAAGGAGATTCGGCTTCGCGTCAAGATCGACGTCAACGACCTGAGGACGAAGACGCGACGCGCGGCCGAGTTCCTCGATGACGGCGACCGGGTGAAGGTCACGGTGCAGTTCCGCGGACGGGAGATGAGCCACGCCAACCTGGGGCGCGATCTCCTGATGCGGGCGGCGGAGATGCTTGCCGAGCACGGCAGCATCGAGCGCCAGCCATTGCTCGAGGGACGCAGCATGCACATCACCATGGCGCCGCTCGAGAAGCGCAGCGAAAAGAAGAGCGACGAGGTGCCCCCCCAGACGATCGGGGACGTGGTCGCCGCCAAGTCAGCAGAGCAGCCGTCGGAGCCGCAGGGCCAGGCGCAGCAAGGATCGAACTGAGCATGCCGAAGATGAAGACCCACAAGGGAACGGCCAAGCGCTATCGCAAGACCGGATCGGGCAAGTGGGTCCGCCCGAAGGCGATGCGGGGCCATCACCTGGAGATCAAGTCGAGTTCGCGCACCCGCCGCTACGCCGGCATGGCAAGCGTCTCGAGTGTCCACAACGAGCAGCTCAAGCGGCTGCTCCCGTACGAATAGGGGCGACACATGTCTCGCGTCAAGCGCGGCGTCGCCGCTCACCGCCGACACAAGAAGCTGCTCAACCAGGCCGAGGGGCGGCGCGGCACCCGCTCGACCCTCATCCGACCGGCGCGCGAGGCGCTGATCCACGCGCTGGTGTACGCCTATCGCGACCGTCGCGACCGCAAGCGTGACATGCGGCGGCTGTGGGTGCAGCGCATCAACGCCGCTTCCAGACTGCACGGGATGCCGTACGGACGCTTCATCGCCGGGCTGAAGGCCGCGGGCGTGGAGGTCGATCGCAAGATGCTCGCCGACCTGGCCATCCGCGACGCAGGTGCCTTCGAGAAGATGGTCGACCTCGCCAAGGGCGCATTTAGCAGCTAGCCGGCAATCACACGCCGGCATCCTCGGCCCTGCTCCGATATTCGGAGCGGGGTCGTTTGCTTTCCTGTGATCATGGATGGACCGATGTACCAGCTGACCTCGCCCCCACATCAGCCACGTTCGTGCGCCCGCGCCGCCCGACGGCGCGCAGCAGCCTGACGCTGTGCCGATGCCAACCTCGGGGCAGAATCTGCGCGCCGCGCTCGCCAGGATCCGCAGCCAGGTTACGCACGATCTTGCTGCGGCCACCGGTGCCGGTGCCGTGGACGCGCTGCGCACCTCCATCATGGGTCGCAGCGGCGAGCTGACCGCGCTGCTCAAGCAGTTGCGCGAGGTCCCCGCGGAGGAGCGCCCGGGCATCGGTCAGCTGGCGAACGAGGTGCGAGACGAGGTCGAGACGGCGATCCGCGTGAGGGGCCATGAGCTCCGCTCAGCCTCGCTGGGCGAGCAGCTGGCCGGCGAAGTGATCGACATGAGCGCACCGGGGCGACCGCTGCGCGCCGGGCATCTGCACCCCCTCACGCTCGTGGAGCGCGACCTGCGGGAGGTCTTCCACCCGTTCGGCTTCGAGGTCTTCGAGGGACCGGAGATCGAGACCGAGTGGTGGAACTTCGAGGCGCTCAACATCCCGCCCGACCACCCGGCGCGGGACCTGTGGGACACGCTCTACGTCGCCGAGCCCGGGAGCGTGGAGGCGGGGAATCCCCGCCCAGCTGAAGACGGCACCATCCTGCGGGCTCACACCAGCCCGGTGCAGATCAGGGCCATGAAGGCCCTCCAGCCACCGATCCGGGTGATCATGCCCGGCCGCTGCTTCCGCTACGAGGCGGTCGATGCCAGCCACAACTTCGAGTTCTTCCAGGTGGAGGGCCTGGTGGTCGACCACGACACGTCGCTGGCCGATCTGAAGGGCATGCTCGAGGAGTTCGCGCGAGCCATGTACGGCGACGCGACCCGCACCCGCTTCCGGCCGGGCTACTACCCGTTCACCGAGCCGAGCGTGGCGTTCGACGTGAGCTGCCTGGTGTGTGGCGGCGGAGGATGCCCAGCCTGCAGCCACAGTGGCTGGATGACGATCCTGGGCGCCGGAATGGTGCATCCCCACGTCCTGCGCTCCGGCGGGATCGATCCCGACGAATACCAGGGCTACGCCTTCGGCATGGGGCTCGACCGCATGACGGTGCTGCGCTTCGGCGTCCCGGACCTGCGCCTGCTGATGGGCGCCGACCTGCGCTTCCTCGAACAGTTCCCGGTCGGGTCGTAGGACCGATGCGCGTTCCGCTTTCCTGGCTGCGCGACTACGTCGACATCGTGCTTTCGCCGAGCGACCTCGCCGAGCAGCTGACCCTGCACGGCATGGAGGTCGCATCGGTCGAGACCAGCGGAGTCGACTGGACCGATGTGGCGGTGGGGCGGCTGCTCAGCGTGGAGCGGCATCCCAATGCCGACTCGCTGTGGCTGACCCGGGTCGACATGGGGTCCGGCGAGCCGCTGCAGATCGTGTGCGGCGCCGACAATATCGCGCCGGGGCAGCTCGTACCGGTGGCGCTGGTGGGCGCGATGCTGCCCGGCGAGCGACGCATCACGCGCTCCCGGATCCGCGGCGTCGAGTCGCACGGGATGCTGTGCAGCGCGATCGAGCTCGGGCTTGGCAGCGACGCGCAGGGAATCCACATCCTCGACGACGACCTGCCGCTGGGCACCGACCTGCGCGGTGTCTTCGGCGAGGTGGTCATCGACGTCGACGTGAAGCCGAACCGCGGGGACGCGCTGTCGATGGTCGGGCTGGCGCGGGAGATCGCGGCGTTCAGCGGCGCCACGCTGCGGATGCCGCCGAGCGACGTGGTCGAGGTCGCCGAGCTCGCGACCCAGGAGCATGTCACCGTCCTGATCGACGAGCCACAGCTCTGCCCGCGCTTCACGGCGCGCTACTTCAGCGAGGTGAACAACGGCGCGAGCCCGGACTGGATGCAGCGACGCCTGGTCGCCGCGGGGATGCGACCGATATCGGCCGTCGTCGACGTGACGAATTACGTGATGCACGAGCTCGGTCAGCCACTGCACGCCTACGACGCCGAGGCGATACCGGACGGAGGCATCGTGGTGCGGCGGGCCCGCACGGGCGAGCAGCTGGAGACGATCGACCACGAGAGGCGCGTGCTCGACGAGCACATGCTGGTGATCGCCGACCAATCCCATGCCATCGGCCTGGCGGGGATCATGGGCGGTGCGTCCAGCGAGGTGCAGCCGAGCACCAGCCGGGTGATCCTGGAGTCCGCCATCTTCCACGGTCCAACGATCCGCAATACGGCGCGACGGCTGGGTCTGCGCTCGGAGGCGAGCATGCGTCACGAGAAGGGGATAGGGCCCGACCTGCCGCGCTTCGCGGCCGACCGCTCGGCGCGCCTGATCGCCGAAATGACCGGTGGGCGCGTGGCATCGGGCATCGTCGACAACGACCCGCGGCCGCACGCGCCGCGCCGCATCGGGGTCGAGCTGTCGCGCCTCGAGCGCCTGCTGGGCATCTCTGTGGATGTTTCGCAGGTCGGCAACCTGCTGCGGCCGCTGGGGTTCGCCCTGGACGCGACCGCTGGCGAGCACGTGACGGTCGAGGTGCCGAGCCACCGGCTCGACGTGCTGACATGGCACGATCTCGCCGAGGAAGTGGCGCGTGCCTATGGCTACGAGCGCATTACCGGGCGCCTGCCACACGCCGACCTGCCGTCCTATCGGCCCGATCCCGGCGAACAGCGCCACCGGGTGCGCCGCATCATGGCGGGCTTGGGCCTCGACGAGGTGATCACCCACGCCCTCATCTCGCCGGCCATCCTGCAGCGCAGCGGCTACGACCCGCGGGACGCGGCGCTGGTGCGGGTCGCCAACCCAGTCTCCGCGGAGCACTCGCTGATGCGGCCGGTGCTCTACCCGTCGCTGCTGCAGGCGCTCGCCGAGAACGTTCGGCAGCGACGCGACGACGCGTGGCTGTTCGAAGTCGGCAAGACCTACTGGCAGGCCGATGGCGTGCCGCCGAAGCTGGCGGACACGGCCGGCACCGGGCGCTACGAGGCCTGGCACGTGGGGATCGCCATGATCGGGCCGCGCGTGCCGCGCACTCCCGGCACTGTGCCGGCCGATGCCGACGTCGCCGAGATCAAAGGCATCGTCGACGGGTTGCACGAGGCGCTCGGCGTCCCGCGACCGCTGTACCGCCCCGAGACGGCCGCGGAGCGCCACCCGCACCTGCATCCGGGCCGCGCGGCACGCATCATCGACCCGGGCGGCCACGCCTACGGAAGCATCGGCGAGGTGGACCCGGGCGTCGTGGAGGCCTGGGGGCTCAGTGGGCGCCCGGTGATCGCCGCGATCAACCTGGCGCAGCTCCTCGCGCTGCTTCCCGGGGAGCTGCGGGTCGCACCGGTGCCGAGCGCGCAGCCCATCGATCGCGACCTCGCGGTGGTGGTCGGCGACACGACGCCGCTCGGCGAGCTGCTGCGCATCACACGCTTGACTGCCGGGGCGATCTTGGCCGACGCGCGTCTCTTTGACGAGTACCGCGGCCCGCAGATCGGCGCGGGGAAGGTCTCGTATGCGCTGGCCTTGCGCTTCCAGCCGGACGTGGCGGGCGACGAGCGGGCCGTCGAGAAGGCCATGAAGCGCATCCGCGGCGCACTGCAGCATCACCTGGCAGCCGAGATCCGCTAGGTCCTCTTGTCGCGCCGCCGAGCGGCCTGCTACGCTACCGCCCGCCCGAGCCGCGGTTCTGCACGCCCGCAGAGGCCCAAGAATAGGAACGAGACGCGCGTGGAGATTCTCACCAAGCTGAACTGGATCGACTTGGGCATCGTGCTGGTGCTGGCCGCCGGGGCGTTCGCCGGATTCACCCAGGGCCTGATCCGCTACGCGTTGAGCTGGCTCTCGGTGCTGGTCGCCTTCATCGTCGCGGCGCAGCTCAAGGGACCGGTCAGTGATCTGCTTGACTTCTGGCAGGCCTTCACGCCGGACGTGCGCGAGTTCTGGGTCTTTATCGGTCTGTTCGTGGGCCTCTCGATCGCTGGCTGGTTCATCGTGCGGGCCTTCTACCGCACGACCCGCGTACCGATCATCAAGCAGCTCGACGAGATTGGTGGGGCGCTGTTGGGACTTCTCTTCGCGGCCACGTTCATCGTCTTTCAGCTGGTCGTCATGGACTCTCTGTTCCGTCCGCTCACCCAGCTCCCAGGCAGCGAGGTGGGTGGGCTGCATGGCTACTATCAGGCCATGAACAACTCCATCCTGGTCGGCTTCTTCCGCGATACGATCATCCCCACTGCGGGGTTCTTGGTGCGCCCCTTCGTCCCCGGCGACATCGCGGCGATCCTGCGACTGAGCTGAAGTGACCGCGGCTGCGGCCGGAGCCCCGTCCCTCGGTCGGCCCGAGGACGAACGCGCCTGGTTCGACCGGTCCGCGGCGGATGTCGCTCCCGATATGCTGGGCCGCATCCTGGTCCACGACACGGCGGAGGGTCGCACCGCCGGGCGGATCGTGGAGGTCGAGGCGTACCTTGGCCCACAGGACCTCGCCGCGCATTCGTCGCGCGGCCGCACGCCCCGCAATGCGGTGATGTTCGGACCGCCCGGCCACCTGTACGTGTATTTCGTGTATGGCATGCATTACTGCATGAACGTGGTCTGCGGCCCGGATCGGAAGCCGGAGGCGGTGCTCATTCGCGCTGTCGCCGTGACCGATGGGCTCGCCCTGGTGCGGGCTCGCCGCGGCGATGTGCCGGAACTCCGCCTCGCCTCGGGCCCCGGGAACGCGGCGCGCGCGTTCGGGGTCGATCGTTCGCTCAATGGCGCCGACCTGCTCCGCGGGCCGGTTCGGCTGCTGGAGGGCGGGCCACCCGCGCGCGTCGTGGCGCGGCCGCGTATTGGTGTCGACTACGCGGGCGACTGGGCGGCGCGCCCGCTGCGCTTCCTTGTCGCCGATGATCCCCATGTCTCCCGCCGCTGACCCGAGCGGCGACACCCCGGCACCGGGCGTCGCTGCGGACGCGGGCACGCTGCGCGCGCTGGAGTTCGCGGCCATCGTCGAGATGCTGGCCGCGCTGACCGCCTTCGCGCCCTCGCGCGAGCTGGCGCTCGCCTCGCAGCCCATGGCCGACTCCGTCCTGGTAGCCCTGCAGCAGGATCAGACCGATGAGGCCGCGCATCTCCTCAACGAGCAGGCGCAGGTCACCATCGGTGGAGCGCGCGACCTGCGGCCGTTGCTGGAGCGGGCGCGACGCGGCGGACGGCTGGCGGCGGGAGAGCTGCTCGACATCGCCGGCACGCTGCAGGCCACCGCCGGGTTCGCCACGCGGCTGCGCGAGTGGCGCGGCCGCCACCTCGCCGAGGTACGCGGCGCGCTCGACGACGCCCCGGGGCTGCGGCAGCAGATCGAGCGCAGCGTCGACGAGGCGGGGGAGATCCTGGACTCGGCTTCGTCCGAGCTGGCGGGCATCCGCAAGCGCCTGCGCACCGCCCAGGATCGCGTGCGCGAGCGCCTCAACACCATGCTCCGCTCATCTGACCTGGCCGGGGTGATCGGCGAGGCGATCGTGACGGTGCGTGCCGGCCGCTACGTGATCCCCATCCGGGCCGAGTCGAAGGGACGGCTGAAGGGAATCGTCCACGACCAGAGCGCCTCGGGCGCCACGCTCTTCGTCGAGCCACTCTCGGTGGTGGAGCTGAACAACGCCTGGACGCAGGCCACGCTCGACGAGCAGCGCGAGGAGGATCGCATCCTCGATGAGCTGTCGCGCGCCGTGGAGGAGCGCGCAGAGTCACTCACCGCGTCGCTTGAAGCCCTCGCCCGGGCAGACCTGTGGCTCGCCCGGGCGCGGCTGGCGGCGCAGATGGATGCGGTCCGGCCCTCGGTCGCCGATGACGCCGCCGAGCTGCTCTCCGCCCGTCATCCGCTGCTTGCTCCATCGGCAGTGCCCATCGACCTGCGCCTGGGTGAGCGCTTTGGCTATCGGGCGCTGGTGGTCACCGGGCCGAACACCGGTGGCAAGACGGTCTCGCTCAAGACGCTTGGCCTGCTGGCGCTGATGCACCAGGCCGGCATGCGGGTGCCGGCCGCCGAGGGCGCGCGGCTACCCGCCTATCGCCGCGTGATGGCCGACATCGGCGACGAGCAATCGATCGCGCAGTCGCTGTCCACCTTCTCCAGCCACCTGCGCAACGTCGTCCGCTTCGTCGCGGCAGCTGACCCGCATACCCTGGTCCTGCTCGACGAGGTGGGCGCCGGGACCGATCCGGCCGAGGGCAGCGCCCTGGCCATGGCGATCATCTCGCGGCTCCTCGAGCTGGGCGCGAGCGTAGCCGCCACGACCCATTACGCCGAGCTGAAGACCTTTGCGACGGAGCACCTGCTGGTCAGCAATGCATCGGTCGAGTTCGACGTCCGGACGCTGCGGCCGACCTATCACTTGGAGATCGGCCTGCCGGGGAAGTCGCAGGCCTTCGCGATCGCCGACCGCCTGGGTCTGCCGGCCGACGTCCTCGACGATGCGCGGGCACGCCTCTCGGCCGAGCACGTCAGCCTGGAGGAGACGCTGGCAGCCGTTCAGCGAGCGGAGGCCCAGCGCGGTGACGAGCTGACGCGGGCGCGCGCCGAACGCGAGGCCGCCGTTGCCGAGCGCGCGCGAGCACGCTCCGGCGTGACCCGCGCGCGACGCGAGGCGGGCGAGATCCTGACCGATGCACGCCGCGCCGCGGACCAGCTGTTGAGCGCCGCCGAGCGCGAGGTCGGCGAGCTGCGCCGCGAGGTCACGCGCCAGCGCAACATGCGCCGGGGACGCGGGAACGCGGCCTCCGACAGCTTCGACGAGCTGGCCCGTCGCGCCGCCGCCGCCCGGGAAGCGGCCCGGCAGCTCGCTCCGCAGGAGCAGCCGGCGGCGGGCGGCGCCGCGGATGCGCCGCAGCCGCGAGTCGGACTGTGGGGCCGCAGTCGAACGTTGGGGACCGCCGGCCGCATCGCCGAGATCAGCGGCCGGACCGGGCGCGTCACGCTCGAGACCGATGGCGCGCGAGTGGTCATCCCCGGCGAGGACGTGGAGGTCGTCGCCGAGCCCATTGCCGGTCCACCACCGCCCGACGCCGAGGCTGACGCGCTGCGCCGTCGTGCCGCCGCACGGATCTCACCGAAGCTCGACCTGCGCGGCGAGCGTGTCGAGGCAGCCCTCGAGCAGCTCGATGCATACCTCGATGAAGCGCTGCTGGCGACCGTCGACAGCGTCACCATCCTGCATGGCAGCGGAACCGGCGCGATGCGCCGCGCTGTGCGTGAACGGCTGGCCGAGCACCCTCGCGTGCGCGGCGTGCGGCCAGGCCGCCGCGAGGAGGGCGGTGACCAGGCGACGGTGGCCGAGCTCTAAGGTTCAGGCGTCGCGGTGGGCAGCGGCGCGACCTGCGCCACCGGCACGGGCGACAGCGGTGGGCGTTGGCGATGAGCTCGGCGTCGGCAACGCGGACGGCGTCGGCGACGGAGTTGGGCTGGGGCTCGGCGACGGAGTTGGGCTGGGGCTCGGCGACGGAGTTGGGCTGGGGCTCGGCGATGAGGTCGGGACCTCCCCGGGCGTGCATTCGGTGGCCGGCGCCAGGGGTGCGTCCAGCGCGTTCAGCGGTGAGCGCGGCAGGCTCGATTCGCTGCCGCGCCACTTCTCGAGCCACTTTGCGTCGGCGGCGTGCCATGCCGCGTGGTCCTTCTCGGCGTCGTTGAGGTCCAGAAAGACCTTCTCCGCGGCCCGTGGTGGGACGGGCTCAGCGCTCGGGTTCGGTGAGCCGGAGGGGGCGGCCGTCTGGAAGTCGCCACAGCCTTCCTGCCAGATCTTGCCGGTCTTCGCCTCGATGCGCAGCTTCTGATGGACGTCGTCCCTGGCCGTTGGCTGGTTGTTTGAGGCGAAGACCTCCGTGATGGTGTGGACCGTCTCGTCGCCGATAAGCATGCCGCTGGTGGCGTCCACCGAGAGCTCGACGATGTCCTTGGGGCGCACGAAGTCGCGTACCGGCAGCTTGTTCCTGGCCGCCACCTCGGCCATGTAGTCGTGCCAGATGAACGTCGGACCATCGGCCGCGAAGACGTCTCTGATGGCGGTGAAGTCGCTGTTGCCGACCCACACACCGGTGACGATGGCACCCTGCGCCTGCTTCGGGTCGGCATCGGCCGCCAGGTAGCCGAAGGCCTGCAGGTCGCGGAAGTCATTGGTGGTGCCCGTCTTGAGGGTCGCCGGCCGGCGACCCGCATCGGTCCTGAGCTGGAAGCGCGAGCCCCAGATGGAGTTCTTGTCAGGATCGGTGTTGTCGGCCAGGATGTCGGTGACCAGGTACGCCGACTGCGCGCTGATCACCTGCTTAGGGGGAGCGGCATCGGCGTGGTCGTAGACCACCTTGCCGTCGGGCCCGGTGATCTTCTCGATCAGGTACGGCGTGGCCAGCAGCCCGCCATCGGCCAGGCCACCGTACGCGCCTGCCAGGTCGAGCATGTGGACGCCCACCGTGCCCAGGGTCAGCGACGGCACGTTCGGGTCCTGGCTCGGATCGAAGTCGAGCCCCAGCCGCTTGGCCTGGTCCACCACGTTCTCGGTGCCGGTGAGCTGCTGCGCCTTGGCGGTCGGAATATTCAGCGAGTACTTCAGCGCATCTCGGGCGCTGACCGGTCCGCGCTCACGGTTATCGGCGTCACCGGGCGCGAACTTCGGCACGATGTCGCCCTTGACGTCCATGAACATCGTGGCCGGCGTCACCGCGCCACGCTCGAAACCGGTGGCATACGTGATCGGCTTGAATGCCGATCCTGACTGGCGGTATGCCTGACCCACGACGTCATAGGCCGGCTGATGTGCCGGCGTGGCCTGGCCGTAGAAGTTGGCGCTGCCGACGTAGGCCAGCACCGCTCCGGTCCGATAGTTCAGGGTGACCAGGGCATCGTTGTTGATGTTGCGGTCCTGCAGCTGCTTGATCCAGCCCAGGGCCGCTGCGCCGTACTTCTTGAGGAGTTGCGCGTCGGTCATGCGGCTCATGTCGTACGCGACCGCCGCCCACTTCTCGGCGCTGGTCTGGTAGCCGTTGTAGTTCAGGGTCGTGGTGATGGTCAGGCCCGCACGGTCAAGCAGGTCCTCGTTGCCGAGCAGCCGTCCGGCCTCGCGACGGACCGCGTAGACGAAATGCGGCGCCCGGTAGCGGGTGCTCCGCGACGGCGCCAGCACGATCTGCTGGGCCTTGGCCTGGTCGTACTGGACCTGCGTGATGTAGCGCTGCTCAAGCATGTTGTCGAGCACGAAGCCCTGCACCCGGATGGCGTCCGCGGCACGTGGCACGACAAGCTGGATGCGTCCCTTGGCATCCTTGCGCGCGATGGCGACCTTCGTCGGATCGAGGCTCGACGGCGAGCGGACGACGGCGGCCAGCAGCGCCGCCTCACCGACGGTGAGCCGGTCCGCCGAGTCGGTCCTGGTGATGTCCTTGCCGAAGTAGCTGTTCGCGGCCGCCCACACGCCGTAGGCATTGTTGCCGTAGTAGACCTGGTTGAGGTACATCGCCAGCAGCTTCTGCTTGCCGGCACGGCCAGGGTAGCGATCGCCGACGCGCAGGGCCAGCATCGCCTCCTTGATCTTGCGTTCGAGGCGGCGATCCTTGGACAGCAGGTCCGCGTCGAAGAGCCGGCTGCGCACCAGCTGCTGGCAGATGGTCGAGGCACCCGACACGGTCTCGCCAGCGGTCAGGTTCTGGATGAAGGCGCGCACGATCCCGCGGAAGTCGATGCACGGGTTCGTCCAGAAGGTCCGGTCCTCGGCGGCAACCTGGGCGTTGCGCATCACCTCCGGGATCTGCTCGTAGGTGATGGCGCGGCGGTCCTCGTGGGCGAAGGTGGCCAGCTGCACGCCGTCGGCCGAAACGATGCGCGAGCCCTGGTCCAGGTTGAAGTCCTCGATGGCCGCGGCATCCGGCAACCCGCTGGTGTACCCCGCGTAGGCGACCATGGCGCCGACGAACAGGCCGATGCCCAGCACGGCGAACATCGACAGGACGATCGCGGGCAGCAGGACGGTGCGTTTCGGAGCAGGTGCGCGACGGCTCGCCGGTGTCTGTCGGCCGCGGAGGTCGGGATGGCGCCCGGCACGACCGGGTTGGCGAGGCGCAGGCGTATGTCGAGTCATCGGCCCGCAGGGTAGCACCGAGGCCGGCACCGTGCCCCGTATACTCCATTCCCCATGAACGAAGCCGCGCAGGCCGTCGATCGGCTCCTGAGCCACCGCGTCGCGCAGGTCATCGACCACGACGAGCTGCGGCGGATGCTGCTCACGACGGATCGGCCGCTGCGCGTGAAATTCGGCCTCGACCCCACCAGCCCGGACATCCACATCGGTCATGCCGTCCCGTTCGAGCGCCTGGCGGCGTTCCAGAAGCTCGGTCACACCGCGGTCATCGTGGTGGGCGACACCACCGCGCAGATCGGCGATCCGTCGGAGAAGAACAGCACCCGACCGATGCTCACGCCCGAGCAGGTGCGCGCCAACGCCGAGACCTATCTCGAGCAGTTCTACAAGGTGGTCGATCCCAATCGAACCGAGATACGCTGGCAGTCCGAGTGGTTCGGCGGCTTTGGCCTACCTGACGTGGTCCGCCTCATGAGCCGCCTGACCGTGGCGCGCATGATCGAGCGTGACACCTTCGCCAAGCGCCTCGCCAATGGCACGCCGATCTCCATGCATGAAACGCTGTATCCGTTGCTGCAGGCGTATGACAGCGTGGCGGTGCGAGCGGACGTCGAGCTGGGTGGCACGGACCAGACCTTCAACCTGCTCGTCGGGCGCGAGATCCAGCGCCACTTCGACCAACCGCCGCAGCAGATCATGACGGTCGAACTCTTGGTGGGCACCGACGGTGTGGCGAAGATGAGCAAGTCATTGGCCAACGCCATCGGCCTGACCGATGCGCCCTACGACCAGTACGCCAACGCCATGAGCATCCCCGACGAGCTGATGACCAATTGGGCCCATCTCGTCACGCGCTGGTCGGGCGCGGAGGCCGATGCCTTCGTCGCGTCGGTCGCCTCCGGCGAGCTGCATGCCAAGGCGGCCAAGCAGCGCCTCGCTCACGAGATCGTGGCCCGCTGGCACTCGGAGGATGCCGCCGTCGCAGCCCAGCAGGAATGGGAGCGCACCGTCAGCCGCGGAGAGGCGGCCGGTGCGGATGTCTTCGTCGTCAACGGGCATCAGCCCGTGGGGCTGCTCCAGGTTCTGGTCGAATCAGGGTCGGCCGCCTCCAACAGCGCCGCACGCCGGCTGGTTGAGCAGCGCGGCATCCGACTCGACGGCGATGTCGTGATCGACACCGACCGGAAGCTCACGCCGGGTACGGAGACCGAGCTGCGCATCGGTAAGCGGAGAACGGTGATTGTCCGATTCCCGACCGCGAATAGTTGACTCGTGCGCGACGGTCGTGCGGTCAGACCCCGGCCAGCTGGGCCAGCGAGGCCATATCGGGCACTTCAAGGTCCGGGCTCATGTTCGCGCGCGGCGTCGCGCCGGCACCGACGCGCCCCCTGCGACGATTGACCCAGACCGAGGCCAGCCCCAGCTCGTGCGCCGGAGCGTGGTCGTGATAGAGGCTCTGCGCCACGTGCAGCACCCGTGCGCGAGGGACACCCATCCGCTCGAGCGCAATCTCGAAGTTGCGGTGTGACGGCTTGTAGCCCTGCGCCTGCTGGGCGGTGATCGCCCAGCTGAACGGATCACCCAGCCGGCGGCTGGAGGCGGCGAACAGGTCGTCGTCGCAGTTGGTGATGACGCCCAGCCGAAATCGGCTGGCGAGACGACGCAAAGCGTCGGCGCTGTCGGGAAACGCGGGCCAGTCGATGACCGAGCCCGCGAAGCGGTCCGCCTCGTCCGCCACCGGGTCGAAGCCAAGCCCATCGCCGAGGCTGATCAGCACCTGTCGCAGCACGTCTCGGTAAGGACGGTATGGGCCGGCCTCGATCTCGGACTCCAGGGCGGCGTACGCCTCGAGGATGTCCTCGTCGCCGAGCCCAACCCCGTGCGCCGCGAGAATTGGCCGCAGCGCCGCGAGGATGCCCGCCTCCCAGTCGATGAGCGTGCCGTAGCAGTCGAAAGTGAGAACCTCGAAGCTGCCGAGGTCGAGCATCAGCTCAGCGCTTGTCAACAGTTGCGGCATGCTCCGCGATCACCTTCTCGGCGACGCTGTGCGGCACCTCGGCGTAGTGATCGAGGCGCTGCGAGAAGCGGCCGCGGCCCTGGGTGATCGAGCGCAGCTCGGTGGCGTAGTGGAACATCTCGGCCGCAGGCACCTGGGCGCGCAGGTGCTGCATCCCATCGGCTGAGTCCATGCCAAGCACGTGGCCGCGCTTGCCGGTGATCTGGCCCATCACGTCGCCCATGTACTCGTCGGGAACGATGACCTCGACCTCCAGGATCGGCTCCAGCAATGTTGGATCGGAGTCGACGAAGGCCTTCTTGAGCGCCTGCGAGGCGGCGACCTTGAACGCCATCTCCGAGCTGTCGACGGTGTGGTAGGAGCCGTCGACCAGCGTCGCCTGCAGGCCGACCACCGGGTAGCCTGCCAGCACGCCCTCGGCCATGGCCTCGTGCAGGCCTTTCTCCACGGCGGGGATGTATTGCCTGGGCACGACGCCGCCCACGATCCGGTTACCGAACTCGAACTCACCACCGGGATTCGGCGCGAACTCGATGACCACATGCCCGTACTGGCCGTGGCCGCCCGTCTGGCGCTTGTACTTATTGTCGACGCGCGCCGGCTTGCGAATCGTCTCGCGATATGGCACCCGCGGCGTGCCGACGCGAACCGATGCGCCGAACTTGCGCTTCAGCCGCTCCATCAGGACGTCGACCTGGCTGTCGCCGATGGCGGTCAGGATCGTCTCGCCGGTCCCGCCCTCACGATGCACGCGCACGCACGGCTCCTCTTCGAGCATGCGCTGCAATGCCTGGCCGAGCTTGTCGAGATCGGCCTTCGACTCGGGCTCGATGCTGACCTGCAGCGTCGGCTCGGCGAAGCTGAACGGCGGCAGCTCGACCGCGTGCTGCCGATCGGCGGTCAGCGTGTCGCCGATGCGGGTGGAGGTCAGCTTGGCGACCGCCACGATATCCCCCGGCCCGGCCTGCGTCAGTCCTTCCTGGTCCTTGCCCTGCAGCGCCAGCAAATTGCCGATGCGCTCCTCTTCCTTGCGGGTGACGTTGTAGACGTGCGCCTGCGAATGGAGTGTCCCGGCCACGACCCGGAAATAGGTCAGCCGCCCGACGAACGGATCGGCGGTGGTCTTGAACACCTGCGCCACGAACGGCGCCGCCGGATCCGGCTGGATCTCCGTGCCATCGGTGGTCGTGCGGGTGCCCACCTCCGCCGGCGAGGGGATGTGCTTGACGATCATGCTCGTCAGCTCGCGGACACCGATGTTCTTCAGCGCGCTGCCAACGAAGACGGGGACGACCGAGCCTTCGCGCGTGCCCTTGTGCATGGCCGCGGTGATCTCTTCATCGGTCAATGGCTGGCCGTCCAGATACTTCATCATCAGCTCGTCCGATGCCTCGGCGGCAGCCTCGACAAGCGCATCGCGACGCAATTCCTCGGTCGCGCGCATGTCCTCGGGGATCGGCGTCTCTTTTGGCTTCCCACCCTCGTAGACGTTGGCGTGCTGCTCGATGACGTCGACGTAGCCGGTGAACCCTTCAGCCGAACCAATGGGCAGGTAGACCGGCGCGATCTTGGGCCCGAACGCAGCCTTCAGCTGGTCGAGGGTGGCATCGAAGTTGGCGTTCTCGCGATCCATCTTGTTGACAAAGATCATGCGCGGCAGCTGTCGCTCGTCGGCCAGGCGCCAGACCGCGCGCGTGCCGACCTCGACCCCGGCGCTGGCGTCGATCACCACGATCGCCGCGTCGACGGCGGCGAGCGCCTCCACGACATCGGCCTGGAAGTCGGCGTAGCCGGGCGTGTCGACGAGCGTGATGCGGGTCCCGTCGGACTCCATGGTGCCGATCGCCAGGTTGATGCTCTGGCGATGCTTCTGCTCATCGGGATCGTGGTCGAGGGTCGAGGTTCCGGAGTCCACGCTGCCCAGCCGCTGAATCGCGCCGGCGTCGAAGAGCATGGCCTCGGCGAGGCTCGTCTTGCCGGCGCCACCGTGGGAGATGAGGGCGACGTTCCGGATCTTATCGGGGGAGGTCGGCTTCATCGGTGCTCCAAAATGCAATGAAAGCGCGAGTCGGGGACGCCATTCTAGCCGCGCCGGGCATCACGTCGTCGCCACCGGCCGCCGGTACCGTCAAATGTTCGTCCGGTGAGCATCCAGCGGCCTCTCGCGGCAATCGCGGGCGAATCTGGCCAATATCGGCCGCCGGCCGGTTCAGGCCGGTTCAGGCTGATTTGCGGTGATCCGTGCTCACCAGCGCAACATCTGCCAATTCCAGGAAGAGCAGGATCCCGCTCGGCTCGCCGATGGGCCGCCGCAACCAGGGAGCGACCGCCCTCCCGCGCAGCACGAATCGGCGGAAGAGCGCGGAATGATGGCGAGTCACCCGACGCGAGCTCGTTTCCTCGGCGATGACCAGCATCGGTATGGCCCGGGTCGCCACCCACCCCAGGCCACTTGCCACGCCAGGAGCCAGGCGGACCTTCACGTCAAGCCGGCCAAGCAAGTCCTGCACGTCACCGATGCCGACCTTGATCTCGACCACCAGCAGCCATCCCGTCGCCGGGTGAAACGCGACGATGTCGTATCGGCCGCGGTCGCCGTAATGGTTGAAGCTGACCTCGACGCGCACCAACCAGCCGCACGACTCGAGCAACTGGGCAACGGCATTCTGCAAGCGCGCGTGGCTCGCGTCGATCAGCCGATCCATCTGTTCGCCCTGCCAGTCGACGGATATCCGCAGGTGTGCTTCGACAGCTTCGACCACACGGCGCAGCGTGGCGAGCTGAACCTTGTCGAGCTCGTCGCGCTCGATCCGCGACACCATTTGGCGGGTCGTCTTGGCCCGATCTCCCAGGTCCTGCTGCCGCCATCCGCGCCGGCGACGCAACGTTCGGACGATCAGGCCGATTGTCTTTCGCATCGCCCGATTCTGCGCGGGGCCGCTTACCAGGCGCTTACCGGCGGCTTTGCCGCTGCGGCGGCGGGATCGCCAGCGCCGGTGCTGAAACCGGAGCTGCAGCCAGTGCTGGTGCCTGGGCTTGGGCCGGCGTCGTACGCCGTACCGCTGACGCGCCGGCGCCGTACCGGTGACGCGCCGATGCCGTCAGATGTTCTGGTGGTGAGCACCGGTCGCCGCCCACCGCCCTGGTGCCGTCAAATGTTCGGGTGGTGAGCGAATGAGCCGTGTTCGCATCCATACGAGCCCGATGAAGCCGCTCGGTGCTCACCAGGGCAACATCTGACAATCTGAGCCGAACAGCAATCTGAGCGCGAACGGCGACCAGCGCGAACGGCGACCAGCGCGAACGCGAACGGCGACTAACGCGAACGGCGACTAACGCAGTTCCGGCGAAACGAAGGGCGCTTGGTAGAATCGGTCCCGAACCAGACCGAACGAGGAGCACGCATGTCCGGCCACAGCAAGTGGTCACAGATCAAGCGGCAAAAGGGCGCCAACGACGCCAAGCGCGGCGCGCTGTTCACCAAGCTGACGCGCGAGATCATCACCGCCGCGCGGCAGGGTGGCGGTGACATGGACGCGAACTATCGGCTGCGCATGGCGGTCGAGACCGCGCGTGGCAGCAGCATGCCGGCCGACAATATCAAGCGCGCGATTGAGCGAGCCACTGGCGGCGCCGCGGACGCCGAGCAGTACGAGGAGATTACCTACGAGGGGATCGGCCCGAACAGCATCGCCGTGATCGTCGCGACCATGACCGATAATCGCAACCGCACCGCGTCGGAGATCCGCAGCATCTTCAACAAGGTCGGCGGCTCGCTGACGCCAGTCGCCTGGCAGTTCGAGCACAGAGGTGTCGTGAACCTGCCGCTGAACGGCCGCGACCCGGACGACGTCACCCTGGCGGCCATCGATGCGGGAGCGGCGGACGTGGGCGCACCCGAAGGGGGCGCGGTGGTGGTCTACACCGATCCGGCGGACCTCGAGCGCGTGCGCCAGAGCCTGGCGGCCGCCGGCTACGAGTCGGAATCGGCGGAGCTGTCCATGGAGCCCACCACGCGCGTCGAGCTCAACGACGAGAAGAGCGCTCGGCAGGTTCTGCAGTTCGTGGAGCGCCTCGAGGACCTCGACGACGTGCAGGACGTATATGCCAACTTCGACATCCCTGCCGACCTGATTGAGAAGCTCGAAGCCTCCGTCGCCTGAGCTTCGGCGCCGCTACCATGGGTGGCGTGATCGCGCTCGGCATCGACCCCGGCACCGCGACCCTGGGCTTTGGTGTGGTCGCGCTCGAGGATGGGCGCCTGCGCCTGGTCGACGCAGGCTGCATTCGCACCAGCTCCTCCCAGACCGATGCCGAACGGCTGCGCCAGATCCACCAGTCGCTGGCCCTGTTGCTGGACGAGCATCGGCCCCAGCGGATCGCCATCGAGCGGCTCTACTTCCAGCGCAACGTGCAGACCGCCATGACCGTCGGCCAGGCCCGCGGCGTGGCGCTGCTGGTTGCCGCGCAGCGCGGCCTGCCCATCGACGAGCCGACGCCGAACGAGGTGAAGCAGTCGGTCTGCGGCAACGGGTCGGCGGACAAGCAGCAGGTGGCGACCATGGTTGCACGACTGCTGGGCGTGAACCTCGCCGGGGTCGCCGACGACGCGACCGATGCGCTGGCGCTGGCCATCGGCTGCTGCTATCGCGCGGCGTCGCAGCCGCGGGCGGTGGTCGGTTGATCGGCTCGCTGCGCGG
>JBBSHF010000006.1:0-45889 GCA_038253355.1 Candidatus Limnocylindria bacterium
AGGTCAGCCGCACCACGCGGCCGCGCGACGCCTCCGCGATCCCCAGGTCATCCATGAACACCCGCGCGTCGTCCGCGGCGAGCTCGGCCAGCTCCGCCTCGATCTTGCCGCCGAGCGCCACCACGTCGCTCTGGCGATGCTTGTAACGCCGCTGGCCGTCGGATTCCAGCGCGGTCGCCCCTGGCAGCTGCTGCTCGCCGATGTTGAGCACCACTAGCTTCGGCTTCTGGCTCAGGAAGCGGTAGCCGCGCAGCCGATGCACATCGTCCTCCCCCAACTCCAGGTCGCGCAGCGGATGCCCATCGGCCAGGTGCGGCTCGATGCGCCCCAGCAGCTCCTCTTCTGCTGCGTTCTGCTCGCGCTCGGTCGGCGAGCCGTGACGGCCGGAGGTGCGCAGCTTCTCGAGCCGCTTCTGCACGACGGTGAGGTCGGCGACCACGAACTCGAGGTCGAGCTCCTCGACCTCGCCCCACGGGTTCGCGGACGTCGTGGCCGTCGGATCCTCGAAGGCGCGCGTCACGTGCAGCAGCGCATCGGCGTTGCGGATCAGCGACAGAACTTCGGGTTGGATGGTGCCCTCGCGCGCGGCACCAGCCGGCAGCGCCACGTCGACATAGGTCACGTCGGCCGGCGTCGACTTCCGCGGAGAGAAGAGCTCGGTGAGCCTCGTCAGTCGCTCGTCGGGGACCTTGACGACGCCCATGTTCGGGGCGGCTCGGCCGGCCGAGTGGCCGCCGGTCTCGGCGTGGCCGCCGGTCAGCGCGTTGAAGACGGTCGTCTTGCCGCTGCCCGGCAGGCCGACGATGGTGACCTGCATCGGCCTAGTAGCCCGCCTCCAGGTCGACGACATTGCGCAGCGGCTCGTCGGCCATGAAGCGGCGCAGGTTCTCGATGAACAGCTCGACGCCGCGCTCGTCGACCCGGTCGCTCGACCACGAGGTGTGCGGTGTGACGACCAGGTTGGGAGTGGCGTAGAGCGGCGAATCGGGTGGCAGCGGCTCCTCGTCGAAGACATCGAGCACGGCACCGCCGATCCAGCCCGCTTCGAGCGCGCGGCGCAGCGCGAGCTCGTCCACCAGCCGGCCACGCGCGATGTTGATCAACCAGGCGTGCTGGCGCATCTCCTGCAGCTGCTGCGCGCCGATCATCCCGGCCGTCTCGTCGGTGAGTGGCGTCGCCACGAGGACCACGTCCGACTCGCCGAGCACGTGCGGCAGCTCCGCGAAGCCCAGCATCTCGACGTTGGCCGCGCCGCCGGCCCCCAGCTCGGGGTGGCGCCGCGTGGCCAGGATGCGCGTGCCGAAAGGTGCGAGCAGTCCGGCCACCGCCGCACCGATGCTTCCGAAACCGACGATCCCCAGCGTCAGGCCATCCAGCTCGCGCCCGCGCAGCGGCTGCCAGGTCCGCTCTCGCTGTAGCTCGAGCAGCTGCGGCAGTCGCCGGGCGATGGCAAGCAGCATCATCACCACGTACTCGGCGATCGGCCGCGAGAAGACGCCGCGCGCATTCGTCACGATCACGCCTCGGGCCTGCACCGCCGGCGTGGCAACACGATCGACGCCGGCTGACATGGAGTGAATCCAGCGCAGGTTCGGCGCCCGCATCAGCAGGTGATCCAGGACTGATGCAGCGATTTCGCCGCGCAGCAGGACCTGTGCGGCACCAAGGGTGGCCTCGGCATCCTCGTGCACTCGCCCGTCACGGGAGATCTGCACCACCCGCGTCCGGGGAACCGCTTCGATACGAGCGACCAGCTCCGGCGTGAGCGGCGCTCCGAAGGCCGGCGTGGCCAGGATCACCAGCCGCTCACCGCTGTTCGATGCGGCGGCCGTCGACTCGGCGCTCAGTGTGCGGACTCCTGGCCTGGGGACTCGATGCGCTCGACCCAGCGTCCTGGCGCACCGATCTCGACGAGGGTCGGCAGCTGCTCTGGTCCCGCCCACACACGATTGAGGAAGGCGCGATCGCGCTGGCGCAGCACCTCGTCGACAAAGCGCTCACCGGCCGCGTACTGCTCCATTTTCAGGTCGAGCCCGGTGAGGCGCATGATCGCGCGCTCCAGGGCACCGCGGCGTTCGTTACGGCGCTCGAAGCGCTCGTGGATCTGCCCGAAGCCGGGCAGCAGCTTCTCGCCCACCGCGTTCATGACGTGATTCGAGTAGCCCTCCAGCAGGGACATCAGCGCCTGGGTGCGCTGGAAGGTGACGAGCTGATTGGGCGTCATCATCCGCTCAAGCCAGTGGCCCTTGCCGCCGGCCAGCGCCGAACGCAGCCGGCTGGCCAAGCTGCCCGAGTCGGTGGCCAGCTGCTCCACTGCCTCGGAGACATTGGCGGCAAAGTAGTCGCGCAGCCAAGGGTAGGCCTCAAACTCGAAGGCGTGCGTCGCCTCGTGCAGTGCGATGAAGGTGCGGAAATCGGCGAGCGACAGGCGCAGGTTCGCCGCGTTGGCGGTGATGTTCTGCTCGACGAAGTTCAGCCGGCCGCGCGGGGCCGGGCCCACCGCCAGCAGGCTGACGTCGTACTGACCAAGGACCTTGCGCGCCAGGAACGCCAGCAGGAAGCCGAGCTGCTGGTTCCCGACGCTGCGGTTGACGATGCGCGCCAGTGCTCGACCGGTCGTCTCGTCGCCGCGCTGCGCGTCGTTGAGGATCTGCTCCACCCGGCTGAAGAGCTGCTGGAAGGTGGCCAGGTTGAGGTCGATCCATTCGACACGGTCGACCACCGCGGGGATCTCGAGCGCCCGCGGCAGCTCGGCCCCGATCTCCTCGGCAACCAGCGGCTCGATGCGCAGCAGCGTCTCACGGTAGAACGCTTCGGCGGCCGCGCGCTCGGCGGCCAAGATCGGCTGTGCCGCCGCGCCCAACCGCCGCCGGGCGATCTGGCGCACGGCTTCCCAGTCGATCAGGCGCGTGCCCGCCCGCTTCAGCAGCTCCCGTTGCGCGACGCTGGCGCCGACCGCCAGCAGACCACCGACCACCACGCCCATCCCCAAGCGACTCATGCTGCGTGCCATGAGCGTGAGTCTAGCCGGGCTCGACCACTGCCGACTCGACCGATGGCAGCTCCGCCCCGAAGACCCGCTCCGCGACGAGCTCGAACGCGGCCACGTCACCGGTGGTCACGATGCGGTGCGACCCTGCGCCAGCCTCCGGCGCCCGGGCACCCAGGGCGTCGAGCAGATCCTCGACGGCCAGCGCGGTGGTGAAGGCCGAATCGACCACCGCCACCCCGTCGCCCACGGCATCCTCGATCAGCGGCCGCAGCAGCGGGTAGTGGGTGCACCCCAGCAGCAGCGTGTCGATCTGACCGTCGGCTGCGAACAGCTCGTTCAGGTAGCCGCGCACGCTTCCATCGGCCAGCGGGCCGTCGAGCGTGCCGGCTTCGACCAGCGATACGAGGTCGGGACAGGCCTGCTGACTGACCACCAGGCGTGGATCGGCCTCGCCGATGGCCGCCGCGTACGCGCCGGACGCGACCGTCCCCGCCGTGGCCACCACCCCGACATGGCCGGAGCGGGTCGCCGCCGCGGCGGACAGCGCACCGGGGCGCACGACGCCAAGCACCGGCACGTCCGCCACCCCGCGGACCTGCGGCAGCGCCTGTGCCGTCGCGGTGTTGCAGGCGATCACGAGCAGCTTCACGTCGGCTCCGAGCAGCCATCGGGCACAGGCGAGGGTGAAACGACGCACCTCGTCGCCGGGACGTGGCCCGTACGGCGTTCGCGCGTTGTCGCCGAGGTAGATCGTGGCCTCGGCGGGAAGCCGTCGTCTCAGCTCGGAGAGAACCGTGAGGCCACCGACGCCCGAGTCGAAAACGCCGATCGGCCGGCGGTCGCCGCGGCCCTCAGCCACCAGGGGTCAGCGTCGCGCCAACGCCGGGCTGCGCTCACGCAGATGCGCGGCGAGAGACTCTGCGATGCGTCGCACACCGGCCGAGATGGGCGCGTCGGGCGAGCTGGTCACGAAGGGAACGCCCTCGTTGTTCGCCGACAGCACCAGGTGGCCATCGGAGACGATCTCGAAGTCGATGGCATGACCGATGGCCGCCTCGACATCGGTCCGCTCGAAGCCGCCGGACGCATCGGCGCGATTCAGGACGGTCGCGATCTTGTGCGCCGGATAGCCGATTGCGGCGAAGGTCTCACCGGCCATCGCCAGCCCCCGAATCGCCATCGAATCGTAGGTCAGCACCTCGAGGATCAGGTCGGCCGAGTCGAGAAAGACGAGCACGTCGTCGGAGAGCGCGGCTCGCGTGTCGACGATCACGAACTCGTAGAGCTGGCGCAGGATGGAGAGCGCCTTCTCGATGTCGCGCACCGTGACCATCTCGGCCATCTCGACGCGCGGCGGCGCGAGCAGCAGGTCGATCCCGGACGGGTCGCGCCAGGTTACGTCCGCGAGGTCCTGCTCGCGGATGCGGTCGGTCGGCAGGTTGACGATGCTCGGAGCGACGGCGGGCACGCGCAGCAGGCCGCGCAGGTCGCTGAATTGCATCGAGCCGTCGACCAGGCAGACACGGTGCTCGGTGCCGAGCGCGACGGCCAGGTTGTAGGCCAGCGTCGTGCGTCCGACGCCGCCCTTCGGCGAGAAGAGGGTGACCATCAGCGAGCCGGAGCGCGACGACTCCACGGCGCGCTCTTCGTGCGTCCTGCGAATCACCGTCGTCAGGTCGAAGCCCGAGAACGGCATCTTCAGCACAGCGTCGATCCCGCGCTCAGGATCCTCGCGAATCGGGTTCTGCGGGACGGTCAGCATGATGACCGCCACCTGTGGGTCGGCCTGGCGCAGCGACTGGGCGACCTGGGTGCCAGTCACGCGGCCCTGCAGCAGCGCGTCGACGATTACCACGTGCGGCTTGTACTCGCCCATGGCGGCCACGGCGTGATCGCCGGCGGTGACGACCTCCAGCATCTTGATCTGCGACTGAGATTGCAGCAGCGATCGCATGTGCGACGCGACCTGCGGCACGTCCTCGACGACCAGGAGCCGAATCTGCTCGACTGACAAGCCCCTCACCTGTGCTGCGGAGTCCCCTGCCGGGTGTGTCCCGGCCGACGGCTCAGGTTTCGGCGCGTCTCACGGCACGCCTCGCGACGAGAATCTGACGCTCACTCTCCCGTTCCAGCGGTTCGAGGTCATGCGACCCGTAGGTCAGCTGGACGCTCATCCCCGCTGCTCCGACCAGGCGTTCGAGCTCGCGCAACGATGGATACCAGAGCCGATAGCTGGCCGGAAGCCGCGATATCGTACCATCGGCCTCGACCGCCTCGACAAGCGTGGAGAAGGCGACCCGCACACCATCGCCCGCCTTCTGCCGAAGCAGCTGGCTGTAGCGGGTCAGCCGCCGCCCGTGCAGCTCGCGGTGCCAGTCGACGCTCAGCGGCAGGTCCCGGCTGGGCAGCAGTCCCGGCCCGATGTCGTCCAGCACCAATCGTCCGGCTCGCGTCAGGCGTCGACGGGCGGCGCGCAGCAGACGCAGCACCTCGTCCGGACCATCGAAATGTGGCAGCACACCGGCGACGATGATCAGGCTGAAGTGGTCGCGCCGCACAAAGGACCGCGCGTCCGTCTCGATCAGCTCGATGCGCCGCGCGGCGGCGGCCTGCGCCACTCGCGGCGTGCCGGCGATGCGAGCAGTGGCACGCCGCAGCAGCGCGGTGCTGGCGTCCACGCCCACGATGCGACGCGCGCCGCCGTCGAGGAGCGGGGCAAAGAGGCGTCCCGATCCGCAACCGAGGTCGAGCACCGCTCCGCGCGTCCGACGCGCCATCTCTCGGTAGAAGACGAGATCCTCGCTGATCTCATCGTGCTCGAGGTCATACAGCTCGGCGAGCCGATCCGGATCGCTGGGCTGGTCGGCGAAGATGTCCGCGCCGGTGCTCACGGCGCGTCGACGCGATGCAGCGCGAACCACTCGACAATCGCGGCCAGGGTGGCCACCAAGAGCGCCGCCGGCACGGTCAGCGCGCCCCCCAGCCGAAGCCCGGCGAGCGCGGCGACCACGGCCGCCACGAGCAGCCCGCGACGCGTGGCTCTGCCCCACGCCCCGCGATAGGCGATCCGCCGACGCGCGGCAAACTCCGCCAGGAAGGCGAAGGGCGTGACCAGCAGTAGCGTACCGAGGACCGTCAGCGCAATCACCACCACCCGGTTGATCGAGGCGTTGGGGCAAGCTCGGTCGGGCGTCGCGGCGGGGCAGGCGTTCGCCGCAAATAGCGACAGCGCGATGACGCAGGCCAGGGCGGCAAGCACCAAAAGGGCGACGATCAGTCGTTGTCGGGCGTTCACCGCGCCGCGTCGGGACAGATCTCGCGGAAGGGGCAGTAGCCGCAGCGCATCGGCTGGGGCGTGGCGTCGAAACGCCGGGCACGGATGCCCTCCGCGGCGAGGACGAGCTTCTCCTGGGCCCTTTCGAGACGCTTCTCGCTGGCCTCGCTGCGACCCACCAGTCCCGACTCGAGGAAATGCAGCGCCAGCTCGTCTGGCGCCCTGCCGTGCTGCGCCTCGTAGGCCAGGGCGTAGATCGAGAGCTGCAGCGACTCTCGCGCACGCCGGGCGGCCGTGGCCGGATCGCGCACGTCGCTCGACTTGTAGTCGGTGATCACCACTCGGCCGTCCGGCTCGACGTCGACCCTGTCGTAGCGGCCACGCACCCGATCGCGACCGAGCCCGAAGGCGAAGTCCTGCTCGACCGCCGAGGGACGCGCCGGATCGATCTGCTGCTCGTTCCAGAAGCGCGTCAGCGCCTCGTGTCCCGCTGCTCGCCGCGCCTCCTCGTGCTCGCGGGTCAGGAAGCCGACCGACTCCCAGTTCGCGTCGAGCTCGGCATGCAGCACCTCGAGGGGCATCTGCTGCCCGACCATCTGCTGCCGGTGGAACGACTGCACCGCAGCGTGCAGCGCGCGGCCGTAGACCATGGCGTGCGATGGCGCGGTCGGGATGCGGATGACGTGCCCGAATCGGTACTTGGCGGGACAGTCGAGGTAGTCGTTGACCTGGTAGAAGCTCAGTGAGAGCGGCCGATCGCCGAGGCTCGGCGGTGGCGCTGCAGCCGGCGCGCGGGCCGGCTCCTCGTGGCGGGCGAGCTGCTCCACGGCGCTGGGCCGCAGCACCTCGACCGGGGTGGCCGGCGGCAGGTCGAGCGCCTCGCCGACGAACTGGCTCAAGCGGCGTGCGCGTCGACCGCCATAGTCCTGCGCCCAGGTCAGGATCAGCTCCTCGCGCGCGCGGGTCATCCCCACGTAGAAGAGTCGCCGCTCCTCGGCGAGGTGCGTCTCGGTGACGTCGCCCGCGACGGGCAGCAGGCCCGCCGGCAGCTGCAGCCGGTCGCTCCGGCTGCGGCTCGGGAAGCGGTCCTCGACCAGGCCAACCATGAACACGACCGGGAACTCGAGCCCCTTGGCCTTGTGGTAGGTCAGCACCTGCACCGCGTCGCCCTCATCGGGACTGATATCGGCCGTGGAGGGATCGTCGCCGGTCTCGATCAGGGTGTCGAGCTGCGCGACCAGGAACGGCAGCCGATCGTCGCGCAGCAGGCTCCCCTGCCGCCGCACGATCTCAAAGAAGCGCGCGACGTTGGCCAGGCGCGCGTCACCCGTCTCGCGTGCCTCGGCCGACAGCCTGGCCAGCCAGCCGGAGGCGCTGATGAAATGATAGAGCAGCTCTCCGGTGCTTCGCTCGGCGCTCATCGACCGATGCTGGTCGATGCTTCCCAGGAGCCGTTGCGCGACCTGCAGCGCGCGTTGACCGAACGGTGAGTCCTCGGGGTGATCGGCGGAGTCGCGCAGCGCCGCGGCCAGGCTGATACGCCGACGCCCGGCGCGGTTGAGGGCCAGCGTCACGTCGGCGGCACCCAGGCCGAACAGCTCGGAGGTGGCGAGGTCGTAGAGGCTGACCGAATCATCGGGCGCGTTGACCGCGCGCAGGAAGCTGATCAGCAGCCGTACCTCTGGCTGCTGGTAGAGCCCTGCCGTCCCGCTGAATCGCCACGGCAGGCGCGTCATGTTCAGCGCCCGCAGGAATGGATCGGCGTCGCGATTGCCCCGCACCAGGATGGCGTGGTCGCCGGCGCGCCGCCCGGCACGCACGCTCGCCGCGATGCGCTCGGCAACGGTATCGGCCTCGTCGGATCCGGTGGCGAAAGCGAGCAGCTGGATGGGTCCATCAGGACGGGCCGAACGAGCGAAGCTGGCCCGCGCCTTCAGGCGCTTGTCGAGGCCCTCGCGCGCCTCCAGGCGCCACGGGTCGTTGTGCTGGATCAGCCGATGCGACGAATCGAGGATCTGCTGACGGCTGCGGAAGTTGTCGACCAGCACGACGCTGGCGGCCTTCGGATACGCCGCGCGGAAGCCGAGGATGTTGCTCAGCGCCGCGCCGCGGAAGCGGTAGATGCTCTGGTCGTCGTCGCCGACCACCGTCAGGTTGCCATGCCGTGCCAGCAGCTTCACCAGCTCGAACTGGGCGTGGTTGGTGTCCTGGAACTCATCGACCAGGATGTAGCGGTACTTGGCTCTCTCCTCATCGGTGACAGACGGATGCTCGCGCAGCAGGCGCAACGCGAGGCTGACCTGGTCGCCGAAGTCGAGTCGATCCTTGGCGCGCATCAGCCGCTCGTAGGTCTCGTACAGCGCCGCGATCTCGGCCTGCTGCGCCGCCTGTTCGGCGAGCGCCTCATCCTCGGGCGTGTCGGCGGCGCGAAGCGAGAGCACGTCCGCGGCGGCGCGGTAGGCGGCCGGGGTGATGTCCTCGTCGCGAGCGCGGCTGATCAGCGTCACCAGCGCGCCCAGGAAGCGCGTGGGGTCGCCGAGCGGCCGGAAGCGGTGGAGCGGCAGCTCGAAGAGGTGCTCGCGCAGGAAGATGATCTGTTCCGGGCGCGACATCACGGTCGAGCGATCGGACAGGCCGGCCTGCAGCGCGTACTCCCGCAGCAGCCGATCGCCGAAGGCGTGGAAGGTGCTGATCTGGGTGTCGGTGAAGCCGTACGGGACGAGGCGGTCGACGCGCTCGGTCATCTCCAGCGCGGCGCGATCGGTGAAGGTCAGCGCCAGGATCTGCGACGGCCGCGCGCGTTTCTCGGCGATCAGCCAGGCGATTCGTCGGGTGATCACCGTGGTCTTGCCGGTCCCCGCGCCCGCGACGATCAGGAGCGGCCCCTCGCCGTGGGTGACTGCCTTCCGTTGGCGCGCCGTCAGGTCAGCGAGGAGCGGCGGCTGGATGCGCAGGTGCGGCCGCGCGCGACGGACCGGGAGGAACTCCTCGAAGATCGGGAGCTGATCCGGTGATGGCACGATTGCAGGCACGTCCGGCATGGTAGCCGACAGGGTAGTCATGAGACCCTTATCAGCCGCTTAGCGGACAGCTCACGTGTCGCGTTTAGTGCTCGATGTAGCGGAACTTGATGCGCGAATCGCCGCCGGCGACATCGGCCCGGACCCAGCCTAATGGTTCAGCGCGGCGAGCAATGCTGCGGCATAGCGCCGGCTGGTTCCGAGCTCGTCCCGAACGTCGGCCACGCTCATGTTTCGACCGCGCAGACGCCGCAGCAGCGCGTCCAGGGCGTCGCCCGGATAGTCGACTCCCGGCGCCACCGCGACCAGCTCACCGGATTGGCGCAGCGCGTCCACTACGCCGTCGGGCAGGCCCAGGCGCCGCGCGATCGTCTCGGGGCGCGGCGGGCTGGCACCGGCGTCACGGAGCTCCGCCAGCAGCGCATCGGCACGTTCGCGCATCGCGGCTCCCAGCTCGGGCCGGTGCCCGGCGAGCCGCACCCGATGCCCCTCGCGCTCGACCTCTCCACGCAGCACCAGATCATCGAGCACGTCGAGCAGCTGCGCATCGGTCAGCGACAGCGGCGCGCCGCCGCGATGTGACGTGGGCAGCTGTCCACGCTCGCGCACCAGCGCAATCAGGGCGTCGGCGCGGAGATCGGGCGCCATCGGCTCACGCCGATGGAACCGTGCCACGGCGGATACCAAGCGACGCTCGGCGAGCAGCCGCTGAGCGGGGTCCATCGGTCACCCAAGGCCTAATGGGTGGTGGGAATCGGACGCGTTCCCTCGATCGCGATACGGATCGCCTGGGCCTCTTCGGTGGACAGCGCGTGCTTCGACTCGCCGCCCTCGACCGGCTTGGCGAAGAGGCGCGTGTTGGCGCGACCATGCAGGCTGGAGAGGACGATCCCGTCGCGGCGATCGTCGAGCAGCGCGATCGCGAAGCTCTGGTCCGATCCGGTGTCCTCGAACGGGTTGAAGCGCACCATCCCGATGTGCTGCAGGCTCCCGCGCGAACGCTCCTCGAGATAGCCGTGCAGGCCGTTGAGCTCGTCGAGCCGGCCGCTGACCTGCTGCACCCGGCCGATGTGCGCCGCCAGGACGTCTGGGAGCGACACGCCCGAAGGCGTCCCGCGCAGCAGCTGGCGGTACGCGTTCGTGGCCCGACCGAGGCGCACCGTCTGCGTGATGACCAGCACGATGAGGATCAGGAGCACCAGGGCCAGGGCGCCAAGAGCGAGCGCCAAGTTGTCAGCCAGGATCCGGTTCAGCTCGGCCACGTCTCACTCCTGGGGCTTCGGTCGAGTAGACGGCTGGTATCATAGCCCTCCCACCCGCCTGATCCGCGGGTGGTTCGTGTGACTCTCCAGCCAAGCGAGGGACCCATGGCCCGACGAGGAGGCAAGGCGGCGAACCGCCGCTCCAAGCAGCGCAAGACGCAGCGATCGGCCGCGCAGCAGCGACCGGCCGCGCAGCCGCCGCGAGCGCCGCAGACAACGCGAGAGCCCCAGACGACCACGTCCTCGGAGGCTCCATCCGACGTCTTCGAAGAGGACCGCTTCGTCGCTGCCGCGCCACGCACCAGCGCCGCGCCCGCCGCCAGGACCGCCGCTTCGCGCCGCACCGTCCGCGACCCACGGGTGTCGGTCGCCGGCCCGTCGCGCCTCGGCGAACGCGCCATGGAGGAGTACCACTACGTCGCGCGCGACCTGCGCAACATCGGGGTCCTGCTCGCGATCATGGTCGTTCTGTTGATCGCCGCCTTCGTGGTCTTCAACGTCCTGGGCGTCACGCGAACCGGCTGACCCCCGCCTGCGCGCTCGGCCAATCGCCGCCCGGGTTTGATCGGGTTTGGCGATTCACCGGCTGCGTTTGCATCGGTTGGAGGCAACTGACGGAGGAAGCCGCGGAAATGGCTGGTGGAGGGCGCTTTCCGGTCGAAACGCCCACACCGGACGCAAGAAACGACCGGGAAGGCTCCGTTCTCCGGCGTTTGCCCACAGCCCGTGCAAATCATCCGTTCCCCAGCCCCACCGCGGCACCCACGAGGGCCCGCCGCACCATGGAAGCCCGTCACCTCTGCCGACTATGATGCGCGGGCAAGCGAAACTGGGGGCCTGACGATGCTCTTTGAGTGCAGCGGCCGCCGATGACGCTACCCAGGAGACCCGGAATGCCCAAACCCGTCGCACGACTGAGCACGTTGGCGGTGATGCTCTCGCTGACGCTGGCCGCCTGTCAGTCGTCTCCAGTCGGTCGCTCGCCCTCCGCGAGCTCGGTGGCCTCGACCCAGCGTGCCGCCTCCACCCAGAGCCCCACCGCGACAGCGCTGCCCCTCGTCGCAGCCCGGCCTTCTGACATTCCGACCGATGGCACCTGTGAGCAAGGGTATGACTGCCTGGGCCTGCTGAAGTTTGGCACGAGGTACCAGACCAAGATCTTCAAGCCCCAGATCACGTTCAGCGTGCCCTCGAATGGATGGGAGAACCTCTCGGAGGAAGGTGGGGCCTTCGAGCTGCTGCCGGTCAACTCACCGGGCGACGCGATCGCCTTCTTCATGGATCCGGGCGCTACCACCCCGGACGGAAAGCCCGCCACGGGGGTTGGTGACACCGTCAGCCAGCTCTCAAGTTGGCTGGCGTCGAACACGCTCCTGCATGTCACTCCGGCGAAGGCGGTCACCGTTGGCGGGCTCAAGGGCGTGACCTCGGACATCAGCATCGCCGCCGGTGCCACCAGCCATTACGGCGATTGCCCGATCCAGACCTGCGTATCAATCTTCCGCGGGGTCGATCCGTCCAAATTCCAGACGTGGGCGTGGGACTGGGGATCGGGGGGTCCAGAGACACAGCGTCTCTACCTGCTGAGCTCACCGGACGGGGTCCTCGCGCTGTTCATCGACTCCTTCGACGGGACGACCTTCGACGCAATGACCACGGCCGCTGATCAGATCATCGCTACCCTCAAATTCAGCTGAGCTCTGACGAGGCGCTGCATCGCGAGCAGCGGCCATCACAGGGGGCGATGGCGCGACCCTAGGCAGGGCCCGGCTCGTTCGTCTGGTCGCGACGGTGCTCCAGGCGCGCACGCCGCAGCCGCGTCAGCCGCTCGCCGATCTGGATCTCGAGCCCCTGGTCCGACGGTTCATAATAGACCCGTCCGGCCAGGGCATCGGGCAGGTACTGCTGCTCGACGTCGGCGTTGTCGAAGTCGTGCGGGTACAGGTAGCCGCGGCCGTAGCCCTGCTCCCTGGCCAGCCTGCGATGCGCCGATGGCCGCAGGTGCAATGGCACGGGCAGACGACCCTGCTCCTGCACGTCAGCAAGCGCCGCGAAATAAGCGCCGCCCGCACGGTTTGACTTCGGCGCCGAAGCGACGTAGGCGGCCGCTTGCGCCAACGCGTACTGCGCCTCCGGCAGGCCGATCATCTCGACCGCCTGCATGGCCGCCACCGCGACCTGCAGCGCACGCGGATCGGCGTTGCCCACGTCCTCCGATGCAGCAATCACGATCCGTCGCGCGATGAACGTTGGATCCTCGCCCGCAGCGACCATCGACGCGCACCAGTAGAGTGCCGCGTCCGGGTCGTTGCCGCGCATCGACTTGATGAGCGCGGAGGCGGCCTCGTAGTGCTGGTCCCCCACCCGGTCGTAGGCCAGCATGCGCTGCTGCGCCGCCTCGGAGATCGCCGCGGCATCGGGCGCATCGGTCACCGAAGCTGCTGACTCGAGGATGTTGAGCGCCTGTCGGGCGTCGCCACCGGAAAGGCTGAGCAGCGTCGCAAGGCCGTCATCGGTCAGGGAGACGCGGCCGCCAAGGCCGCGCGTGGCATCGGTCAGGGCGCGTGACACGATGGAGCGCAACGCCTCCTCGGAGAGTGGCTCGAGCCGGTAGACCCGCAGGCGCGACAACAGGGGTGAGTTGATTTCGTAGTACGGGTTCTCGGTCGTCGCACCAATGAGCGTGATGGTGCCGTCCTCGACGTGCGGCAGCAGCGCGTCCTGCTGGCTCTTGTTGAACCGATGCAGCTCGTCGATGAAGGCCACGGTCCGCCCGCCGGCGGAGCGCAGCGCCTTTGCCTCGGCGACCAGCGAGCGCACGTCGGCGACGCCACTGGTCACCGCCGAGAGCTGGCGCCAGGTGCCGCCGGCCCGATCCGCCAGCAGGCGGGCGAGCGTCGTCTTGCCGGAGCCGGGCGGGCCCCACAGCACCATCGAGGGCAGGTAGCCGGGACGAACGACCTTGGTCAGCGCGCCATCGGGCCCCACCAGGTGCTCCTGCCCCACGAACTCCTCGAGCGTGCGCGGACGCATCCGCGCCGCCAGCGGCGCATCGCCCGCCGGCTGCTCGGCGAAGAGCGGCTCGCTCAGCTCAGGGCTGCGCGATCGTCTCGGCATCGGCCCAAGGTCAGGTCCACCGGCCGATTATGATGCCTGGCATGCAACAGAACCTGCGCGTCCCCGGTCCCACGCCGCTCCCCCAGGCCGTTCGCCGGGCGCAGGCGGCGCCGATGATCGACCACCGTGGCAGCGAGTTCGCGGAGATGCTGCGCGAGGTCTCCGCGGGGATCGGATCGCTTATCGGCTCGAGCGGCGAGGTCTTCCTGCTGACCGCGTCAGGGACCGGAGGCCTGGAGGCCGCGATCGTCAACAGCCTGTCCCCGGGTGACCGCGTGCTGGGCGTCAGCATCGGCGCATTCGGCGATCGCTTCGCGAGCATCGCGGCCGCGTTCGGCGCCTCGGTCGAGCGCCTGGAGGTGGAATGGGGAACCGCCGCCGACCCGCGCCAGCTCGCCGAGCACCTTGCCGCGCACGAGCCATATGCCGCGGTGCTGCTGACCCACAACGAGACCTCGACGGGCGTGGCGAACCCGCTGCGCGAGCTGGTGGACGCGGTGCGTGAGTCGCCCGGCGCTCCGTTGACGCTGGTCGATGGGATCAGCGGCCTGGGCGCGGCCCCGTTCGAGATGGACGCCTGGGGCGTGGACCTGGTGGTCAGCGCCAGCCAGAAGGCATGGATGGGCTCGCCGGGCGTCGCCATCGTGGCCAGCGGCGAGCGAGCGCGAGCCGCCGAGACACGCGCGACGATGCCGCGCTTCTACTGGGACTTTGAGCAGGCGCGCACCTGGGCGGCCAAGGGCCAGACGCCCTGGACCCCGGCGGTGAGCGTGCTGTTCGGGCTGCGCGTCGGCGTGCAGCGGCTGCTGGAGGAGGGCATCGCGCGGACCTGGGCGCGCCACGCGGCGCTCGCCGGGGCGGTTCAGGCCGGCCTGCAGAGCCTGGGCCTGCGGCTCGTCGCTGCTGAGGGGTATCGCTCGCATACTGTCAGCGCCGCCTGGGTCCCCGATGGCCTCGACTGGGCGCCGTTCAACGCGGCGCTGCGTGCCCGCGGCCTCGCGGTTGCCGGCGGCCAGGGCAAATGGGTTGGGCGCATCGTTCGCTTCGGACACATGGGCGACGTGAGTCTCGACGAGTTGACCGAAGCAATTGGCGTGCTCGGCGAGACGCTCGGCGACTTCGGCATCGGCGCTGATCCCGCCGCAGCCGTCGAAGCGACCGCGCAGGCATATCGGTCCGCCCTGGCGACGAGCGCCGGGTGAGCGGGCCGCGCCGGCTGCTCCTGGTTCGCCACGGCATCACCGACTGGAATCGAGAGGGGCGCTTCCAGGGACACCTCGACCCGCCGCTCTCCGAGCAGGGCCGTGAGGAGGCCAGGCTGCTCGGTCGACGCCTGGCCGCATCGGCCGATGACCGGCCTGCGCGGATCATCGCCTCGTCACTGGGACGCGCGAGGCAGACCGCCGAGCTGATCGCGACCGAGCTCGCGGCGGGAGGTGTTCCGCTCGAACCCGATCTCGATCCACGCCTGATCGAGATCGGTCAAGGGGAGTGGGAAGGGCAGACCCATGCCGACCTGGAGCAGTACGACGCCGAGCGCTACGTCGCCTGGCGGCGTCACGGCGGGGACAAGCAGCCCCCCGGTGGCGAGCCCATCGACGACGCGATACGGCGCGTCAACGCGCTCCTCGACGAGCTCTTGAGCGGCGACGGTGCGTGGCCGACCTGCCTCGTCTCGCATGGCGGCACCCTGCGCCTGGCGGCGCGACGCCTGCTTGACCTGTCGGCCCAGCAGGCCTGGGGGCTCGACCTTGACAACGCTTCGCTCTCCAGCATGGTCGAGACTGATGACCACGTCTGGCGGCTCGAACGCTGGAACGACGAGCATCACCTGCTCGGCAGCGCTCTGACCCACGTCGACGAGTCCGACGGGCAGCCGCTGGCCCTCTAGCGTTCGTCCCCGGCCTTGTGGGGATGGAGGAAGCGATGCACGCCGCGCCGCGCTCCAAGCCAGACGAGCGGCATCCGTATCCGCGCCCAGGCTCGCTCGATGCGCTCGATCGCGCTCTCGGTCATCGAGCGTCCCGAATAGGTCTGCCACACCTTGCCGTCGGCGATGGTGCGGATCTCGGGCTGTCGCTTCGGGATCTGGCCCTCGAGCCAGCCGGCGTACTCGTAGATCGTCTCGGAGGGCTGCTGCCCAACTCCCGCGCGGTCCGTCGCCAGCGCCAGGCGCTGCCACTGCCGATCGCCGGGGGCCATGAAGCGCCAGCGCCGCCGCGAGCGCAGCAAGCGCCACGCGAAGAAGGCCAGCGCCAGCAGGATGAGCACTGCGATCACGCCAAGGTTGCCGTTGCGGGCCGCATCCGGCGATGTCTTCTGGCCGGGTTGGATGCTGTCAGGCGCCGCGCGGAACGATGGCAGGGCGGAGACGTGGCCCGGATCGCCCTCGAAGAACGGCAGGTCCTGGTTGACGCCGCCCCGCCCGGCTGGCGGCTCGATCGTCGTGGCGCTGCCGCTGGTGCGCACCACCGGTCCAATCGACTTCGTGGCCTCGAAGGTCTGCCAGCCGTAGCCGGGGAAGTAGATCTCGGCCCAGGCATGCGCGTTGCGCTCGCGGTACTGGTAGATCCCGCTTGCCAGTCGCTGGCCCGGGGCGAAACCAACCGCCACGCGCGACGGCAGGCCAACGGTGCGCGCCAGAACAGCCATGGCCGATGCGTAGTACTCGCAATAGCCACGCCGCCCGTTCGGATCGAACAGGAACTGGTCGACCAGGTCGCGGTTCGCATCGGGCGGATCGACGCTGGTGGCGTAGCTGAACTCGGGACTGGTGCGCAGGAAATCGGCCAGTGCCTTGGCCTGGTGATAGGCATCCTTGGCGCCTGCCGCGTCGATGATCTTGCGGGCAAGCTGCCGGGTGCGATCGGTGACCCCATCGGTCGAGAGATAGAAGCGCTTGATCTCGTCCGGATAGCCGGTCGTGGCCTTGGCCAGCTGCGCCTCGGTCGCATTCGAGACCGCGGCGGTGATCTGGTAGCCGTCGCCGGAGGCGATGCCGTTCGCCGCCTCCAGCCCGCCCAGCACCGGTTGGCCGGCCGATTGATACACGGAAACCGGCACCAGGGCGGTGGTCGGGAAGCCCGGGGCGAAGATATTGCGCCCGATCTGGCCCTGCACCTGGACCGTCACGGTCTCGACGTCGAAGGCCGCGGCCACCGTCGGCCGTTCGGGCGTCGCGCCGGGGAAGATCAGCTCGCCCGCGGCCACCGGCCGGCTCGAGCCGTCGGAGCGGTCCCAGCCATGCCCGGTGTACGCGTCGTAGGTGATCGTGCGCATGTAGTACGGCGCCCGCGAGCCGACGGTCATCACCGCGGCGTCGTTGCTGACCCACGTGCCCGACACGCGGAACCTGGAGCCGAACGTGGTTCCGCTGAAGCGTGAGTCCGGATTGGTCAGGTTGCCGAAGACGCCGTCGAGGTTATCGCGCATCCCGGTCCAGACGCCGTCGAGATTGCGCCACGCCCCGGTCAGCGGCGCCGCGACCGCAACGCTGGTGAGCACCCAGGCGAGCACGATGCTGCCGACGATGAAGCCGATGCCGCTGCGCATGATCGAGACCGCCACCTCGGCATTCTCGTTCACGCGGCGCAGCTGCCAGCCTTCCTGCCGGTTCAGCAGAGCGGCGCGCAGCCAGAGGAGAAGTGCCGCCCCGACGAAGAGCACCAGGTAGCCGAACAGGTCGGCGAAGGTGGCGCTCATGTTGGCGATCAGCGCCGCCGCCACCAGGAGGATGGCATCCAGCACGCGATGGTGCCGATACAGCGTGTAGGCAGCGATGAAGGCAATGCTCCACATCAGCACACCCAGGCCCAGCGCATAGGGCGCCAACTGGGTCGGATAGGCCTGGTTCAGGACGCTCTGCACCCAGCCGATGGTCTCCTCGCGCAGGGCCAGCAGTCGGCCGAGCTGCCCGAAGCGCGTGAAGTACTCCCCACCAACGGTCCACAGCACGATGAGGCAGCCCAGCACGGCGCCGGTCGGCAGGGTGAAGACCACGCTCACCGGCATCAGCGCCAGGAGCGCGCCCGCGAGGACGCCGTAGAAGGCGACCGGCCCCAGGAACTCGAGCCGCTCGAGCCACCCAGCGGATTGCACCGACCAGGTCAGCGCCAACAGCATCACGAAGAGCAGGCCCATGCTCAGCCAGCCCTCCCGCGGGTGGGTGAAGCGACGCAGTCCCTCAGGCACGCAGGCGGCTCCTTCCGCCGAGCGCTTCGGCCAAGTCGTCGCCGGCGCGCACCAGGTAATGCGCAACATCGTACTCGGCGAGGGCGTGGCGCACCGCCGACAGCTCGGCCTGGCTCTCCTCGTCGTCGCGGCTCACGAACGAGGCGCGGTCGAGCAGGACGACCACCGTGCCCACGCCCCGCCGCCGCAGCCCGGCCAGGGTGCGCACCCAGTCCCGCTGGGTCGACCCGGTGACGATGCACAGGGTCATGCCCCGGCGCAGCTGCGGCAGCACGCCCAGGATGACCTCGGCGAGCGGCTGTGAGCCATCGGCCTGCACGTTGGCCAGCAGGTGCAGGATCTTCTGCTCGACGCGCGGACCACGGTCCGGCTGCAGCAGGTGCAGGCGTCGAGCGGAGGCGGTCAGGCCCACCGAACGGTTCTCGGCCAGGGTCTGCAGCGCGATCGAAGCGGCAGCGGTGACCGCAGTCTCGACCGATGCTCCCTCCCCCACGCCGGCGTGGCTGCCGCGCTGCAGGTCGAGTACGGTCCACAGATCGGCGGCCTGCTCGAGGTCGAACTCCTTCACCTGCAGCTCGTTGTGCCGCACGCTCGAGAGCCAGTGAATCCGGTTGATCGCGTCACCGTGGACATAGGGCCGGACGCTGCTCACCAGGGGCGAGGATGCCTCGAAACGACGGCGCGCGGTGGTCGTACCGTCGATCGGCGAGGGCGGGAGGCGCCAGTGCGGCAGCGCCTCCGTCTTGGGGAAGACGACGATGCCGGTGGGCTGGCCCACGAACATCTCGGTGGTGAACAGGCCGAACGGGTCGCCGGTGCGCACCCGCAGCGGCCCCAGCCGGTAGCTGCCACGACGCACGAGCGTGACCTTGGCCAGCCACTGCCGGCTGCCCTTGCCGTGTACGCCGATCACCCGACCGGGGAGGCTGGCCGGCAGTGTCGACTCGTTCCAGAGCTCGACCCACGGCTTGCCCCAGGGCGTGGCGTTGTCGACGCGGTAGACCGCCTGCAGCACCTCTCCGACGTGAGCTCGCGGGTTCATGACGTGGTAGCCGGCCCGCACCCCGCGCAACCCGTGCCGCGCGAAGAGCCAGGAGCCGAGCACCAGCGCGCCGAGCAGGTAGACCATGAAGAAGAGAAAGCTGATCCCGGTGCTGAAGGCGGCAACGACCAGCACGGTACCGACGAAGATGAAGCGCAGCTGCCGCGCGAGGCCGCCCATCACGGTGCTTACCGTCTAGCCCGCGTTGACGCCCGACGGCGAGACTTGACCGATGGGAACCTGCGACAGGATTTCACGCACGATGGCATCCGGGTCGATCTCGCGCAGCGAGGCCTGGCTCTTGACGATGAGGCGATGCGCCAGGATCGCCACGCCCAGCTGCTTGACGTCGTCGGGAATGACGTAGTCACGGTTGTCAAGCGCGGCGAAAGCCTGCGAGGCGCGGTACAGGTTGATCGAGCCGCGTGGCGATGCACCAAGGTAGACATCGGGATGCTCCCGCGTCGCGGTCACCAGGCGAACGATGTACTCGGCCACGGCAGGGTCGACGTAGACCTCTTTGATGGCCGTCTGCATCTGGCGCAGCTCGTCCACGTCGAGGACCTGGTGGATCTCCTCGATGGGGTGCAGCCGCTTCTGCTCATCCAGGATGAGCAGCTCCTCCATGGCCCTGGGGTAGCCGAGCCGCAGGCGAAGCATGAAGCGGTCAAGCTGCGCCTCGGGAAGTGCAAAGGTGCCCTCGTACTCGATTGGATTCTGGGTGGCGATCACCATGAACGGCGCGGGCATCTTGTAGGTCACCCCGTCGATAGTGGCCTGCCGCTCCTCCATGCATTCGAGCAGAGCGCTCTGTGTCTTGGGCGTCGCCCGGTTGATCTCATCGGCCAGGACGACCTGCGCCATGATCGGTCCCGGTCGGAACTCGAAGTCCTGCGTCTTCTGATTGAAGATCGAGAGTCCGGTCACATCGGACGGGAGCAGGTCGGGGGTGAACTGGATGCGGCGGAAGCTGCAGCCGAGGCTCTTGGCCAGTGCCTTGGCGAGCATGGTCTTGCCAACGCCGGGCACGTCCTCGATCAGGATGTGGCCCTCGCACAGGAGGCTGACCATTGCCATGCGCACCTCCGCGTGCTTGCCGACGATGACGCGCTCGATGTTCGCCGCGACACGCTCCGCCGGCACCTGGACATTCTTGAGCATGCAGATCCCTTCGTCTGGGTGGAGCCGATGGCCGTGCTCCCCTTGTCTCTCACAATACCCCACCGGGTTACGGGGCGGTTCATTCCAGACCGCGACGGGCACCCCTCAGCCGCCGGCTGCCTGCAGCTTCAGCCACTCGGCCATCACCTGGCCGCCAATGGGGGCCGCGCGGCCCGACCCGGTCCCGCCGCCTTCGACCAGGACCGCCACGGCAATCTGCGCCGTGCCGGCGTCGCCGGGCGCAAAGCCGATGAACCATGAATGGGGCGCCTGCCCTGCGGCGCGCTGCGCCGTGCCGGTCTTCCCCGCGGTGGTCACGCTGTTCACGCCGTAGAGGCGCACCGCGGCCTGCCCGGCATACAGCCGTCCAAGCTGCCCCTCCACGGCGTCGACCATGGCGGAGCGAACCTCGGCAGCTGCCTGCGCAGAGACGACGCGGCTGCCGCCTTCGCCGTAGCGCTCGAGAATCGTGGCATCCGGCCCGGAGGACGGCGTGGCCGCGTGGTCACGCACGTCGTTCACCACGAAGGGCTCCGGCATGACGCCGTCGTTGGCGATGGTCGCCGCAATGAGCGCCATCTGCACCGGCGTGGCGACCACCCGCGCCTGGCCGAAGGCCGCGGAGGCCACCTCGACCCGGTCCGAGAAGGCGGCGCAATCGCCGTTGGCCGCTGAGGTGACATACGAGGCATCGACCGGAATGGAGCGCTGCGCGCCGCCAATGCGCAGTGCACCGCAGAAGCCGAATCGATGCGCGTAGGCCAGGAAGTGGTCAGCGCCGAGCTCCAGGCCAACGTGCGCGAAGAAGATGTTGCTCGACACCTGCAGCGCCTCGGAGAGCGGCCAGAGCGCCGGACGCACCGGCCTGAGATCGTGCTCGGTGATCCGGAAGCCATCCACCACGAAGCCCTCCGTCTCCTGCGACGGCTGGTCGGGAAAGGTGGTCTGCGGCGTGATCGCACCCGCATCGAGCGCGGCGGCGCTGGTGAAGATCTTCATCGTCGAGCCGGGCGGGTACTTCCCCTGCCGCGCGCGGTCGACGAGCACGTTGTTCGGCCGCGCCGTGATGGCGTCCATGGCCGCCTTGGCGGCCTTAGGATCGCCGGAGATCGGCGTCGCGTTGAAGGTTGGCGTGGAGGTCATGGCCAGCACCGCGCCGCTGCGCGGATCGAGGGCGACCACGGCGCCCACGTCGCTGCCCAGCTGCCTGGCCGCGAAATCCTGCAGCCGCTTGTCAATGGTCAGCGTCAGGTCGCGGGGCACCGGCTGGCGGGCAAGGATGTCGTTGAGCAGGTCGCGCAGCGGGTTCGGGTCGGCGCGGCCGGTCAGGATGTCGTCCCAGGCGCGCTCCACCGCGGTCGTGCCGTAGCGCAGGCTGGCGTAGCCGATGACATGACTGAAGGCCGGATCGGTATAGGTCCGTCGGGAAAGTCCGCCAATGACCTGGCTCGAGGCCAGCACCTGGCCGCGGGCATCGAAGATCGTGCCGCGCAGGGCGGTACGGCGCGCCTGGATGACCAGCGGATTGTCGCTGCGCGCAGCGAGCTGCTGTGCATCGACCACCTGCCAGTAGGCAAGGCCGCCGCTGACCACCGCGAAGCTGAGCAGCAGGTAGAGGCCAAGCCGGCGAATGTTGGTGGCAATCACCTGCGTCCCACGGGCTCGGCCGCGCGCGCGGAGCGGTGGCTGACCGACAGCAGCAGGCCAACCACTATGAAGCTTGCCAGCAGGCTCGAGCCACCATAGCTGACGAACGGGAAGGTGATGCCGGTGAGCGGGATCAGCTTGGCATTGCCGGCGACGATGATCAGGGTCTGCAGCCCCAGGCTGATGGTCAGCCCCACACCCAGCATGCTGCTGAAGTCGTCACGCGCCAGCATCGCGATACGCAGTCCGCGGAAGACGAGCAGGAGCGCCAGCGAGAGCAGGGCGAAGGCGCCGACCAGGCCCAGCTCCTCGGCGATGGCGGCGAAGATGAAATCGGTCTGAATCGCCGGAAAGCTGCCGCCGACCGTCGGCAGCAGCCCGCGACCCAGCCCTTCACCGAACAGGCCGCCGCGCCCGAAGGCATACATGGCATGCACCGTCTGGTAGCCGGCGCCGCTCGGGTCGGCGAACGGATTGAGCCAGACGTCGACGCGCAGTCGGACGTGCCCGAAGAGCCTGTAGGCGACGAACGAGCCGGCCACGAACAAGAGCAGACCGATGAGCACGTAGCTGCGCCGACCGGTCGCCACGAAGAGCATCGTCAGGAAGATGCCAAAGAAGAGGAGCGCCGTGCCGAGATCCCTGCTGACGACCACGATCAGCATGACCAGCACGAAGATGGCGAGCATCGGCAGCAGGTAGGGCAGCGGCGGGATCGAGATGGGACCGATGCGATAGCTGGCGCCGGCCAGCAGCGCCCGCTTGTCGGCAAGGTAGCCGGCGATGAAAACGACGAGCACGATCTTGATGAACTCGCCGGGCTGAAACTGGATCACGCCCAGATCGATCCACAGCCGCGCTCCATAGATCTCCCGGCCGAACACGAAGGTGGCCAACAGCAAGGCCGTACCGGCGGTGGCCCACAGGTACTTGTAGTGGCGCAGCAGTCCGTCATCGCGAAACCCGATGGCCACCGTCAGCATGGCGATCACGCCGACGGCGAACCAGGCCAGCTGCGTGCCGGCCATTCCCAGCTGCAGGCCAAAGGCGCTCGTCCCGGCGAGATCCTGCGGAAGCCGGTTGAGCATGATCAGGCCGATGCCGCCAATGGTCCCGACCAGCGGCAGCAGCAGCTGGTCGCCGCGATGGCCCGCCAGGGTCAGAACAAGATGGGCGCCAATCATGATCGCGACGTAGCCGAAAGCGAGCCCAAGCGGCCCGGCGTCGAGCTTTCCCACTTCGGCGAAGTGCGTCAACGCGAAGCCCAGCGGCACAAGCAGCAGCAGCGGCATGAGCATGCGCAGCTCCACGCTGCGCCAGGTAAGTCGCATCGGCCCGGTCAGTGGCTCAGCGTTCCAATCGCATCCGCACGCGCCCGATGGTCAGCTCATCGCCGAACGACAACGCCACCGGTCGATCGATGCGATGCCCGTTCACGTAGGTGCCGTTGGTGCTGCCCTGGTCCTCGACGAACCACGACCTCCCGCGAAACGTCAGCATCGCGTGGTTCGCGCTGGCGAAGTCGTCCTCGACGTAGATCGTGTTGTTCACGTTGCGGCCGATGGAGTTGATCGGTCCGAGCGAAATGGCATCGCCCGCGGGCGGCTCGTCCTCCGGCGACTCGAGCACGGCCAGCCGTCCGATGCCAGCCCGCGAGCGGCGCTCGGCCTGCTCGGCGCTGCGCAGGTCGCGCACCAGCCACCGGGTAAAGCCAAAGAGGATCAGGTACAGGAGCGCCAGGAAGCCGAGCTGCAGGCCGAGCAACAGGATGCGAAGCACATCCCCCGTCATCCGCGCACCTGGAACTCAATATCGGTGGCGCCGACCCTGATTCGGTCTCCCGGCCCGAGCGCGACCTCGCTGACCGGTTGGCCGTTGACGTACGAGCCGTTGCGGCTGCCCAGGTCAGCGAAGCTGTACGCGCCGTGCTGCAGCTTGAGCTGGCAATGATGCCGGCTCACCAGCGGATCGTCGACGATGACGTCGTTGTCGCTGCCGCGCCCGATGCTGATCAACGCCCCGCCCAAGTCGAACTGCACCGCGGCGGCATGTTCGGTGCTGACCAGCAGGTAGGCGCGCGTCGCCGAATCGGGGGCCGGCGGCTCACTGCCGGGGCGACTGAAGACCATGGTGTCCGAGCTTGCCCGCATCGGTAGATCATCTCGAACGCGGCCCTCGTCGTCGTCGACCACGTTGGCCGCCACGCGGATGTCGCCGCGTGGAATCGAGCCGTCGGCCATGATCCGCACCCTGGGTCGCGCCACCAGGCTGTAGCGCTCGCGACGGGCGCGTGCCAGGAGCTCGTGCGCGAGGTCATCCTCGAGGGAGCCGCGGTACGAGGCGAACGTCGCGAAGTCGGCCGGATTGAGGTGCAGGTCGTAATGATTGGGCACCGTGATGCCGTCGTCTCGGAACGACTTGTTGGTGTCCATGGCACGCTCGATGCGCTTGGCCAGGCTGACCGGCTGCAGACGTGCCCCGAGGCGGCCCGCGGGCGCCTCGAAGAGTCGCTCGAGGAACGACTCGACCCGGGAGAGGATGCCCACGCGCTCGATGCTAGCATGCGCCGCTCGGCGGCTCCCCCATCGATGACTGGATCGGCTTGGGGCAGGTACCAACGGAGAGAGCGTGCTGCACCAAAGCGGCCATAGCGTGACCACTGACCTTCATCGGTATACTGGGCGGCCCTGAAAGCGCCTCTATGTCGGGGGAGATGTAAGTACCGAATGCCCGAAGCTCTCACTGAATCATTCTGCGAACGCTGCGGAACGCGCTACGAGTTCAAGGCACCCACGCGCCTGAATCCGCTGCGCAGGACGCGCGGCCTCGTCTCCGGGCTGCGCAACTACATCATGAGCCAGGACGCGCTGAGCGACGCCGTGGGCGATGCCATGCGCTCCGAGGAAGATACGCTCGCCGCCCGCCAGCTCGACGCCTTCCACGCCTCGTTCAACTTCTGCATCGACTGCCGCCAGTACACCTGCATCAACTGCTGGAACGACGCCGCCGGCCGATGCCGCAGCTGCGCCCCCATCGCCGGCACGGACGACCTGCTGGAGCGCTTCGAGGCCTCGTTCCAGGCACAGCACCCTGACCTGGTGGCCACCAACGGTGCTGCACTGCTCGATACGCCGGACGGGCTCAGCGACGAGGATCTGCGGCGCCATCTGGGCGTCGACGCCTGGCCGTCCTCCGACCTGCCGCTCGAGAGCAACGGTCACGATGCGGATCTGAGCTGGCCAAGCGAGGAGCTCGTTCCGATCGCGGAAGCTCAGGCCCTGCCCGAGCCTGAGCCGGAGCCGTTCGTCGCCGCCGAAGCCGAGCCGGAGCCGGAGCCGGAGCCAGCAGCCGCAGTCGCCGAAGCCGAGCCGGAGCCGTTCGTCCTCGCCGAAGCCCAGCCTCATCTTGTCCTCCTCAGATGGGATGACGATGCGCGGTTCGAGCTGCTGCCTGCGGCGCTTTCCGAGCCCGACCTCGTCGCCCAACTGGAGCTCGAACCCGAGCTTGAGGCTGCGACAGCGGTCGAATCCGAAACTGAGCGTGCGCCGGAGCCCGCCATCTCCGTCGCCGAGCCGGAGCCTGAGTGCATCGCCGAACCGGAGGCTGTGCCCTTCGCCAGCCCCGCGGAACCAGAACCCGAGCCCGAGCCCGTCGCCGCAGTCGCACCCGATACCGAGCCCCAGGGCGTCACCGCAGTCGAGCCGGAGCCCGAACCTGAACCTGAGACACAGCCGCAGCCGCGACACCTACGGCCGATCGGTGACACGATCCTGCGTCTGCCTCGGCCGGCACCGGCGCTCGATGACGGACGCGTCGCCGCGCAGTCGGACGACCCGGCCGTCGCCGCTCGCCGCGCACAGCTTGATCTACTTGGATTGGGCGATCCCGGCCAGGGTCCGCTGGCCGGGCAGCGGCCGAACGTGCTGCCATATCGGTCGAGCGGTGCCAGCGCTGGAGCCGAAGCGGTCGCACGGGCCGCACACGCCGCGGCGGCCGGCGCATTCTGGGACGCATCGGCGCGCGAGGTCGCAGGCGCGATGAGCCAGGTGGCTGTCCAGAACTGCGGGCAGTGCGGGCTCTCACTCTCGGCGAGTGCGCGCTTCTGCCGCCGGTGCGGGACGCGCCAGGCACAACCGGCCTAGCCTGGGGCACCCATCTCCCGTTGCTTGACGTTGCGTGACGCTGGGGAGGCGCAGGCTGGCCTGGATTGCCTGGGCCCGAACGGTCGGCCACGGCAGCCCGGTCGCTGGCGCTCCGCATCGTGCGTAATGGTCCGCAAGGGGCGTCTTATCTGCGGGAACGGTCGATCTCGAGTGTCTGGGGTGGCTTAATGCGCCGATGCCGGCTCCTTATCCGCAATCTTGGCCGGGCAACCCATCGGCGCGTGAGATAAGGGTCCACGGGAGGCGCATTACCGCAACGCGGCGACGGCGGCGACGGCGGCGACGGCGGAGTCAACAGCCTGCGTCGGAAGAACACCTTGGCGCCGGGGCACAGTCTCCGGGCGGAAGGCAGCCTCGGCCCGGATCAGGACTTGTCGGTGGATTCCCCGGCCGACGCGCCGGCCTTCGACTCGGTCGAGTTGGTCGAAGGCGACGAGCTGTTGGCACTCGAGGCGCCATTCTCCGAGTCGCGTGAGCCTGAGCCGCTTGAGCCTGAGCCGCTTGAGCCTGAGCGGCTTGAGCCGCTTGAGCCGCCTGAGCCGACCGGAGCCGTCGACGAACTCGATCCATCGGTCCGTGCGGAATCCGCGGACGTTCGGCTGCCGTTTCCCGAGCCCCCGCTGCTCGACGAGGAGCTGCTGCGGGAATCGGTCTTGTAGAAGCCGGATCCCTTGAAGATGATGCCTGCCGGAAAGAGGACCGTGCGCAGGGGTCCGCCGCACAGCTCACAGGTGGTCGGACCCTCTTCCTTCATGGAATGGATCACTTCAACGGTATGGCCGCAGGAGCGGCATTGGTAGTCGTAAGTGGGCATCAGATCCGCGATTCGTCAGCAGGCGGACCGGTGGCCCGCTGGCGCATGATGGCAGCCGGCGGCCGAGCGTGCAACGAGCTCCGATCAGGCGTGTGAGGCGCGAGAGGTGAAGGGCATCCACCAGCGACGGGTCGGCGCTGGGGCCGCTGCCTCCTGCCGACGGGTCAGCAGACGTGCGATGCCGTGCAGGTCCGTGGCGATGCGCTCGTTTGGGAACTTGGTGATGATCGGCGTCCCTTCGTTGGCCGCGATCACCGCCTTGGGACCGGCCGAAACGACCGTTGCCGAGATGGGGAGCCCCAGCGACTTCGACATGTCCTGCAGGCTGATCCCGTGGTTCGCACGATTAGCCACGACGCGCACGATGTCGCCCAGCCCGACCTGGCGTGCCAGGTCAAGGAACTGCGACGAGTTGCGGATCGCGCCGACCTCGGGCGTTACGACCAGCAGGATCTCGTTGGATACGGTGAGCATGGCCATGGTGCGGTCGTCGTAGCCGGGATGGTTGTCGACGACCACGTAGGCATGGGACATGCGCGCCCACTTCAGCGCTGCCAGCAGCAGGTCGACGCTGATGCGCTCGGAGTCGCCCGGATCGTTGCCCCAGGTGAGCACGCGCACGCCGCTGGCCGGGTGCGTCGCGACGCAATGCTCGAAGGCCGCGTCTGTCCACTCCGCAGGTGTGCTGTCGGCCAGGTCGACGAGGCCCCTCGTGGCGGGCACCTCCAGGACCGAGGTGACGTTGCCAACCCCGACGTCGGCGTCGAGGAGCAGTACACGGTCACGCGTCTGCTCGCGCAGGGCGACCGCGGCGTTGACCGCGATGGTCGTCTTGCCGACGCCACCCTTCGGCGCGAAGACGCTGACCACGTGTCCCTCCCCGATGGCGCCCTGCTCATTGCCGCTCGCGTCGGTCCAGGCGCCCACCTCGCCGTGCACCTGCCGACCGCCGCGGATGAGCAGCGCCTGCAGCCGGTAGATCAGGGCTTCGGCGAGCAGCGGTTTGAGCGCCAGCTCATCGGCCGCACCTGGGTGCGCTTCGAACGCGGGTGGCTCTTCGGTGAAGAGGAGCAGGGTCGGGACATTGCGTTCGTGATGCAGGATGGCGTAGACGGCGTCGACCGCCGCGCGATCGGCGTCGCAATCGAGAACGGCAAGATCAAGCCCTCGGCCCTGACGCAACTGCTCATCGGCCTCGGCAGGGTCGTGGATGGTGTCGAACCCGGCACGCTCGAGCACGGAGACGTAGTCAGCAACGTCTTCGGTGAGCGCCAGCAGGACGGTGGGTCGCTCCATGCAAATCCTTCCAGTGGGTGCGTACGGTGACGAACCGCACCAGTGTCAGTCGCACCCACCCGCACGACAATGGGACCCGGAGGTACCCGTGCGCGCCGAAGGTACTGGATTCGCGAGAAGCTCAGATGCCGCGCAGCATCCGCATGCCGCACTTGGGGCAGTAGAAGGCCGAGGCATTGCCCGCCTCGAACCCGCAGTGCGCGCAGCTCAGGCCCGACCGGCCACCCAGGCTTGGCAGGCGCGCCTGATCGGCGGCACCAAGGCTGTAACCCGATGCTACGATCTGCTGATACAGGTTGCTCAGCAGCTTCTGACCGATGCGCTCGGTGTCGCCACGCATACCCTTGCCGCCCCAGCCAACCACCGACCGCACGATCAGCTCGCCGGAAAGCTCATCCCAGTGGCTGGCCAGCCCGCCGACAATGGCGTTGTACGCCGGGTAGCCGCTGGTATCGGTCTCGCCGTGGAGCAAGCCGCAGACGAACGTGTCGACCGTCATGTCCAGCGCGTCGGTCACCTCGAGCACATAGAGCGCGTGGCGACCGATCGGCCCGAGGTCGCGTCGCGCCAGGACCCACTGCTGCATCTCGTTGAAGCGCTCCAGCGTGGGCGCCGCGTCGCTGTATTCCAGGGGCAGCGGCTCGATCACCTCAGGCGGCGTCTGGCTCAAAGGCTCCACCACGCCCGGCAGCAGGGCCATCACGGCGCGGTCCGCCTGCATGCGCAGCCCGTCGCTGCTGCGCGCCAGGAAGCTGAGCTTCAACGAGTACTGTTGGGCCGAGACATCCTCCTGCACCGCGACGGGCGGCGGTGGTGGTGCCTGGTCCTTATTCTTGCGCCGCAGAAATGACATGCCAGAGTTCCGATCATTGACCGAGGTGACCGATGGACGAGCCGCTGAGCGGGCCGATTCTAGCAGCCACTCCGGCGAGGGCCGCCATAGCCCGATCTGCTGCAGGTCCCGAGCGCGGCGACACCCGCGGCCCTCCGCCGCACGCCCGCCGCACGCCCGCCGCACGCCCGCCGCATGTCAGCTTGCACCGGGTGGGGGCAAACGCCGGAGCAACCTCTGCTTTCACGCAATTTCTTGCGACTTCTTGGCGATTTCATGCACCAGGTGTCGGAAAGTAACGTGGGTTTCGCCTGACAAGCGGTCGGAGCCGCCCTCCTCCGGTATTTGCCTGCAGCGGATGCAAGGCCCGCCCGGCGTCAGTCACCTGAGCTGCCGCAGCTGCGCCTCGAGCTCGGCGAGGCGCGCCCGCTCCTTCCCGACGACGGTCACCGGGGCGCGCTCGACGAACGAGGCATTCCCCAGCAGCGTACGCAGTCGATCGATGGCGGCGCGCAGCTCCACGACGCGTCGCGCCCGCCGCTCAGAGGAGTCATGTTCAACGCCGGCCGCGACGCCGGCCGCGACTTCGGCTGCCTCGACTCCCAGCCAGGCGGCGCCAAGCGGCGTCGCCGCGACCAGCGCCGGTCGCTGGTCCGAGGTCGCGAACTGCACCGGACGAACCCGAGCCATAGGTTCCAGGTAGCCGATCCCCCGCTCGATGGCCGACCGCTGCGCATCACCGGTCACGGCGACGAAGAGCGGCAGCCACGTCCCCGCGGCAACGCCGCTCTCGGAGCGCAGGTTGCGCACATCGCGGATGAGTGCCGTCAGAGCGCTGACCTCGGACTCCGCGCTGGCGTCGCGCGGACCCGGCGTCGGCCACGGGGCGGTCAGCAGCAGCTCCTCGCCATCGGTCAGCGAGGGCGCGGCATCGCGCAGGACCGACCAGATCTCCTCGGTAATGAATGGCATCAGCGGATGCAGCAGGCGAAGGAGGTCGCCGAGCGTCCCGGCGAGCGTGGCCCACACCCGGGCGCGCTCCCCCTGCGAGGCACCTTCGCGACGCAGCTCGACCTTGGCCATCTCGACGAACCAGTCGGCGTAGTCGCTCCACGCGAACTCGTGCGCGGTCGCGGCATAGCCGGCGAGGTCAAGCGCCTCGAGCTGCGCGGTGGAGCGTTCCACGACCTCCGCCAGGCGCGACCGAATCCAGCGCTCGGCGACCGATGCATCTCCGGACGGCGTCGCCCCGGAATCCGGCTGCGATCCAAGCACAAAGCGAGCGACATTCCACAGCTTGTTGGCGAAGTTGCGCGCCCCATCGACCTTCGCCTGGGTGAGCCGCTGGTCGTGGCCCGGCGACGTCCCGATCGTCAGCGCGAAGCGCAGCGCATCGGCCCCGATCTCGTCCACGAGGTCCAGCGGATCGACCACGTTGCCCTTGGTCTTGCTCATCTTCACGCCGCCCGAGGCGCGCACCAGGCCGTGCAGGTACACGATGCGGAACGGCTCAACATCGGTGCAGAAGAGACCCATCATCATCATCCGCGCGACCCAGAAGAAGAGAATGTCGTAGCCGGTCTCCATCACCGTGGTGGGATAGAAGCGCGCCATGTCCGGCGTCTCGTCCGGCCAGCCGAGGGTCGAGAACGGCCACAACGCGCTCGAGAACCAGGTGTCAAAGATATCGGTCTCCTGGTTCAGCTCGCCGGCGGGCCGCCCGCACTCGGCGCAGGCGTGCGGGCCCTCGGCGGCATCGGACACCGTGACGTGACCGTCCGGGCAGAACCAGGCGGGAATGCGATGGCCCCACCACAGCTGGCGACCGACCGCCCAATCGAGGATGTTCTCCAGCCAGTGCGCGTACACCTTGGCGAGGTGCGGCGGCATGATGGCGGTGCGCCCCTGGGTGACCGATGCCAGCGCACGCTCGGCGAGCGGCTTGACCCGGATGAACCACTGCACGCTCAGGCGCGGCTCGACCACCGTCCCGCAACGCTCGCAGCGGCCCACCACCATCTGGTGCGACTGCTCGGCCTGCAGGTCGCCGCTGGCGCGCAGACGCTCAACGATCTCCTGGCGGGCTGCATAGCGGTCCAATCCCGCGAATTCGCCGGCGTTCTCGTTCATCCGTGCCTCTTCGTCCAGCACATTGATCGCTGCCAGCTCGTGACGCTTCGCCATGGCGTAGTCGTTCGGATCGTGCGCCGGGGTGATCTTCACCGCGCCGCTTCCGAACTCGCGCTGGACCGCCGCGTCGGCGATGATCGGCAGGCGGCGACCCAGGAATGGCAGGACCGCCTCGCGCCCGACCAGCGCCCGGTAGCGATGGTCTTCGGGGTGCACGGCCACCGCCACGTCGCCGAGCAGCGTCTCGGGTCGCGTGGTGGCGACGCTGATCGAGCCGTCACCATCGGCCAACGCGTAGCGGATCGTCCACAGCGTGCCCGTCTCGTCGCGATGGATGGTCTCGAGGTCGCTGATCGTGGTGCGGCAGCGCGGGCACCACGTGATCAGCGCCTCGCCGCGGTAGACCAGCCCCGCATCCCACAGCCGCTTGAAGGCGACGCGCACCGCTCGCGCGCTCTGCTCATCCAGAGTGAAACGATTGCGTCCCCAGTCAGCGCTGGCCCCCAGCCGTCGCAGCTGCAGACCGATGACGTCGCGCGTCGAATCCATGAACTGCCACATGCGCTCCAGGTAGCGCTCGCGACCCAGCGTCGCGCGGCTCTCGCCTTCCTCGGCGATGATCTTGTCGAGCACGAACTGCGCACCGATGCTGGCGTGATCGACACCCGGCACCCACAGGGTGTCGTCGCCCCGCATGCGGTGGTAGCGGATCATCACGTCTTCAACGATCACGGTCAGCGCATGGCCGATATGCAGCGCGCCGGTGACGTTCGGCGGCGGCATGGTGATCACGAAACGGCGCGCCCCTCGTGGCGCGCTGACGGCCGGCGCGAACGCACCGCTGGCCAGCCACCGCTCGTAGATCGCCGGCTCGACCGCGGCGGCGTCATAACGCGGCGCGGGCTCGCGTCGTCTGGTCGTCGTCATCGGTCGGCCTCCTTCGTCGCGCACATGCAAAAACCCGCTCGTCGAAGGACGAACGGGTTTCGTCGTGGTACCACCTTCGTTTGGCGCCGCTGCGCCCTCAATCCCGCGCTATCGGGCGGACCCGCTCGGCTCGCGTGCAACCTTCGCTCTCTCGCGCCCAGGCGGGCTTCCAGCCAGTGGTCCGCCATCTCTATGGGCCGATGAAGAGCTACTCCTCACGGTCAACGCCGTTGGCCGAGTGTAGCACCGCGCGTGCGACAGCAGCGCGCGTGCGAAGGTCAACGCGGGCGACTGACGGTGACCCGCAGCGTGCCGTCGGGCTGATGCTCGATTGCCGCCGAGGCGCCCTCCAGCGTGACGATCGCGCCGTCGAGGTCGAAGCCGGCGTCATGGGTGGCACGATAGACGAACTCGCCGCTGGGTCCAAGGCTCAGCGTCACAGAGCGGACCCCCTCGACCTTCTCGAGCGCCTGCTTGAACGACGTGATGGCTCCGAAGCTGGCCAGCCCCTTGACCACCAGGGCGGTCGTCACCTCGCCCTCGGCCGCGGCCGGCGTGGTGCTGACGTGGTCGCTCTTCGAGGTGAGCTGCTCGTCGAGCTGCGCGAGGCGCTCGGCCAGTGTGGCGTCGCCGCTCGCCGGCGCAGCGCCCGCTCCATTGCCCGACGCCGGCGCGGGCGTCTCCTTGCCCTGTTCGATCCCGAGCTGGGCAAGCCGCGTGGTCAGCGATTCGCTGGCGACCGGTTCTGGCGAGGAAGGCGTGGCGCCCCCGTTCGCGGCGGTGGGGTCGAGCGATGGTGCCTGCGGCATGCGCTTGGCGGCGCTGACGAAGTCCGCGGGGTCATTGATCTCGGTCAGCTGGGCAAAGAAAGCGGCCAGCTCGCGCTCGTGATCGGCAAGGCCGGCGCGCATGCCGGCGATCTCGCGTTCGGTGTGCTGTCCATGCTCGCTGAGCTGCTGCTCGAGCTGATGACGGCGGGCCTCCACCTTCTGCTCGGCGTCGGTCCGGATTCGCTCGATCTCCCCGCGCTCCCAGTCGCCGATTCCCTTGACATCGAGCTCGGAGCGACGGCGCAGGTCCTCGGCCCGCTCGTCGGACCGGACGCCGAGCTGCTCGACACGCTTGTCGACGAGCGTCTTTTGCTCGGCAAGATTGACGTCTCGAGCTTCCTCGGCCACGCCGCGCATGGCATCGACCAGGCTGCGCAGGAACGGATCCGTTGACCCGGCTACCCCCGGGGCGGGCTCGGCTGGTGCGGGTGCGGCGGGTGCAGGTGCCGCCGGCGCAGGTGCCGCGGGTGCGGCGCTATCGGACGCGGACCCACCGGAATCGGCAGCGGCTTTCGCGGCGCCATCAGCTGCAGGCTCGCTGGCCGGGGTCGGCGGCACTTCTGCGGCATTACCCCTGGCCGCGGCTGCCTCATCGGCATTCGCGGAAGGGGCATCCGCTGGATCGGCCTGAACATTGGCCGCTTCGTTCGACCATGGAAGCCGAAGTCCGGGGCGGCGAGGAGTCGAGGTCATCTTGCTGCTTCACCCTTGTCTGATCTGCCCGTGCTGGGCCGCCACATCCTAGCCGTTGACGGCGCGCAACCCGAGCGGCCCAAAGTACCGATCAGCACCTCCGGTCGTACCGCCCCGCAGGATTGCTACCATCGGGGCGTGGACTTCCATCTCGCCGCCTGGGCCGGCCCTGTCGGAAAGCTTGCGCTCATCGTCATCGCCGCGCTGGTGACCTATCTGGCCGTCCATTCCGCGACGCACCTTGCCGTGCGGCATCTGCTGGAGCGACGCGGCGACGGCGAAGGCGACGGCGAAGGCAGGCGCGTGCTGGCCGCCGTCGAGTTCGAACGCAGGGTGCGCACCCTGGAGCGGTTGAGCCTGCGGGTCGTGGTTGTCGCCATCGTGGTGATCGCCACGTTGATGGCGCTCGCCAACTTCGATCTCGACATCGGGCCGGCGGTCGCCGGTCTGGGAGTTGTGGGGATCGCCGTGGGGCTTGGCGCTCAGACCCTCATCAGGGACTGGCTGGCGGGCATCTTCGTCGTGCTCGAGAACCAGTACAGCCAGGGCGACGTGGTGCGCATCGCCGGAGTCGACGGTGTGGTCGAGGACTTCAGCCTGCGGCGCACGGTACTGCGCGACGCCGATGGCACGGTCCACTCGGTACCGAACGGACAGATCGTCGTCGCCTCGAACCTCACGCGGGTGTGGGCGCCGTTGAATCTGCAGCTGCGCATTGGGGCGGACACAGATCCCGACGTCGCCACGCGGGTGATCGACCAGGTCGGCGCCGAGCTGCGATCCGAACCGGCCTGGGCGCCACGGATCCTCGGTGCACCAACCGCCCACCGCCTCGAGACGCCCAATGAGATGGACCTGACGGTCGAGATCCTTGGCCAGGTGCGGGCAGCCGAGCGGCAGACGGTGACCGCCGAACTGCGGCGACGCATCGGGGAGGCGCTCGCTCACCAGGGCATAAGGACCCGCGAGGAGCGAGGCTAGGCGGACTCTTCCTCGCGCTCGACGTTGCGGTCCTTGGCCGAACCGCGGCGACGCGGCGCGGCCTCCTCGGTCTCGGTGAGCAGCATAGGTGGCTGGCCGTGCTCGATCGTCTCGCCGGTGATGACCACCTTCTTCACGTCCGTCCGCTCGGGGATGTCATACATGACCTCCAGGAGCGCCTCCTCGACGATCGTCCGCAATGCGCGCGCGCCGGTCTTGCGGTCGAGCGCCAAACGAGCCGTTCCGTCCAGCGCCTCGGGAGTGAAGACGAGCTCCACCCTGTCGAGCGACAGGAACTTGGCGAATTGGCGGGTCACCGCGTTCTTCGGCTCCGTCAGGACCCGAACCAGATCCTCCTGCGACAACGCCGCGAGGCTGACGACCACTGGCAGGCGCCCGACAAACTCAGGAATCAGGCCGTACTTGAGCAGGTCCTCGGGCATCAGCCGATCCATCACGCGGCGGCGCTGCTCGCGCGACTGCTGCGCCTGCGAGCCGAAGCCGATTCCCCGCTTGCCGACGCGGTCCTCCACGATATTCTCGAGCCCTTCGAAGGCGCCGCCGCAGATGAACAGGATGTTGGTCGTGTCGATCTGGATGAAGTCCTGATGCGGATGCTTGCGGCCGCCCTGCGGCGGCACGTTGGCGACCGTGCCCTCCAGGATCTTCAACAGCGCCTGCTGCACGCCCTCGCCCGACACGTCGCGGGTGATCGAAGGGTTATCGGTCTTTCGCGCGATCTTGTCGATCTCGTCGATGTAGATGATCCCGCGTTGGGCGCGCTGCACGTCGAAATCGGCCGATTGGATGAGGCGCAGCAGGATGTTCTCGACGTCCTCGCCGACGTAGCCGGCCTCGGTCAGACTGGTCGCGTCGGCGATGCAGAAGGGAACGTCCAGTACCTTGGCCAGGGTCTGCGCCAGCAGCGTCTTGCCCGATCCGGTGGGACCGACCAGCAGGACGTTGCTCTTGCCGAGCTCGACGTCGTCGACGGTGTGGCCGGCGTTGACCCGCTTGTAGTGGTTGTAGACCGCCACGGACAGGACCTTCTTGGCCTGCTCCTGGCTGATGACGTACTCGTCGAGCTGGTCCTTGATCCTGCGAGGGCTCGGCAGGCTGGCCGGTGAGCTCTTGGCGCGCGGCGCCTCGAGCATCTCCTCCTCGATGATCTCCTGGCAGAGATTGATGCACTCGTCACAGATGTAGACACCCTGGCCCGCGATCAGCTTGCGGACCTGCTCCTGGCTCTTGCCGCAGAAGGAGCAGCGATATGGCACCTTGGTCTTCTGAGTCATGCGTCTTCGAGGCTTCCTCGTAGCGGCGGCGCTCCGCGCCTGATCGGCTCCGCAGGATAGCACGGCATTCCGAGATAGCACGGCATTGCGAGATAGCACGGCATCGGAAGAGGCGAGTCCTCGCCCACCGGTCGATGGTCGTAGCATCCACCCATGACGCGGCACCATGGCGCATCGATTCTGCCTGGCGGGGTGCTGCAGATCAGTCGCCTCGACACCTCGGCCGGACCGATGCTCGCAGCGTTCAGCTCGAGCGGACTGGTTGCACTCGATCGTGGCCATGCGTTCGAATCCTTCACAGAGGCGCTGGCGCGCCGCTTCCCGGGCAGGTCGTTCGCCGATGGGGCCGCGGACGACCTCGAAGAACAGCTCGACGAGTACTTCGACGGGGACCGACGCAACTTCGAGGTGGCGATCAACCTCGATGACCTCGCCGCCTTCAACCGCCGGGTGCTGCTGGCCACCCGTCGGATCACCTACGGCGAAACCGCGACCTACGGTGAGCTGGCCGCGCAGCTCGGACGTCCGGGAGCGGCGCGCGCCGTGGGTAATGCCCTGTCGCGCTGCCCCATCACGCTCGTCGTGCCATGCCACCGCGTGGTCCGCGCGGCGGATGGCATCGGCGGCTGGGGACCGAACCTCGAGCACAAGCGCCAGCTGCTCGCCCTGGAGCGTGCGGGGCTCAACGGCGCCATTGCTGCGCGCCCGCACAGCAGCGCCATTCACGGAGGAATGTGAGCGGACCCGGAGGCGGCTGCGCGCCCGAACTCATTCCTGAGTGAATGAGTGGCCGGCGTAAATTCGTCGGTGAATGGCAACCGGCAGATCGCGAGGCTCATGCCGACTCACATTCTTGAGCGAATAGGGGCTAAGAGAAGGGTCTGTGCGAAGGGGCTGCGCGAAGAGGGCTGCGCGAATGCCGATCGGCCCCCATCGTTCCTACTTCTTGGCCGGCTTGGCGTCGGCCGCGGCCGCTTCCGTCGCATCGGGGACCTGGCCGTGCGCAGCCTGGGTCATGCTGATCAGCGACTCGGTGTTGCCGACGAAGACCTCATCAATCAGGCCGTAGGACTTGGCCTCCTCGGCGCTCATGAAGTAGTCGCGCTCGGAGTCCTTCTTGACCTTGTCGAACTCCTGGCCGGCATGATCGGCCAGGATGTGCATCAGCCGATCGGTGAGATGCAGCATCTCGCGCATCTGGATCTCGACGTCGGGCGTGTTGCCGCGGAAACCACCCGATCCCTGGTGGATCATGATCCGGCTGTTCGGCAGGGCGAAACGCTTGCCGTTGGCCCCCGCCGCCAGCAGGACGGCACCCATGGACGCCGCCTGACCGATGCAGATGGTGCTCACCGGCGCCTTGAGGTACTGCATCGTGTCGTAGATGGCGAGGCCGCTGGTCACCACGCCGCCCGGCGAGTTGACGTACAGCATGATGTCCTTGTCCGAGTCCTCGCTCTCGAGGAAGAGCATCTGCGCGATGATCAGGTTGGCGATGTGGTCCTCGATCGCGTCGCCGAGAAAGATGATCCGCTCCTTGAGGAGCCGCGAGTAGATGTCAAAGGCGCGCTCGCCGCGAGCGCTGCTCTCGATGACCATCGGGACGAGCATGGATTACTCCGTTCCGGGGGTGACTGGCTCAGGTGATCGCGCCTCGACCGATGACTGCGGGCCCGCCGCCCGCTCGGTCAGCGCATCGATCAGTGTACGGTTCCGCAGCGTCATGCGCAGGTAGGAGCGGCCGCTGCGCGAGGTGAGGTACTCGCTCAGGCGGGGATCTGGCTCCGCACCGAGCTGCGCCGCGATCTCGGCGTCGATCTCGCTGTCGGACACGTCGATCCCCTCCTTCTCCGCGATGGCCGACAGGACGAGCAGCGTCTTAACGCGCCGCGAGGCGGGCTCACGCAGCTCGGTGACCAGCTCCTCGGGAGTCTGCTTGGCGAGCTCCAGGTACTGCTCCATCCCGATCCGCTGCTGGGCCAGGCGGCTGCGCAGCTCGTCGCGCATGATCTCGACTTCGTTGACGATCATCACCGCGGGCAGCTCAACGGTCGCGTTGGTCGAGGCGAAGTCGATGATCCGATCAGCGAAGGCGTGGCGGCCTTCGGCCTCGGCACGCTTGCCGAGCGCATCGCGGATCTCGGCGCGAAGCTCCTCCACGGTCTGCACCTCGGCCACCGAGCGGGCGAACTCGTCATTGGCCTCGGGCAGCACGCGCTCCCGCAGGTCGAGCAGCGTGACGTCGAAATGCGCCTGCTTGCCCTGGAGCACCTCGACCCGGTAGTCATCGGGGAAGGTGATTTCGAAGCCCCTCTCCTCATTGAGCCGCATCCCGATCAGGTTCTCCTCCCAGCCGGGAATCATGCGGTCCTCGCCGACGATCAGCGGCAGCCGGTCCGCGCTGCCGCCCTCGAACGGCTTGCCGTCGATGGTGCCCGTGAACTTGACCGCTGCGACATCGTCCTTCTGCGCGCCGCGCTCGTCGATGGGCCGCAGCGAGCCTTGCTGCTCGCGCAGCTCGCCGACGACCTGCTCGACCTGCGCATCGGTCACCTCGGGAATCTCCAGCTCGAATGGGTAGTCGGTATACGCGCCCAGCTGCACCTCGGGGCGCACGGAGACGGTGGCGGTGAAGCTCACCGGGGCTCCCTCGCTCAGCGCTGTGGGGTCGATATCGACGTTCGGCTGGTCGATGGGCACGACATCGGTCTGGTCGAGCGCCGCGTCATAGCTGGCGCTGACGAGATGCTCGAGCGCCTCGGCGACCACCGAGGCACGGCCAACGAATCGGTCGATGACGTGCCGCGGCGCCTTGCCCGGGCGAAATCCGGGGACGCGCGTCCGCGCCGCGACGTGCTGGTAGGCCGTGGCGAAGTGACGATCAACCTCGGCCGGCGGAACCTCGATCTCGAGGACGACCCGCGAGCCGGGCTCGGGGCGGGTGGATACGGTGACCAAATCTGCTCCTGTCTGGCGGTGGTGGGCGAGGCGAGATTCGAACTCGCACGTCTTGCGACACCAGCTCCTAAGGCTGGCGCGTCTGCCGTTCCGCCACTCGCCCGCGGGTGGTGTGGAGTCTAGCAAAGCCGACCATTTGCGCCGATTGGCCGCGGCTGGCTCAAATGAGCGGCGCTCAGCGCGAGCCGGGCAGCTCCTCTGTCTGGCGGGTGCCGGCAGACTTGGCCGAATAGCTGTCGCTGGCAGTCCCCGGAACGTCGAGCGGACGAACGCCCGTCGGCGGCGCGCTCGACAGGAAGCGCTCGACCGCCTTGCGCGCCAGGGCGGCCGAGAGGATCGCGGCGGCGGCCTCCAGCGCCTTCCAGGTCGTCCGGTTCGGTCCCGGCGGCCCCTCGACCATCTGCTTCGCCAGCTCCTTGCGGGCCTTGCGGTTCTGCAGCGGCGCCTGGCGCCACTTCACGAGCTCCTCGGCGAGCGTCTCGCGAGCTCGATCGGCCTTGGGTCCGACGCTGCCCGCCAGCGTATCGATCCAAGACTGCATCGGCTTCGGAAGGGTGTCATACGCCTTCTCCGGCGTGGTGCGCATCAGGCGCCGACGGGCGAAGCGGGCGGCGCGCAGCGGTCCACCGACCACCAGGAACACGGCGCCGGCGCCAAGCCCCACGAAGAGCGCCGGGTTCTCCTTGAACTTGGCTTTGATGTCGACCGTGCGCCTGGCACGCGCCTTCAGCCGATCGGCGGTGCGTTGCAGCTGGGCCCGCTGTGCCGCGATCTCTATTCGCGTCTGATCAAGCGTTTCGCCCACGCGATGTCCTCCTTGACCGATGCGATGGTGCCCTCCGGCTTGACCTTCACCTGGCGGAGCTGGCTGTAGCCACGCCAGCCGATGAAGATCATCAGCGCCAGGAGGACGATCAGCACGATGAGCGAGACGAGCCAGCCGCCGAGGCCGGTGAGCGCGATCAGCACGAAGATGATGAAGGCCACGAACGTGATGAGCGCAAGCAGCGCGAAGGCGGCGGCGAGGCCCAGGAGCAGACTACCGCGCTTGAGGTGGCCCGCCGAGGTGCCGAGCTCCTGGCGGCCGTGCTGCATCTCGAGCCTGGCAAGACCGATGACCCCGGAAACCAGCTGCCGGCCCAGACCCAGAACGCTCTCTTTGCGCGGCTCGTCGCGTTCGACCATGCAACCTCCCGGCGCGGTGTGTTCGCGGGTTCGCGGGTTCGCGGGTAAAGGCCGCGAGGGTGCGCCGATTCTAGCAAGGTGCACGCCGGATGCCGGGCCGGCACACGCCGCGGGCCGCTCCGCTATCCTCGTTCGCCATGACCAAACGACGAACCTCCGGCGTGCAGCGCCGGTCCCGAGCCAGCGACGCGGCAATGAATCGCCGCGTCGGTGCAGGTGGCCGGTCGCTCGACGTGCGCGTCGTGGCCATCGTGGGCTTCCTCCTGGTTGGTGTCGTGGCGGTCGTGCTGGCGCTCGTCTCGCTGGGCCCCAAATGCAGCACCTACTGCGGCACCCGCCAGGCCGATGAGGGTCGCCAGCACGTGGCCAATGGCACGACCGGGATCACCTACAAGTCGAACCCGCCGACCTCCGGGACGCACTGGGAGACGCCGACCGAGTGGGGCGTGTATCGGGCCGGCCAGCCCGGCGTCTACGGCATCACACTCTCGCCGTCGCAGGCGATCCACAACCTGGAGCACGGCGGCATCGTCACCTGGTACCAGCCCGACCAGATCACTCCCGATGACCTGCTCAAGCTCACCAACTTCGTGCGCAGCCAGATCGGCGGGTCGCGCTTCAAGTACATCCTGGCTCCGTGGAGCGGCACCGACTTCGACCATCCCATCGCCGTCACCGCCTGGAACTGGCGCCTCTACCTCGACGGTGCCAACTCCGATGCGATCAAGCAGTTCAGTGACGCGCACTACGAGACCGCGCCCGAGTCCCAGAGCGGACCGGGACCACCAGCGGTGCAATAGGGCCGACGCGGTTGACGCCTCACAGGCGGTTGACGCCTCACAGGCGGTTGACGCCTCACAGGCGGTTGACGCCCCACAGGCGGTTGACGCCCCACGGGGCGCTACGTCATCATCACCCGGCGGGCGGCTAGCTCAACGGCAGAGCAAGTGACTCTTAAGCATCCCGGCCGAAACGCTGTAGTCCCGAGCGTGGGATATCGAGCGAAACGTGTCCAGTTATACGCTCGATCCGCACCGTTCCCTCCGGCGAGCGCGGACCGGATTTGCTGGAGCGTACCGAACAGTCGCCCGCGCAGACGCGCGCGGCGCGGCATCGCTCCCCAGCACCCAGCAGGTCCGGCGCGGACAGCCCGCTGACTTATCGCCGCGTTTCATCACATGCGGCCCTCCGCGGTGGCGTAGACCTACTCGTGGCGTCGACGCCCGACGGCGATGATCTGCACCTCTCGCGGTCGGGCAGGTGGCGGTACACGATTCGGGAGTCACAAAAGGAGTCACAGAATATGTTGACTTCGGGTGTAGTGTTGTTTTCTGCTGGATGGGCGCGGCATGAGCGTGCCCGAGGACGCAGGTCGCGGGAGGAAACACAATGGGACGCGCATTACGCCGGTTGCCATTCGGCGCTTCCATGGCAGCATTCGCCGCAGGGCTCGCTCTTTCGGCCATTGTCGCCCCTGCGTCGACCTTTGCTGGTCACACGCTCGGCGCGGGCGACTGCTGGAGATATGGGAGCGCGCTGACCTGTCGCGTCAGCTGGTCGAGCGGCGATCATCACAGCATTAAGATCCGGGCCATCAACCAGCTGTCCGACTCGACGCTCTGGAATGCGGCTTCCACGGCATGCGCCAACTGGGAGAACTCGCCAGGACCACAGTTCTGCCACACCACGGCCTACACGAACGATTCCTGGGTGTACTACAAGCGCAGCGACTCGATCCAGGCACCCAACGGCATCACCTACAACTGCAATACGAGCGGATACTGCAGCTCGGTCGCGCAAGCGATGAACATCTATTGGAGCGAGATCTACCAGCCCATTGGCAACAACAACTACCCATCGGTCCTGGTCCCGATTGCCGCCCACGAACTCGGCCACGCCTTAGGATTGGCCCACCACGGAACTTCCGGGAGCAATGTGGCGTTGATGACCTCGGGCACGACGCGGACGGCTCCGAACAGCATTGACACGGGACCGCTGCCTGCCTGCTCGACCAACCCAGTCGGCAGCAACGGCACAGGCGGCACGCGCTGCATCTACAACGGCACGTACTAGGTATCCGAGGCGTGGATGATGATCACGACCAAAGGCCGCTTGCTCAGACGCTTGTTCATTCCGTTGGCGGCCGGTCTGCTGGTCGGAGTCACCGTGGTCTTGGCGCAAGACGGGCCGAAGGCTCCGCCCAACCCTGATGCAGGACTGTCGGATGCCGATCGGGCGAATATCATCAGCCAGCTGAAGGATCGGAATGCGAAGTGGGTCCAGGACTTCGTCGACCAAGGTCGCGACCCCCGAACACTTCCCGTGGTGGAGCTTCCAACATGGTCTGCGGGCGCGCGCAGCCTGGCCGAGGCGCGGGCACAGAGTAGAGTGGTGATTGCGGGCATCGTCGCCTCCACCACCTATCATCCCGATCCAAACGGTCTCACGGAATCGGTTACTTCCGTTCAGGTGAACCGTGTAGCCAAAGGTGCCACGCCGCCCATCATCGAGGTTCGACAGGTCGGAGGGCCGGCTTGGAGCCCGAGCGGAGGGGAGTTGCAGCAGCTGGAGGGAGATCCGCTGCTGTTACCAGGGCAGGATGTCGTCCTCCTGCTTCGCTCGGGACCGTCTGGAGCGGGGTACCAGACGGTGTACGGCGCTGGGGTGTACTTCGTCACAGATGCAGGAGTTGAGGCGCCGGATAGCAACGCTTTTGGTGCGAGCATCAATGGCCTCAGCGTCGACGCCGCATTGGCACTGTTTCGGTAGGTCAGGCCACGGCCGGCGCGAGTTCTCAGCGCATGCCGCTTCTCCGGGAATAGCCAGGCAGCTACAAAATCCTCCATACCGTGGTCGCCCGGCCCGCTATCGGGCGACTTTTGGTAGACCGTTACTGGTTCATGTCTGCGAAGGTGACGGCCTGTCGTTCGACTGGAACACACGGCGTTGTCGGAGACGTGAACCGTTTCCTGCGCGGCAGGGCGGGCTACTTCCGGCAGGCGACTCCGCCGTTACCGGCGGATGAGTTATCCCCCTTCCTGCCAACGCAGCGGACGATCCTCGTCGAGATCCTCGGGCTGCCCGTCAGCGCCCGAGCTGATGCGGCCAAACCGCACGACGTGCGGACCGCTCGCGACCTCCTGCGGGACAGCCTCGACGGCCTGCCGCGGGTCGCCGCGATCGTCGCCGACCGCGGCTATCGAGGGCTGCGGGCCCTGGCCGAGCGCCACAACCTGCGGCTCGACAGCAAGGCTCCGCCGCAGGGCCAGACCGGCTTTCACCCCGATCGCGCCGCTCTACAAGATCGAGCACGCCTTCGCCCAGCTCGGCCGCTGGCGCCGGCTGTCGCGCTGCTATGAGGGCAGCGAGGCGCGTGCCACGGCGTGGCTCCAGGTCGCGTCGGTCGCTTACCTGCTCGGGCGGGCGTAGCCGGACGCTACCTGCGTCGGCCGATCCACCACCAACCCGCCACGACGACGAGCACGGTCGTCACGCCGCCCACGAGGTAGGCCAGGGCGACTGGAATGAACTCGCGGAGGGTGTCGTCGTCCTCTGGCCCAAACGGCGGCAGGATCACGTTGGAGAGGCCGATCACCGCGAACACCGCGCAGCTGCCGAGCCGGATGGCGACGACAAGATGGGCCGCTCCGAGGGCGACCATGTTTGTGAGCGTGAATGAATAGTGCAGAGTTCTGACTGACGAATAGTGCAGGGGCCTCCGGGTTGGACCGGAGGCTCTTCGTTTAGGTCGACAACTGAAGGGTCCCCCCTGTCAGGCTCCGGCTGCTGAAGCTGGAGAACCACGACAGGAGGAACCGAGTGGAGTCTGAGGAAATCTGGATGGAACGGCACGTTCTGCATCGTCACGGCTGGTCGATCAGCGCCCTGGCCCGTGAGTTCGGGTTCAACTGGCGCAGCGCGCGCCGTTATGCCTGCACGCCCGCCCCGCCCCACTATCCAGCGCGGGTCCGCCCCGCCGAGCTGAGCCCGGCCCAGCTGGCTCACGTCGAGCGCCGCCTGGCGGCCTGCCCCAGCCTGCGCGGCACGGTCCTGCTGCGCGAGCTGCGAGAGCTCGGCTACAGCGCCAGCGTGGCAAGTCTGCGACGTCGGCTGCGGATCCTGCGTCCGGCCGCGTTGGCCGAGCCACTGATCCGCTTCGAGACCGGCCCCGGCGTCCAGAGCCAAGGCGATTGGACCGATTGCGGGACGTGGCCCTTGGACGACGGCAGCGCCCTCCTGCACGCCTGGGTCACCGTGCTGGGCTGCTCGCGCATGGTGGCCCTGCGCTTCGCGACGAACAAGACGCGAGCCACCACCCTGGCCGCCATCGTGCGCTGCATCGACGACCTCGGTGGCGCCACCGCCGAGATGCTCACCGATCGCGATCCGGCGCTGGTCGTGGGCAGCCTGCCCGGCGGCGGGCCGATCTTCGCGCCGCAGTGGCTCGACACCGCGGCGCTGCTGGGGATGCGACCACGAGCCTGTCGGCCCTATCAGGCCAAGACCAAGGGAAAGGTCGAGCGCCTCAATCGCGAGATCAAGGAGGACTTCCTGGCCTGGCTCAGCGGGCAGGTGCGGCCGGCTCGCCCGACGCTGGCCGATTACGATGCCGCCGCCCGGCGCTGGGCGCTCGAGGTGGTGGCCATGCACCGGCACCGCACCACCGGGCGCATCGTGGGCGAGGCCTGGGATGCCGAGCGGCCGCTGCTGAGGCCGGTGCCGCGCCGGCTGCTGGCTCGCTTCGAGGGTCTCGAGGTCATCGACGTCGAGCCGGAGTCTTGGCTGTCCGCGGCGCGCAGCGCCGGCGAGCAGGTCGAGCCGCGCCCACTGACGGCCTATGCCGAGGTGCTGGCGTGAGCCGCGCCGCCGAGTCACGCCTGACCACCAGCTACGCCCGCCTGCGCGAGCATCTGGCCTATCTGGGCCTGTCCACCGCCGCCGAGCAGCTAGCTCCTGAGCTGGAGCGGGCGCGGGACGAGTCGGCAGCGCCGGTCGAGGTGCTCGAGCGCCTCTTGGCGGCCGAGGTCGGCGCCACCGCCGCACGGCGCCTGGCCGGACGCCTGCGCTTCGCGCACTATCCGCTGGTCAAGCGCCTGTCTGACTTCGAGCTCGACTTCCAGCCCTCCATCGACCGTGGCGTGCTGGCCGAGCTGTCGACCCTGGCCTTCGTCGAGGAGCGGCGCAACGTGCTGCTGCTGGGACCGCCCGGGGTGGGCAAGACGCATCTGGGCATCGCGCTCGGCATCGCCGCCACCGAGGCCGGCTATCGCACCTACTTCACTACCGCCGCCGAGCTGGTGGCTGGCCTGCGTTCGGCGCACCTGGAGGGCAGCGCCAGCGCCAAGATGCGCACCTTCACCGGTCCCTCGCTGCTGGTGATCGACGAACTGGGCTACCTGCCCATGGACGCCGACTCGGCGCACTGGATCTTCCAGGTGGTGTCGCGCCGCTATAAGCGCGGCTCGATCGTGCTGACCAGTAACCGCGGCTTCGCCGACTGGGGCTCGGTCTTCGCCGACCAGGTGGTGGCCACCGCCATCCTGGATCGGCTGCTGCATCACGCCACGGTGATCAACATCAAGGGCCAGAGCTACCGCATGCGGGCCCACGTCCCGGTCGGCTCAGGAAGGGAGGCTGCTATGCTCGGCTGAGTTCGATCGCCTCTGCACTCTTCGTGGCGATTTCTGTGCACCTTTCATGGGCGTCCACACGATCTCTGGAACTGCCCGTAGACATCGGCTTGTTTTCCGCAGACCGCGTGATCCGACCAGCGTGTGTACCCGAGATATGCGTAGTGCCAATTGTACTCAGTCGAGGTGGAGTCGAAGAACTTGGAACCGCACATCCAGGCGTGACCATGGATGGATTGGAACGGGATGTTCTTGAACGAGCACCCGTCGCAGTAACGGCTGTCCTGGCCGTACGAGTAGCGAAACTGATTTAGGCCCCACGTAAGGCAGCGGTTATAGATGATCCAGCCGTGCAAGCGGGTGCCATCGGAGGTCGTGTAGTAGTTATCTTGCTGCCCCACTCCCCAATACGGATAGCAGCCGTCCGAAGCTGAGGCTGGCGAGGGCGA